>NZ_BMJQ01000011.1 GCF_014643535.1 Aliidongia dinghuensis | reverse complement strand
CTTGGCCAGATCCAGGCCGATTGTCGTAATCTCCATGGCGGATGGCTCCTTTGCTCGGGTTTGCCTGACAGCAACCCACCTTGGCACTCAGATGTCGTGAGCGGGAGCCATCCACCTCATCTGCTTTGGAAAATGCGGTACGACGAACGGACATTCACGCCTGCCCGTCCTTTGTGCTAGGGAGCCGCCCGTTTCCGTGCCGGCACGCTCGCGCAGCCGATGCTCCCCATCGAAGCTTTGCTCGTCCGTAAACCCGTCCAACAATCAATTTATCCGGAAACTCATCGCAGGAAAGTCTTCGGACAAATTGCGCTGCGACCATCAAACGGCCGTCTGCGAACAGGCAAATCGGCAAGCGCTCGGGTTTGATATTCCGAGTGACACCAGCTGGGCGGTTGTCGAGAGACATGTCTCTGTAACAAACCATTCATAAGATCCGCTGGTGCCGCGTGATACTGCTCGCGCCGGTGAAATTTCCGCGCCCCATGCCGAAGACATGCCGGATCTTGCATATCTCCGTCGCGCCCGAATATGTCGGATGCTCTCGATCGGCCTTGGCTTGGCGTCTGTCACGGGACACGGAACAAGGGGGGAGGCTGCACAGATCGCTTCCCAGGAACCTTCTGCCGCGCTCGCTTCCGGACCTGAAATTCAGGTCGAGTTCGATATCCCGGCACAACCCCTCTCGAACGCCCTGCTCGCCTACGGCGCCGCTACCAGTCTCGAAGTCTATTACAATGCGGCCGTGGCACAAGGACGGGTCTCTGCCGCGGTGGCAGGAACGTTTACGCCCGACGCCGCGCTGCGGATGCTGCTTCGGGGTTCGGGGCTGACCTCACAGATGACGGGGCCCAGCGCTTTGACGGTCGTGCCGATGACCGCCGCCGCGCCTTCTCCCACGGCAGATCTCTCGGTCTCGAGCGGACGCTATGAGGGCTATTTTGCGGCGATCCAGGCAGGGGTCGCGGATGCTCTGTGCCATGGCACGGACAGCAGTTGGGCGAATGACGGCGCGATCTTTCGCATCTGGCTGACCACGTCGGGCGTGATCGACCGGGCCGACGAGCTGGTCGGCAGCGCCCACGCCGCGAGTGGCCGCGGCTTCGCCGGCACCATTCGGGGCCTCGCGGTCGGCACCCCGCCACCAGGCATGCCTCAGCCCATCACATTGGCAATCCTGCCCTCCTCCGCGGGCTCGCAGGATTGTCCCCCGGGGGCGAACTGATGGCAGACAGCCGGGAAATTCTGCGCCAGCGCCTTCTGCTCGATTACGATGAGTTGAAAACGCAACTGGCGCGGCGGCTGGGTTCGGCGCATCACGCCGAGGATGCTCTTCAGGATGCCTGGCTGCGGCTGGATGGGACGTCGTCCATCGGCACCATCAGTCGGCCGTTCCCCTATCTGCTGCGCATCGCCTACAATCTTGGCCTGAAGCGTCGCCTGCGCGACCGCGAGGCGAAGACCCTCGACGATGCGCGGGCGGCACTGAACCTTGTGGACGAGACGCCCGGTCCGGCTGAAATCGTCGAGGCGAGGTCGGAGTTCGCGGCATTCGAACGGGCGCTGGCCGAACTCACGCCGCGGCGCAGGGAGATCCTGCTGGCGTCGCGTGCCGACGGGACGCCCCTGCGAGCGATCGCTGATCGCCTTGGTATCTCCCAGCGCCTGGTCGAGATGGAACTGAAGATGGCTCTTATCCACTGCGGCCGCCGTCTCGACCGGAAAATCATCCAGCGTTTCGGTCCGCGGCGGTTTCGGGGATCAGATGAACAAGAGGATGACGTTGGGTGAGGCCGAAATAGGATGACGGGCCCGGACAATCCACCAGCTACGCCGACGAGACTGGAGCATGAAGCCTACGGCTGGGTCGTGCGCTTCATCTCGGGCGAAGCGGGACCGGACGACATCGAGGCGTTGAAGGCCTGGTCGGCGCAAAGCCCCGCCCATGCGGCGGCGTTCGACGAGGCAAGCAAGGTATGGCAGGCTGCGGCTCCGCTCCGGCGGCGGCAGCCGGCTGTGGCCAAGCCCGATACCTTCCGCGCCGTCGAAAGGAGCTACCCGTCCGGGCGGTCGCATCTCGGGCGCCGCGCGTTTTTGGGCGGAGCCTTGGCGGCATCGGCGGCCGGTGCCGCTGCCATGGCCGTGCATCCTCCGCTCGGGCTCTGGCCCTCTTGGTCCGAGTTTGCCGCCGACTATCGGACCGGGATCGGCGAACGACGGCAGATCGTCCTCGCCGGCCATGTCTCGATCGACATGAACACACGGACTTCCGTCGCCCTACGGCCCGCCGGGGGAGAGGTAGGGCAGGTCGAGCTGATCGCTGGCGAGGCGATGATTTCGGCTCTGCCGAAAGCCTCCGGCTCATTCGCGGTCTTCGCAGGCGATGGTCGCGCCATCGCGGCCGATGCGCGGTTCAACATCCGGCGTGACGGCGGTTCGGTCTGCGTCACGTGCATGCAGGGGCAGGTTCGAGTCGAGGCCGGGCCAATGGCACTGCCGCTCTCGGCCGGGCAGCAGGTGGTCTACGCCGGCTCGGACATCGGTACGGCGATCCAGGTCGATTCCGCGGTCGTGGCGGCATGGCAGGACGGCATCGTCATCTTTGATGCGACCCCTGTCGCTCAGGTCATTGAAGAGGTCAACCGTTACCGGCCGGGCCGCGTCATCCTCACGAGCGCAGCGCTGGGACGCGAGCGGTTCAGTGCGCGGTTTCGAATCGCAAGCATCGACGGTGTGGTGGGGCAACTCGAACAAGTCTTTCACGCCCGGGCGACCACGCTACCCGGCGGAATCGTGCTGCTCGGATAGTCCGGGAGGACGGTCGCTAAATCTTTTGGGCCGATCGCATTTTTCCTTTCGGTCCTGCTCGACCTATGGGGATCGCTGAATTGAGAGGGTGGTTCCGCCACTGCCTCGACCCGTCACGCCCCTTGCCGAGAAAGCGCCCCTTCATGCCCGTTCGCGATCTTGCGTTCCGTTCAAACCGCACGTTCCAAGCCGCGCTTCTGGCTTCTGTCAGCGCGCTGACGCTGGTTGCCACGACCACTCCGGCGCACGCACGGAACATCCTGGCGGGCGGAGGAACGTCGCCGGTCGCCAATGCGTCGGCGGCGGCGATGGCATCGGTACAGCAGGCGCAGGCCGCGACGGTGCAGGCGCGGAACTCGCTGGCAGCGGCGACGCAGGCGATCCAGGCCCTGCAGCAGGCGCAGAGTGCCGCGCGCAACCTGTCGCTCCAGGCGCCCAGCACCATCCCGAGCGGGCTCGGGACCGGCGGGCTGCAGGTGGCGCCCGGCATCGGCACCGATCCGACGCTGTGGCAGAACGCGCAGCTTCCGACCGAGAGCGCCAGCGACGGCCAGACCACCGTCACCATCCAGCAGACCGCCCAGAAAGCGATCCTGACCTGGCAGAGTTTCAACCTCTCCAAGGACACGACGGTCCATTTCGACCAGACGGCGGGCAACCAGGCGAACGGCAACAACAACTGGATCGCGCTCAACCGCGTCCAGGATCCCTCAGGCGTGCCAAGCCAGATTCTGGGGACGATCAAGGCCGAGGGCTCGGTCTATCTCATCAACCGCAACGGCATCATCTTCGGCGGCTCGTCCCAGATCGACGTCCATACGCTCATCGCATCCTCGCTGGGCTTCCTCGGCGAGAATGTCACGTCCAACCTGATGCCGGGTTCGGCGGCTTACGACAATGCGGTCTCGGCCAGCAATGCGCTGTTCCTCAACGCGGCCAATGGCGGCATTGCGGCGCCCGAGGCGAGCGGCACCACGAGTTCGACGACGGCCGGCAACCTGGTGCTGGGCCTGGGCACGCAGCTCAGCGGCTCGACGCCCGCCGTCTTCATGCCGTCGGGCGCCATCACGATCCAAGCCGGCGCCGCGATCAACACGCACGCCAACGGAACGAGCAGCGACGGCGGCTTCGTGCTGATCGCCGCCCCCGCCGTGACCAATGCCGGGACGATCACGACGACCGACGGCCAGGCGATCCTGGCGGCGGGCATCGGCGTCAGCCTGCTGCAAAGCCCGACACAATGGCTGGTGCCGGAACTCACAGGACGCGTCAGCGTGAACGGCGTCGATGTGACGCCGGCCGGCTCCCTCGTCAACACCGGCCTGGTGCAGGCGACGACCGGCAACGTCACCCTGCTCGGCAGCAGCGTGACCCAGGCCGGCGTGGTGGGCGTGACGACCAGCGTCAGCCGCCCGGGCAGCATTGTCATCTCGACGGTGGACGAGGCGGATATTGGCGATGTGGCGCCCTATGTGCCGGCGGATCGGCGGGCGGGCGCCCTCGTCGTCAGCGGGATCATCGCCAACCTGCCGGAGGAAGACGGCCAGAGTGTGCCGGCCAGCGGGAGCTCCTTCACCGCCGGCAGAGTGTCGCTGACCGGCGGTTCGGTCTGGCTGCAGAACGGCGCGCTGATCGAGGCGCCGGGGGCGAGCGTAAGCGTCGCAGCACTCAGCGTCGGCAATGCGCCGGCCGGCTCGACGGCGGTGCAGGGTCGTATCTATATCGACAATGGCGCGGTCGTCGACGTGGCGGGGCTGTCGGACGTCCAGCTGCCGATGTCCAGCATTCTGGTGACGATCCCGGTGATCGGCCAGAACGAGCTGGCCGACTCGCCGCTGCTGCGCACCGGCTTCCTCAAGGGCCTGAAGAACGTCGTCATCGACAGCACGCTCTCGGGCACGACCACCGACGGGCTCGCCTGGGTCGGCAGCCCGATCCTGAACGCCGCTGGCTATGCCCAGCTCATCCCGCGCAAGATCGACCAGCTGCTGACCAACGGCGGCGCCATCACGCTAAGCGGCGGGCAGGTGATGACCGCGGCGGGCTCGTCGCTCAATCTCGACGGCGGCTATGTCCATTATCTGGGCGGCACGATCAACACCACGCGTCTCATCGACGCGAGCGGCCATATCGTCGATATCGGCCGGGCCGATCCAACCGATACCTATGTCGGCATCGCCGGACGCTTCTCGGTCTCCCATGGCCGCTGGGGCGTCACCACGATCTATGGCAGCGCCTTGCTGACTGGCGGCACCCACGAGCCCGATTATATCCAGGGCGGCAATGCCGGCAGCTTGAGCGTGTTCGGCGGCCAGGCGACGGTGCTCGACGGCGCGATCTCGGGCCAGGCCTTTGCCGGCATCAAGCAGATGGCCGCGGGCGAGGCGCCCGCGGGCACGGCTTCGGGCGGCAATTTCCTGCCGGGCGGCGGCTCCTTCATCCTGGGAGCCGCCCATGCGTTGACCATGGGCAACGGCGACAGCCTGACCGGCCTGACGGGTGGGGTGAGCATTCGGGATCAGGCGCCCGATCTCGGCGCGCTCGCACCGGATTTCGGGGCCGGGACCGCCCTCGATACGGCGGCGCTGACGGCGCTCGGCGCCAGCAATCCGGACAACGTCCTGGCCTGGACGACAGTGCCGGCCGATACGCTCAACAGCGGCGGCTTTGCCAATGTCACCATCACCGAAGACGACATCAAGGGGCGCGGCATCACCGTCGCCGACGGCACCACGCTCGCGGTGCAGCCGGGCGGCTCCATCACCCTCAATGGCGGGGCCGGCGATCTGTCGGTGCTGGGCAAGCTCATCGCCCCTTCAGGCGCCATCACCGTCAACTTGTCAGCTCTTTTCAGCAGCCCGCACGCCATCACGGTGGGCCCGAATGCGCTGATCAGCGCGGCCGGCCAATGGGTCAACGACCTGACCCCGGGGACGAACGCCGTCGGCGCCGCCACCTTCGTCAATGGCGGCAGCATCTCGCTGAAGACGGCCGAGGCGGAAAACCCGCTCATCAGCGGGTCTGTCGTCGACGCGACGGGCTCGATCCTCCTAGAGGCCGGCAGCATCCTCGACGTCTCGAGCGGCGGCGTCATGCTGCCGACCGGCCAGCTGCTGATGAAGAACGGCATCCCGGTCGGCAAGGGCGGCAGCATTTCGCTGGTCACCTATAATGTGCAGAACGGGAATCAGTTCGGTACGCCGGGCAACACGCTCCCCGGCACGCAGCCGACCCAGGGCCGGCTGGTGCTCGACGGCACCTTGCGGTCTGCCGGCTTCTCGGGCGGCGGGACGCTCACCCTGCAGGGGCTGGGTTTCCAGATCGGCGGCGATCCCACGACGGCACCGGCCTGGGACCTCTCCCTGCCGGCCGATTTCTTCCAGGATCAGGGCTTCGGCAATTACGTGCTGAGTGCCGTCTATGACGCGACGATCGCGCCCGGCACGACGGTTCGCCTGACGCAGCAGAACCTGCTGCCCAACCTCGCGGCGTTGCAAGCGGCGGCGACCGGCGCGAGCCTGTGGGCCGACGGCCTGACCAGCCTCGGCACGCTCGATGCCTATCATCGCCAGGCGACCGGGCTCACGATGACCGCCGGTGACTATACGTCCTGGTCGCCCCGGCCAACCTATGCCGGCGTCACCGGCGGTGTGACGATCGGCGCCGGCGCCACGATCCTCGCCGATGCCGGGGCGTCGATCGACCTCCGCTCGCTGGCGCAGGTGACGGTGCTGGGCTCGATCGTCGCCCATGGCGGCTCGGTCACCCTCGAGGCCGCCAATTCGGGTGCCACGTCAGCGAACAAATCGGTCTGGCTCGGCGCGAATGCGACGCTCGACGTCTCCGGCGTCGCCTTGCAGGATCCGCTCGCGAGCCCGCTCAGTCTCGGCGGCATGCTCGTGACGCCGGTGACCGGCAAGGTGCTGGCCGGCGGCACGGTCTCGCTCTCCAACGACAGCGGCTTCGTGGTGACCGAGGCCGGCTCCGTCATCGACGTCTCGGGCGCGGCCGGCGTCTTCGATCAGCTGCAGGCCAGAACCACGGGGCTTGGTGCGCCGAGCTATGCGCTTGAAGCAGCCTGGAGCGATGCCGGGACGATCACCCTTGCCGCCGGCGGCCTCTATGCCGACGGCACGCTCCGCGGCCAGGCGGGCGCCCCCCAGGGCGAGGGCGGGACGCTGACGATCCTGCCGCAAGCGAGCCTTGCCCCCGGCGGCAGCGCCAAGGGCGTGATCCTGCAGCAGAGCGGCGACCTCGAGCCGGACGGCCTGGCACCGGGGCAAAGCTTCGGCACGCCGACCTACCTGCTGCGCTTCGCCGTCGATCGCCTCAAGGGCTCCGGCCTCTCGACGCTGGTCGTCGGCAATACAGGACTGGTCTCCGGCAACCCGCCGCCGCCCGTGCCGATCGCCTTCGCCGGCGACGTCACGCTCGATCTCGGCCGGGCGGTGATCCTCAATACCAGCCAATTGCTGGCGCTCCCGGCCGGTGCCGCCGCGATTCCGACGCTGACGGCCGGCACCCAAAGCATCGGCGGCACCACGGTCTCGATCAGCGCCCCCTATGTCGAGATCGCCGGGACCGGCAATCTGAACAACGCCACGCCCCCGATGACGACCCCGGCCCTGGCCGATGGCAAGCTCGTGATCAACGCGGGGTTCATCGATCTGACGAACCAGGTGGCGCTCGGCAATTTCGGCGCGGCGAGCTTCACCAGCAGCGGCGATATCCGCCTCTCCTCCACCAATACGGGCGATAGCAGCGCGCTGCAGCCGGGCGAGCTGTTCTCGGCCGGCAACTTGACCTTCAAGGCCGCCGACCTCTATCCGGCGAGCGGCGAGGGTTTCATCATTGACGCGACGGGACCGGCGCCGACCACGGTCACGTTCCTCGGGAACGGCGCCTCCGGCATGCCGCTTTCGGCCGGCGGCAGCCTGCTCGTCGATGCCGCCACCATCGTGCAATCGGGCACCGTGCGGGCCCCGTCCGGCTCGATCGTGCTGGGCGTCGGCAATGCCGCCGACGCGGCGACCCTCGCGCAATTTGGCAACCTGCCGCTCACCAATACGCAAGCCGTGTCGCTCACGGCGGGCAGTGTGACCTCCGTCTCGCTCGACGGCGCCGTCGTGCCCTACGGCGTCACGATCGACGGCACGGAATGGCAATATGGCGCCGTGCCCAATCAGGCCACCACGCCCGTCTTGACGGCGCCGCCATCGAAGATCATCGCCGTCAACGGCGCGAACGTCGCGCTCGACAAGGGTGCGGTGGTCGATCTCTCGGGCGGCGGCGACCTGCAGGCGATACAATGGGTCCCCGGCACCGGCGGCAGCCGCGATGTGCTGTCGCAGTATAACCTCAGCTATCCGGCGAGCGGTGCCGCGGTCGCGACGCCGCTCTACCCGGATGCGCGCAACATCTATGCGATCCTGCCGGGCGCTCAGGCGCCGGTCGCAGCCTATGACCCGGTCTATGCGCAGGTGACGCTGCCCACCACCCAGGCCAATGGCACGGCGTCGAGCCAGACGGCGGCGAGCGGCGTCGGCCAGGCAGCGATCGGCGGCAAGATCGGCCAGTCGGTCTATCTCGCCGGTGTGCCGGGCCTTCCCGACGGGGTTTATACCCTGCTCCCCGCCAAATACGCGACCCTGCCGGGCGCTTACCGCGTCGTGGAGAATACCGGCGCGACCAACGTCGTCCCGGGCCAGAGCGTCACGACGGCCGACGGCACGCATCTGGTTTCGGGCTATTACGTCGATGGCCTGAGCGGTGCGACGAGGTCGACCGTCAGCCAGTTCGAGGTGCAGTCCGCTGCAGTGTGGCAGCAATATTCGGCCTACAGTCTCACCAGCGCGAACACGTTCTTTCCGACGCTGGCGGCGAATGCGGGGCATGTCGTCCCGCCCCTGCCGATCGATGCCGGCCGGCTGGTGCTGGCCGCGACGAACAGCCTGGTGCTCCAGACGACGCTCCAGGCCGCGGCGGCCGCGGGCGGGGCGGCGGCCGAGGTCGACATCGCCGCGCAGGATATCCAGATCGTCGGGTCCGGCGAACCGGCGCTCGCCGGCTATCTGCAGCTCTCGGCCGACGGCCTCGACGCGCTCGGCGCCGGCAGCCTGCTGATCGGCGGCACGCGCACGCCGACCACGACCGGCGTCACCATGAATGCGCTCGCCGACAGCGTCGTGGTCTCGAACGATGCGACGAACCCGCTGACCGGGCCCGAGATCATCCTCGTCACCAAGACCGATCCGACTGGCACCGATCCCAATGCCGCGAACGGCCTGCGCATCGACGGCGGCAGCATCGTCACGGCGAGCGGCAGCCTCGGCGGCCCCGCCGGTGTCGCCGGCACGACCAGCGGCGACGGCGCGACGGTGCGCGTCTCGAACGGCGGCGCCTTCACCTTCACCCGCACGAACCTGCCGACGACCTCGCAGGCGCTGCTCACGGTCGGCGCCGGCGCGGTCCTGGCCGGCGGCCAGAACCTCACGCTCGACAGTTCCGGGACTCTGCATTTCGATCCGGCGGCCAGCTTCTCCGGCCATTCGATCACCGTCGATGCCGGCGCCATCACCTTCACCAACGAGACCGCCGCCGGCCTACCGGGCTTCGTCGTCGGTCAGGACGGACTGGCGCAGTTCGCCCATGCCAGCCAGGTCGCCCTGCGCAGTTACGGCGCCATCGGCTTCGTAGGCAATGTCACCGTCGGGTTCGGCAATGCCGTCGAACTGTCGGCCGGCAGCTTCACCGGCGATGGCGGCACCGTCATCCTCAACGCGCCGCTGATCACCTTCACCAATGCGCTCGGCGCCCCGGTTCCAACCGCGGTCGCCGGCTCGGGATCGTTGACGGTCAACGCCAGCGAGATCGATCTCGGCGCCCGCAACAAGGTGCTCTCCGGCTTCGGCGCCGTGACGATGGCCGCGACCGGCGGCATCGTCGGGCAGAATACCGGCACC
This sequence comes from Aliidongia dinghuensis, assembly GCF_014643535.1. Lineage (NCBI taxonomy): Bacteria > Pseudomonadati > Pseudomonadota > Alphaproteobacteria > Rhodospirillales > Dongiaceae > Aliidongia > Aliidongia dinghuensis. The sequence continues at coordinate 279,404 of NZ_BMJQ01000011.1, read as the reverse complement.
CTCGATCTGGGGGCGGCTAATGCGACGCTCGCGGCCCCGGTCTATCTGGCCGACACCGGTTCGAACACGACGCTCAAGACGACCGGCGCGCTGCGCTTGAATCCGGCCGCCGGCCCGGCGCCGGCGTCCAATCCTGCCGGCGGCGCCATCAGCTTCGTCGGCGCGACGGTGGCCGACAATGGTGCCGCGATCCTGGCGCCGGGCGGCAATATCAGCTTGCGGGCGACCGGCGGCGACCTCACCCTCGCCGGCGGCTCGCTGGTCAGCTCGGCGGGCGTGTCGAAGGCCTTCTACGACATCATTCAGTACGCGCCGGGCGGCGCGATCAGCCTGACCGCCGACACCGGCGCGGTCGTGCTCCAGCCGGGGGCCACGCTCGACTTCTCCGGGGCCAAGGGCGGCGGTGCCGCCGGCAGCCTGACGCTCTCGGCGCCCGTCCAGTCGGTGCAGCTGAACGGCACGCTCAAAGGCGGGGCAGCGGCCGGCTTCCTCGGCGGCTCGTTCTCGCTCGATACCGGCGGTGCCATCGACCTCGACAATCTCACGGCGACGCTCGCCTCGAGCGGCGTCGATGATGCGATCACCGTGCATACGCGGGCCGGCAACCTTACGCTGTCGGCGGGCAATACGCTGACCGCCCATGCGGTCTCGCTGACCGCCGACGGCGGCGCCGGCGGCCAGGACCCGACCAACGGCAACGTCAATATTCTCGGCACGATCAATGCCGCCGGCACGGCGGGGGGCGAGATCGACCTCTACGGCAAGAGCGGCGTCGATCTCGAAGGATCGCTGATCGCCACCGGCTCCAGCGCCACCAAGCGCGGCGGCACGGTCAATATCGGCACGGTCGGCAATCCCGACACGGTCGGCGGCGTGGTGCAGCTCGATCCGACCTATGGCTACGAGCTCGTCTCCGCAGCCAATTCCGGCGCGATCACGCTCGGCGCCAACGCCCTGATCGACGTCTCGGGCGGCGCGGCCGGCGGCCTGTCCGGCGGCACGGTCAGCTTCCGTGCGCCGCTGCTTGCCAATGGCGACGTCAACGTCACCATCGCGCCGACGGCCCGGATCAAAGGCTCGCGCAGCACCACACTTGAAGCCTTCGCGGTCTGGAGCACGACCGATCCGCTGACCTACGGCGCGAGCAAGCATTTCGACGGGCTGGTCGATCCGGCCGGCTGGTACAACGCCGATGGCACCCTTGTCTCCGGCAGTTGGACCGATCAGAGCGGCAACGCACTACCAACGCCAACCGCCGACCAACTCGCAAGCTATCTCGCCAACGACTATTTCACGCCGAGCGCGGCCAATACCGATCACCAGACCTTCTACGGCTATCAGAACGGCGACGCGACCGCCGCCGTGCCCGGCACGCTGATGGGCTTCGTCGAGAATTTCCCGATCGCCTCTGCGACCACCGCGCGGTTCGCCAATATCGCCAACTTCGCGGTGACGCCGGGGATCGAGCTGGACAATCCCGATCCGGCGATCAACGGCGGCAATATCACCGTGCTCACCAACTGGAACCTCGGCGCGGGAAGTTCCCCGACCAATCTCGCCTACCGTTACAAGGGGCAGGCGCCGACCATCACGTTCAAGGCCGAGAACGATTTTCAGGCCAAGGCCAGCCTCTCCGATGGTTTCTTTCAGGTTACGAACCCGATCTCACCAGGTACGAGCAGCACCGTCTTTGCATTCGATCCGACGAACTATGGCACGGTTCAATATCTTTACTCGACTAAGAGAGTTAATAAAGCGGGAGCGAATCCTCTCACGTATTACGGAATCAATAGTTCAAACCCATATTATGCAGGTCTGGTCAGTCCTCCCGTGAATCTGACAAGCGGAAATCCGGCGCAGATCGCCGAATATTACGCCATGTATGAGGCGTACGCCGATTACTTACAGTCAGTTCCCAATCCAGCGGTCTATGACACAAATGGCTACCCGATAGCGGCGTTTTTGCATCGGACCATTGGCGTTACCAATTCCGGCGGGCCAACACCGCCCTCCGCCCAAGAGCAGGCGGCTAATCCGCTCTCATACTTTAAATATGTTCAAGATTATGCAACATATTCATACTATGCGTTGAGCAATTACGCTCCACTTAACCAATTAATGCCTCCGGCTGCGCAACCGGTCACGGTTGTTAGCGGTGGCGTGCCCGTCGCCGGCGGGCAAACCTTTACCTTCACGACAGCCCCAACACTCGACAACACGCCGTCGCCCGTCAACAACGCCGCCAACCCGCTGCCGTTAACCCAGGCGTCGTTGAACGCTGGCAGCAGCACCTCCTACCGATTGACGGCCGGCGCCGACTTCGCGGCCGCTAATCCCGGAGCGACGCGGCCGGCGAGCAGTGGTGACGTCACCCTCGATGGCCATCTGTCCTATTTCGACAAGAACAACCAGACGATCAACGCGCCGACGATGATCCGCACCGGCACGGGATCGATCGACATAGCCGCGGCGAACGACGTGCTCCTGCTCGATACGACCGCGCCGGGCGCGATCTACACCGCCGGCACGCCCGCCGGCGACGCGCCGGTGGGCACATCGACCAGCATCGTTACGGGTAAGAATACCTATAGCGGAACGACCTTCGGCGCTTATGATCTGTTGGCGACCGGCACCGTCAATCCGGATGCGGCGGGCGACATCTCCATCCGTGCCGGCAACGACATCGCGGGCATCGAGAGCCTGGGCAACACGGGCGCCGTCAACAACCAGTTCTGGTGGCCGTGGATGCAGACCGGCAACAGCTATGCCAACGGTCAGATCGTCCAGACCTCGATCAACTTCGGCGGCTTCGATCAGGGCGTGATGAGCGTCGGCGGCAATGTCGCGATCACGGCGGGCGGCAACATCGCCAATCTGGCGGTATCGCTGCCCACCACCTGGTATCTCAGCAACGGCAACCAGACGGTCAACACCGTCGGCGGCGGCGACCTGACGGTGAAGGCAGGCGGCGATATCCTGAGCGGCGACTATTTCGTCGCCAGGGGCACCGCCACGCTCACTGCCGGCGGATCGATCGGGTCGAGCGGCCTCACCCAGACCTTCTTCGGCGTGACCAAGCCGGTCTCGACCGTCCTTGCCGCGCAGGACGCGGTGTTCAACGTCAGCGCCCGCCAGGGCGCGGATATCGGCGCGATGGTCGACCCGTCCTATCTTCAAGGCGGCGCGGTCGCCAACGGCTATGGCCTGCGCAACGACGCACAGAGCTATTCCCCCACGTCGGCACTGAACCTGGCATCCACCACCGGCGACGTGGCGCTCAACACGCTGACCGATCTGACGCTGATCGGCGCCGGTGTCGGCGGCACGGACGCAGCGGCCGTCCTGCCGTCCACGGTGACGCTCACCGCCTTCACTGGCGGTATCTCGATCCAGCGCGGCGGGCTGCTCTATCCCTCGGCCACCGGGCAGCTCAGCCTGATCGCCGATCGGTCGATCCAGATCTACGGGAACAACTTCACGTCGGGCGGCGGGGGTCTCTCTCTCGATTTCGGCCTGATCGATGCGCCGGCGAGCTCGCTGCCGTCGCCACTCGCTCCGCTGCACACCCTGTTCAACGGCGACCTCACCTCCGCCGCGCCGGCCGACCATGCATCGACGCCGCTCCACGCCGGAGATAGCCAGCCGGTGCGGATCTACAGCCTGAACGGCGACATCGTCGACGGCTTCCTCGAGCCCACCGGACAGAATGCCGGCCTTTATGACCAGAGCCTTCTGATCGGTGTCGACAAGCCGGCGCAGATCTATGCCGCAACCGACATCGTCAACCTGAACTTCCTCGGCCAGAATCTGCGCACCGACGACATCACCCGCATCGTCGCCGGCCATGACATCCTCGACGTCAACCAGGGCGTATCGTTTCAGGTCGGGGCCGCGTTCGCTTCGCTGAACCTGGGCGGTCCCGGTACGTTCGACGTCGAGGCAGGGCACGACATCAGCCTCGCCAATCCCGTCCTGCTGACCTCGACCAACCCCTATGCCGGGACCGGCGCCAGCGCGGTGGCGCCGCGCGGCATCGTAACGCTCGGCAATAGCGCCAACCCCTACCTGCCGCACGAGAGCGCCGATATCGAGGTGCTGTTCGGCGTCGGCAAGGGCATCGCCAATGCCGCCTTCATCCAGGCCTATGTCGATCCCGCCGTGGCGACGCCGTCCGTGGAGACGGCGCTCATCGCATTCATGCAGCAGTATGACGCGGGCCAGGGCATCGAGACTGGTCTCGCGAAGGACAAGCCCACCGTGTCCCTGACGCTCGACCAGGCCTGGTCCGAGTTCCAGGCGCTGCCGGCCGCCGTGCAGCAGATTTTCAACCAGAAAGCTCTGTTCACGGTGCTGGCCGACGTTGGCAAGGCCTATAACGATCCGACCAGCGCCTTCTACCAGCAATATGCCCGGGGCTATCAGGCGATCAACACGCTCTTTCCGGCCGGCCTGGGCTATACCGCCAACAGCCTCGCCGGCGGCACCAATGGCGGCAAGCCAGTCCCGACCGGCAACCTCGACATCCGCAGTTCCGCGATCCAGACCCAGCAGGGCGGCAACATCACCATCCTGGGTCCCGGCGGCCAGGCCCTGGTGGGTGCGGCCGCCGCGGCGCCCAGCTTCCTCAATCTCGACGGCAAGACCGTCGTCGGACCGAGCGCGTTCGGCATCCTGACGCTCGAGCAGGGCAACGTGAACATCTTCACCGACCAGAGCCTGCTGCTGGCGCAGAGCCGCGTCTTCACCGAGCAGGGCGGCGACATGGTGATCTGGTCGTCGAACGGCGACATCAATGCCGGCAAGGGCGCCAAGACCATCGCCGACGTGCCGCCGCCGCTCTATGTCAGCGATGACGACCACTACAACACGCTCGATGCCCGCGGCGAGGTGACCGGCGCCGGCATCGCGACCCTGCAGACCATCCCGGGGGCCGCACCTGGCAGCGTCTACCTGATCGCGCCGCGCGGCACGGTCGACGCCGGTGCGGCCGGCATCCGCGTCTCGGGCAACCTGTTCGTGGCCGCCCTGCAGGTCGCCAATGCCGACAACATCCAGGTCCAGGGCACCGCGGTCGGCGTGCCGCACCAGGCCTCGGTCGACGTCGGTGGCTTGACATCAGCCTCGAACGCGGCCGGTGCTGCGGCCAATGCGGCGAGCGACGCCGCCAGGCAGACCAACCGGGGCGGCCCGCAGGACCTGCCGTCGATCATCACCGTCGAGGTCATCGGCTATGGCGGCAGCGACGGGACGCCGGCGCAAGGAACGCAGGAGGAGAATCGTCGCAAGAAAGAGGGTCGGCAGAGTGAAAACCGGCGCCAGGACCCGCGGAGCCGTGTGCAGGTGCTTGCTGCTGGAGACATTACGGAAGAGCAGGCGCGGCAGTTGATGCAGGAAAAGCAAGCGGCAGTCCGGCAATAGAGCAATGGAGGCTGGGATGTACATCATCGATACCGTCAACTGCGACGTCCGATGCGTTATCGGCGCGGCGGCTGTGCCAACCCGAAATGAGCAGAAATGAGCCAGCAGGTCTCAGCAGAGCGAATATCCCTCGTCGGAAATGGCGATGATGTCCACGCGGCTCCCGTAAAGGAGCCGCCGCCTGGCCCCGATGTGCAGCCTTCCCTGATCGACCTGCGCGACCGGGGCCAGTTCCTGCATGTGCTGGCGACGCTCGGCTGCTCGCTCGCCTTGAGCCGGCGGCCGTCTGGCGTAGCGCTGCTGGGCGTCACTGACGGCGTGCCGACCCTGGCCGCCTGCCTGCTGCCGCGCTCCATGGGGCTCGCGGCTGCCGGCAATCGGCTCGCCATTGCCACGACGCGCGAGCTGATGATCTTCGCCAACGTCACGACCCTGGCGCCGCTCTATCCGAAGAAGCCGGACCATTACGACGCCGTGTTCGTACCGCGCCAGAGCTACTACACCGGCTATTGCGACCTGCACGACATGGCGTTCGACAAGAACATCGTGCTCGCGGTCAACACGCGCTGGTCCTGCATCAGCGTCATCGACGGCTATTTCAACTTCACGCCGATCTGGCAGCCGCCGTTCGTGACCGACTTCACCGGCGACGACCGCTGCCACCTGAACGGCATGGCGTTCCACGACGGCAAGCTGCGCTATGCGACGGCGCTCGGTCAAACCAACACACCGAGCGGCTGGCGCGACGGCATGGCCGAGGGCGGCATCCTGATGGAGGTGCCGTCCGGCCGGATCGTGGCGGGCAACCTCTCCATGCCGCATTCGCCGCGCATCATCGACGGGGCGCTCTACGTGCTCGAGGGCGGGCGCGGCCTGCTGCTGCGGATCGATCCGGCCTCGGGGGCGAGAGAGGTCGTCGCCAAGCTGCCGGGCTTTACCCATGGGCTCGCGGGCTATCGCGGCGTGCTGTTCGTCGGCCTGTCGAAGCTCCGGCAGAAGCGCGGGCCCCAAGGCCTGCCGATCGAGGCGGAGCAGGACGAACTCATGGCCGGCGTGGCCGCGGTCGAGGCGCGGAGCGGCCGCATCCTCGGCGTCCTCGAATTCGTCACCGGCACGGACGAGATCTTCGACCTGCAGGTGCTGCCCGACATCCGCCGCGGCGAGATCCTGGCGCCCAACCAATGGTTCGAGCAGCCCTCCATCGTCACCATGAAGGGCGGCATGTGGGAGCAGCGTCCGGAGGCGGCGGAGAACGACGAGCCCGGCGCCCCGGCCGGTTGACCGGCACCACAGCCCTACGGCCGCTCCAGAAGCGCCTGAACGGATCGGCGCTTCCGCGAATTCCGGCCCTTGTCCGCCAAACGGTGCAAATCCGGTGCTTTCACCTGGTGATGGACTGGACTCGCACCTCACCGAGCTATGGCCGGTTTCGGGAAGCGTGGGAATTTGGCAGAACGGCCGGGATGGGCGCGAGGCCGCCCGGCCGCTCTTCGGCTCGGATGGGCCGAGAGCAGAACGGCAGCCTTCAGGTAATTGGAACGCCGAATCCGACATTCATGCCTGCAGGGTTGGTGGCGGCTCTCGGTATGTTGAACAAAATAGCTCGTCGGGCGGGGTCACGATCGGTGCCGATCGTGACCCCGCCGACATCGCATTTCTACCAGTGCGCTCAACCGACTATTTTGAGACGACATAGGGTCGCGCCCCAGCACATGCAATTAGCGGGATTCGGCCGCCTCAGGAACCGGTACGTCGAAGCCATTCAACGTGACGGACACCATGCAATAGAGACCCACGAGATAGATGAACTCCGCCGTTCCCTCTTCGCCGAAAAGGCCGACGGCCTGCTGGTAGGTCAAGGCCGGAAGCGTTCCGCCGGAAACGAGGGCCGACGCCAGGTCGTAGGCCACTGCTTCCTCGCGGGTGAGATCGCCCGGACGTTGACCGGCGATTATCGTTGCAATCTTGTCGTCCGGAATTCCGCGCAGTTCCGCGACCAGAACGTGGGCATAGATCTCGTAGGCGGAATGAAAGTGTGCGCCGGTGACGAGAATTGCAATTTCGCGGACGGGCTTTGGCAAGCTTGGTGAGGAGGAGAGCGATTTGACCAGTTCCCAGACCGGCCCTCCAAATCGCGAAAACCGGATCCACGGATTCCAAGGGCCGATCAACTGCCCGGCGCGATCAATGGCGGTGAAGCCTTTGAAGGTCGTCTCGATACCCTTGCGCATATCGTCATAAAGCGGACGCTGCTCGGCACCTAGTTCGGAAGGGGGAAGAAGGGGCAGCCGCATATTCGCCTCCAGGATCGTGGATCAAGGGCGTCCTCCGACGGAAGGCGCCGAGGGATCGCTTTCAACAACAACCATCGCCGCGGTACGAATGCGCGGCTGGCAGGAGACGACCTGCTCGCAGCTCGCGAAGAGCCGCCGCACGCCGGACCAGGCGCCACTCATCTCTGCAACCTCGCGTGTAGCCGCGACGGTCGCCGACATCCAAATCTGGCTGAAGCTTGCGGTCAAAGCTCTGCGCGATATATCCCCTCCGATGGGGGGGGCGGTGTGCTGTTCTGGGCGGCGAGCGGCAGTCAAACCAGGCCGGCCGCCGCTGCATCTGCGCCAGCGCGGCTTCGGCATCGTGGCGCGATTGAGGTTTGACCTAGTAATCGTAGAGCCAATCCCGACCAGGCTCGATCGCCGGTCCGATGCCCAAGCCCAAGCACCTCCCCCGTGGTCCCCGAACTCTTGGAAAGTGGGATCTTCGGCAACTGAGAGAGTTTACAGCGAACAGACCGGAACTCCGCGCCAACCTGCTGCAAATTGTGAGCATGGGCCCTGGCGCCCAATAGCGCGATGTCGCCACCGCGGTATCCGGTTTCGCGGGAAAAATCGCATCGGAGCCACCCCCGACCGGCACAAAGCCTGAAATCCGAACGCCGCAGCTAATCACTTTCCGCAGCCTGAGGGCCAGCCTACCTAGCCAGCGCGGTTGTGCGCTTACGCGGCCGATCAGCACCTGCCCCCCCCGAAATCGGTCGGCGTAGCTCCCCATCACGGGGGATGTGTCGAACCGTGCGTGCATCACAGATTTACCAGCGAAGCGCCGCTCCAATCGAGGGCTGAACGCAAGGCCCGCTTGGCCTTTGCGAGTTCATGGCGTTTTCGACACCGACTTCCCCTGCCTGAATGACGAGGAAGCCATGAAGGGAACAATGCGGGCATATCCAAAGAGCCGCCGCCAATTTCTGGCGGGAGTCGCTGCCGCTGGCGCGGGCTTGATGCTGTCCCCGTTCGGACGTGCCGCCGCGGATGAAACGAACCTCCACTTCCCGCCGAAGAAGCTCGTGCGGTTCCCAGAGAAGACGGATCTGCTGCTGCTGACCGACCGGCCGCCGCAGCTCGAGACGCCGCTGCATTATTTCCGGCAGGACCTGACGCCGAACGAGGCGTTCTTCGTGCGCTGGCATGAGTCCGCGCTGCCGACGCTGATCGATCCCGCGGCGTTCCGGCTGACGATCGGCGGCAACGTCGAGCGCCCGTTATCGCTGTCGCTGGATGAGCTCAAGCGCGACTTCGAGCCGGTTTCGGTCACCGCGCTCGCTATCTGTTCGGGCAATTCGCGCAGCCTGTTCCAGCCGCCCGTGCCGGGCTCCCAATGGGTCAATGGCGGCATGGGCAATGCGCGGTGGACCGGCGTACGCCTCACCGACCTGTTCGATCGGGCCGGCCTCAAAGCGGGCTCGGTCGAGATTACGATGCAGGGTCTCGACCGATCGCCGATGCCGGCGCTCGCCGACCTCAAGAAGGCGCTGCCGATCGAACATGCGACCGACGGCACGCTGATCGTGGCCTATGCCATGAACGGTACGCCGATGCCGATGCTGAACGGCTTTCCGCTGCGCCTCATCGTGCCCGGCTATTATGCGACCTATTGGGTCAAGTGTGTGACCGATATCCAAGTAACGACAGAGCCGTTCCACAATATCTGGCACGACGTCGCCTACCGCGTGCCGGACAATCCGGACTACAACGAGTCCGAGGATCATCTGGCGGTCAAGACGAAACCGATCGGCAAGCTCAGCATCCATTCGATCTTCGTTCGGCCCGAGCCGCTGGAGACGATCCCGTTTGGGCAGGCCTATCCGCTCGAGGGCCTGGCCTACGATGCCGGCTATGGCATCACCCGGGTCGAGGTCTCGGCCGATCGGGGGCAGAGCTGGCAGGAAGCGGCCCTCGATCCCGAGATCGACCGCTATTCCTGGCGCCGCTGGCGCCTCAATTGGACGCCGGCGGCCCGCGGGCCCTACCAGCTTCGGGTCCGGGCGGTCAACCAGGCCGGCGAGCATCAGATCCTGAGCCAGTGGAACCATGGCGGGTACGGCCGCAAGGTGATCGACAGCACGACCGGCCTGGTGGTGTGAGATGACCGGACACCAGAAACTCGCGCTGGCCGCCCTGCTGGCCGTCGTCTGCGCCGCGGCCTCCGCCGCCGACGCGCCCCCCATCAGCCCGCCCCTCATCAGTCCGCCGGCAACCAGCACGCCGCCAACCACCGCGCCATCGGCCGGGGTCCTGTCGATCGCCACCCCGCCCAACACCAGTCCGCCGATGTTCAGCGCAACCAGCCCCGCGGCGCGGCGCATCGCGATCCCGCATGACGAGCCCGAGCTGCCGGCATTGCCCGGCCGCGACGCCTTCGTCAGCAACTGCGTGATCTGCCACAGCCCGCGCTACGTGAGCGCCCAGCCGAACTTCCAGCGCGCCGTCTGGACCGCCGAGGTCAACAAGATGATCAAGGTCTATGGCGCGCCGATCGCCCCCGAGGACGTGCCGAAGATCGTCGACTATCTCGTGGCTTGGAACGGCCAGGAGGACAAGAAGCCATGAGCGACGCCTCCCATCATGGCGTGACGCGGCTCGCGCTCGCCATGCTCGTCGTCGTGCTGGTCGTCGCCTCGCTGGTTGCCTGGCAGGTGCTGCAGACGCCAGCGACCGCGGTGCCGATCCGCGCTGGCGAGGACCCGCCGGTCTCGTTGGCGGCCTCGCCCAGCGTCACGGCAGTGGCGGTCACCCCGGCGCTGATCGCCCATGGCGACACGCTCATCCGCCAGCAATGCGCGGGCTGCCACGACACCGCCCAGCGTCTGGTCGGCCCGTCCTGGCAGGCGATCGCTGCGCACTACGCCGCCATGGCCACCCAGGACCCGATCTGCGGCGATGGCCGCGGTCTGATCGGCAATGCCGTGAGCCACCCTGCCCCAGGCTGGGACGGCTATCCGCCGGGTCCGACCGGCATCGACCTGTCTCCGGACGATCGGACCGCCATCGCGGCCTGGGTGCTCGATGTGGCGAAGCGAGGGACGAAATGACGGCCACCACCCTATCGGCGCCGCCGCGCGTCGAGTATGACCTGATCAAGGCGCACAGCCTGGCGGCGATCGTCACGCTCATCATCTCAGCGGTGTTCGGCGCGATCGTCGCGTTGAAATTCACCTATCCCGATTTTCTCGGCAGCTATCCCTGGGCAACCTGGGGACGACTGCGCTACGACCACACCCAGGGCATCCTGTGGGGCTGGCTGTGCAACGGCTTCCTCGCGACGCTCTATCACCTCGTCCCGCGGCTAGCGGACCGGCCGGTGACCAGCCGGCGGCTCGGCTGGGCCCTGTTCTGGCTCTGGAACCTGGGCGTCGTGCTGTCAGGCTGGAGCCTGGTGCTCGCGGGCTTCGACCACTGGCTGGTTGCGGCCAAGCCGCTCGCCTGGACGGAATTCCCGGCGGTCACGAACATCGTGACCGAGTTCTGCCTGGCGCTCTGGTTCGTCCAGTTCATCCTGCCGCTGTTGAAGCCGATCCCGGGCGGGCTCTATGTCTCGGCCTGGTACATCATCGGCGGCGGCGTCTTCTCGTTCCTCTCGTTTCCGATCGGCAGCCTGGTGCCCGAACTGGTGCCGGGCGCCCTGGGAGCCGCGTTCAGCGGCCTGTGGATCCATGACGCCGTCGGCCTGTTGGTGACCCCTTTCTCGCTCGCGATCGCCTATGCCCTGATCCCGGCCGTCACCCGGCGCCCGATCTACAGCCACTTCCTGTCGATGATCGGGTTCTGGGGCCTGTTCTTCGTCTATCCGCTCACCGGCACGCATCATTATGTCTATTCGTCGCTGCCGATGGACACGCAGAAGGCGGCGATTGTGGCGTCGGTCTATCAGGGTGCGGACGTGATCCTGGTCGTGACGAACCTGCTGATGTCGCTCGGCGGCCAGGGCGCCGCCGTCCTCAAGGACATCCCGCTGCGCTATGTCTGGACGGGCATCATCTTCTATCTGCTGGTCAGCCTGCAGGGCTCGTTCCAGGCGCTGATGCCGGTGCAGGCGCTGGTCCACTTCACTGACTGGAAGATCGCCCACTCGCATCTGGCGATGCTCGGCTTCGCGACCTTCGTCGCCGCCGGCGGCATCGCACATGCCTGGCAGCGCGTGCCGGGCGTCCGCTACAACGCGACGGCGATGGCCTGGTCCTACTGGCTGATCGGAACGGGCCTGCTCGTCATGTTCTTCGACCTGACCGCCGCCGGGCTGGTCGAGGCGCATCTCTGGGAAAGCGGCTCCCCCTGGATGGACTCCGTCCGGGCCGTCGCCAGCTACTGGGCGTTCCGCGATGCGAGTGCGGCACCGGTGCTCGCCGGCTTCCTTGCCTTCCTCCTGGGCTTGACCACCGGGCCCGCCGCCGCGAGCGAGACTGCCGAAAGCTCGCCTGAACCTCTGTCGCCGGGCGAACTCGTCGCAGTCGGCGCCCATCCGGTCGCGGGAGAATAGGGATGGCCATGTCACCGGAGCGCCGCCCAGGCGCTCACTTCGGCTATGCCCACGTCATCGCGTCCGTCGCGGGGCTCGGCTTCTTCGTCCTGTCGTTCGTCCTGCTGGGGGTCATTCCGGGCCGCCTGCTGAAACACCAGATCGCGGCCACGGCCCCGATCGACATGCCGGCCTACAGCCCGGCCGAGCAGCATGGCGCCGCGATCTTCGCGCGGGAAGGCTGCACCAACTGCCACAGCCAGCAGGTGCGGTTCGTCCCGGCCGACGTCGCCCGCTGGGGCGCACCCACGGAGGCCTGGGAGACGAAATTCGACTATCCGCAGCTCTGGGGCACGCGCCGCACCGGCCCGGATCTGGCGCGCGAAGCCGGCATCCGCCCGGACGATTGGCAGCAGGTTCATCTGTTCAACCCCCGCCTGACCGTCGCGGATTCGATCATGCCGGCCTATCCCTGGCTGTTCGACGGCGCGCCCAATCGGCCGACCGTGGAGGGCCGGGATCTCGTCGCCTATCTGCAGAGCCTCGGGCGCGCCCGGGCGCTCTCCGGGTACGACCAGCAACCGTCGCCCGCGAGCGCCGCGATGAGCATGGGCGGGGCAAGCGACGGGGCCAGCGACGGGGCGCTGATCGGGCGCGGCGATGCGAATGCGGCCCAGCGGACGATCGATGGGCCGTCCCGCCGCTTCCTCTCGGGCCTGGCCCCGGCCGACCTGCCGGCCGCCGTCGCCCATGGCGCGGATCTCTTCGCCCATAGTTGTGCCAGTTGCCATGGCGCCACAGGCGCCGGCACCGGGCCCGCGGCCGCCGGTCTTGTGCCCCGGCCGGCCGACTTGCAGGCGACACGCCTGTCGGACGAACGGGTCAGCAGCGCGCTCTGGAACGGCGTCGCCGGCTCGTCGATGCCGGCCTGGCGCGACCTGCCGTCGTATGATCTGGCGAGCCTCGTCGCCTATGTCCGGACGCTCAACCCAACCCAGCCGGACAACAGCCCGGCGCCGGACGCGCTCGCGCACGGCCAGGCGGTGTTCGCACGGAACTGCACGTCCTGCCACGGTGCTGGCGGAGCCGGCGACGGGCCTGCGGCGCGCACGATCGCGCCCGCCCCTACCAACTTCCAGCTCGAACAGCCGACCACGGCGCACGCACTCGAGGTGCTGGCGAACGGCGTGCCCGGCACCTCGATGCCCAGCTGGCGCGCGGTGCTGTCCGACCAGGACCGGCGCGATGTCGTCGCCTATGTCCGCTGGATTTATGGCGCAGGCCGGCCAGCCGCCCAGGGAGCGCCATGATGTTCGCCGCAACGGTCATCGGACTGAGCCTGGTCCTGCTCGGCCTCTTCATCCTGTGGCTCGTCAGCCCGGCCTTCCGGCGCTGGATCGAGACGCCCAAATACGTGCTGCTCGATCAGGAGGCGCGCTTTGAGCGCGCCGCCGGAAATCGACCGGGCGACGCTCTATGACGCCCGTGAAACTTCGGGATCAATCTCGCCGCGCGGCCGAACAAGGCCCGACACGGCGTACCCAGGACGTGGGCCGCGCGCTGAACGGCCAGGTGTCCAGGAAACCTTGCGGGATACGTGCGTCCGGCCTTCAGGCCTCGCAGAGTGATCCGCTGCGACGTTCGAAGGTCAGACGGACCGGGTGGCCCTCCGGCAGGCTCTCGGTGAGGCGCTGTCTTATGGCTGCCCCGAGGTGCGTGTGTGTTCCGGCTCGATGATCATCGCCCAGGGCTGTGAACGCGCTGGCGCAGGTCGCGTGGACCCGCCATTCCGCAAGCGGCACCTGCACCCCCTCGCACGCCGCCAAGGCCCTCTCGACATGGCCACCCGCTTCCTCTGCCGCGCCGCAGGAGAGTGCCGCCCGCGCGCGTGCCTCCCAAGCCAGTGCCTGCCAGGTGCGCTCATCCGTTTGCGCCGCCAGATCGCACAAGCGTTCCGCGCGCGAAAGCGCGGTCGGGTGATCGCCGACCGCGATCAGGACATTGACCATTCCCCATTCGAGTGCCAGGCGCCAATACCAATCCAGATGCACCGGTTGCCGCGCCATCTCGCCTTCCGCAACGCGGAAATGGTCGAGCGCCGCGGCGTTGTTTCCGAGGCCCGCCTCGGCCAAGCCGCAATAGATCAGCGCAATTCTGTGGATGAGAGGCAGATCCCGGGTGACAGGTGCACGGTAGTGCTCGGGCGGAAGGGAGGCGACCGGCCCGCAGTCCCTCAGGACGCCCTCAAAATCCATGGCGTGATAGAGCAAGGCACCGCGAAAGACCTGGAGAAATTTCGCCGCCGAAGCATCGCCGCCGCTTTCGAAGGCAACGATGCCGGCGCTCAACTCCGACAGTCCGGCCCCAAGATCTCCAAGAGAAAACAGGCACCAGGGGACACCGACATGGCGCATCCAGGCGGCGCGGACGAGATCGGCCTCAACTACGTCTCGAGGGCTCTCGCGGAGCAGACGGTAGCTGCCGTCCACCAGATCGCGACACTCTTGATAGCGCGCTGAAACCAAGCACAGTCTGCTGAAATTGATTTGCGCCCGGGCGATGGTGAGGCGATCTCCGTGCTGCTTCAGTCGAGCGAGCGCTTCTTCACACTTGCCGACCTCTTCCCTGTTCCAGCCAGCTTCCCAGAGGCGCCGGACATAGACAGACATCCGAATGAGGTCTCGTTGCATCGGATCGGATAGTTTGTCGCAAATCGTCAGGACCTCATCGAGCACCCGGAGACTGAGCGATAGATCGTGCCAACTCGAGACGTAGTCCAAGCCGATAAGCGCCCGGCACTGGGCATCGATGTCGCCATGCCGGCCAGCCTTGTCCGCTAGCTGCGCATAGGTCTCCCCGGCCTTGGGATCATTGCCCGCCGCCTGGATGGCAGCGCGACGCTCCAGAAACTCGATTTCCGCCGGAATGCGCACCCTGTCGGGCAGGCGAGCGGCCAGTTCGGAGGCGCTGTCGAGGATGGCCAACGCGTCTGCGCGTGAAAATCGATCGGTCGCAATGCACAGGGCGGACCGGAGATAGTCCAGCGCCCGGGCCCAATCGCCTGAAGACGCAAAGTGCTGTGCGAGCCGAACGGCCAGGTCACCGCGCTGGTCCGGCGGATAGATCTCCTCCAACCGTTCGCCGATCGCGCGATGCAGGCATGAGCGGCGCACCTCCCCGATGCTATCGTAGAGAACTTGGCGCACGTGCGCGTGATTGAAGCTGTAGGTCCGCACGACCTGGTTGTTCGGAAGAGTGAGCAGCTTGTCCCGGCGAAGCATGCGCAAGGTCAAGCTCTCGCAGATCGCTTCGAAGGACAGCTCGTCCATCTGTGCAGCGCGTGCCGCCGTCGGCGGATCGAAGCGAGGGCCGGCCACGCTTGCCACTTCCAGCACGCGTTGTTGTTCGTCGCTCATCCGCTCGATCCTGGATTCGATCGCGCGCGCAAGTGTCGGCGGCACCTCGGACGCCAGCTTATCGAGGGGAACGAGCGGCTGCCAGCCGTGCGCCGTGTGCGAGATCTGACCGAGCTCGAAGAGGTAGTCGAGCGTGACCCGCATGCTAAGCGGGTGGCCGCCGGTGCGCGCCTCGACGAGGCGCGTGAACTCCGGCGAGACCGGCTCCCCTTCGGCGCCGCCCGCCAGCACCTCGCCGATCGCGGCCGTCGAGAGCGGTGCCAGCTCGATTTCGCTGCAGTATTTGTGCAAGACCAAGTCGTAGGTCATCTGCTTCAGCGGATGACGCGCCGTTGCCAGATCCCCCGGCCGGTAGGTCGCGACCAGTAACAGCTTGGCCGATGACCGACGCCGGCAGAGCGCCGACAACAAATCGATGGTCGCGAAATCGGCCCAGTGAAGGTCTTCGAGGACCAGCACCAGCGGACGTTCCGTCGCGAGCGCCTCGAACAGGCAGCAGGCCTCGCGTACCATTCGACTCTGCGGATCGGCGACGGTCTGCTGCCGCAAGGTCGCCCGCTTACCGAGCGAGATTTGAGCCGGCATTTGCGTGGCCCAGGACGGCGCGAGTTCCAGGACGGTTCGAACAACCGTGGCTCTGTCACGCCCCCTGCAGAGGTCGCCCAGCGCCTCGAGCATGGGGTAGTAGGGCTCGACTCCCGCAAAGCCTTCGAAGCAATGGCCTTGTGCTACAGCGAGATCGTGGTGGCTGAGCGCTTGGGTCAGGAAGTGCTGGATCAAGGTCGTCTTGCCAATGCCGGGCTCGCCGGTGATGAACACCGCTTGAGGTTCGCCCAAGGCCGCGCGCTGAAGGAGTGCAAGCAACTCCCGAAACGGCTCAGCGCGCCCGGCGAAGACTCCCAACTCGTCGGGGGCTTCGGGCGGCGGTGCCGACGAAGCGAACCCCGTCATCTCGCCGATGAAGCGATAGCCCCGGCCGCGTTGCGTTTCGATGAAGCGGGGGCTCGCGCTCTTGTCGCCGAGCGCGTTCCGGATCGCGAGAATGTGGGTTTTCAGGACGTCCGGCTGGACGTGGACGTCACGCCACACCGCGGTCAGCAATTCGTCGTGCGTCACCAACCTACCAGTATTCTCGACCAAGTAACGCAGCACGTCGAATGTCTTCGGGGTCAGGTCGAGGCGCTCGTCGCCGCCGGCAGCGTTCCTCCGCCACAGGCACAAATTGACGAGATCGATCCGAAACAACGCGCTTTCCGTCACCTCGGCCATGGGGCGGCATTCCCTTCGGCGCAGATGCCCGGAGTCATAGTAGCCCTAACGACTTGGCTTGAGATACCGCCTCGGCGCGCGCTGAACGGTCAGGTGTCCGGGAGACCTTGCAGGCTTCCTGCGGTCGGCCTTCAGGCCTCGCAGAGTGATCCGCTGCGACGTTCGAAGGTCAGACGGACCGGATGGCCGTCCGGCAGGCTCTCGGCGAGGCGCTTTCTTACGGCTGCCCCGAGGCGTGCATGCGTTCCGGCTCGATGATCATCGCCCAGGGCTGTGAACGCGCTGGCGCAGGTCGCGTGCACCCGCCATTCCGCCAGCGGCACCTGCACCTCCTGGCACGCCGCCAAGGCCCTTTCGACATGGCCGCCCGCTTCCTCCGCCTCGCCGCTGGACAGCGCGGCACGCGCGCGTGCCTCCCAAGCCAGAGCCTGCCAGGTGCGCTCATCCGTTTGTGCCGCCAGATCGCACAGGCGTTCCGCGCGCAGAAGCGCCGTCGGGTGATCGCCGACCGCGATCAGGACATTGACCATCCCCCATTCGAGTGCCAGGCGCCAATACCAATCCATATGTACCGACTGACGCTCCATCTCGTCTTCTGCCGTGCGCAAGTGACCCAGCGCCGCGGCGTTGTTTCCGAGGGCTGCCTCGGCCAAGCCGCAATAGATCAGCGCAACTCTGTATTTGAGAGGCAGATCCCCGATGGCACGTGCCTGGTAATGCTCGGCCGGAAGAGAGGCCGCCGGCCCGCAGTCCCTCAGGACGCCCTCAAAGTCCATGGCGTGATAGAGCAAGGCACCGCGAAAGACCTGGAGAAAATTCGCCGCCGAAGCATCGCCGCCGCTTTCAAAGGCAGTGATGCTGGCGTTCAAATCCGACAGTCCGGCAGCGAATTCCCCGAGAAAAAACAGGCACCAGGGTACACTGGCATGGCGCACCCAGGCTGCGTGGACGAGCTCGGCCTCACTTAAGCTTTGAGGAGTCTCGTGGAGCACGCGGTAGCCGCCGATTACCAGATCGTGACACTCTCGATAGCGCGCCGAAACCATGCACGGCCTGCCGAAGTGGATCTGCGCCCGCGCGATGGTGAGGCGATCTCCGCTGGCCTTCAGCCGAGCGAACGCTTCTTCACACTTGCCGGCATCTTCCCTGTTCCAGCCGTATCCCCAGAGACGCCACACATAGGCGGTCATCCGAATAATGTCTTGTTGGATCGGATCGGATTGTTTGTCGCAAAGCGTCAGGACCTCGTCGAGAACCCGAAGACCGAGCGACATATCGTGCCAACTCGAGACGTGAGCCAAGCCGACAAGCGCCCGGCACTGGGCATTGACGTCGCCATGCCGGCCAGCCTTGTCCGCAAGCTGCACATAGGTTTCTCGGGCTTTGGGATCATTGCCCAACGCTTGGATGGCAGCGCGACGCTCCAGAAACTCGATTTCTGCGGGGATTCGGGCGCTGCCGGGCAGGCGAGCAGCCAAATCGGAGGCGTGGTCGAGAATGGCCAACGCGTCCGCGCGTGAAAATCGATCGATTGCGACGCGCAGAGCGGAACGGAGATAGTCCAGCGCCCGGGCCCAAGCTCCGGCAGCCGCAAAGTGCTGCGCAAGCCGAACCGCCAGGTCGCCGCGCTGGTCCGGCGGATAGATCTCCTCCAATCGTTCGCCGATCGCGCGATGCAGGGATGCACGGCGCACCTGCCCGATGCGATCGTAGAGAACTTGTCGATAGAGCGCATGATTGAAGCTGTAGGTCCGAACAACCTGATTGTTCGGAAGAGTGAGCAGCTTGCCCAGGCGAAGCATGCTCGAGGTGAGGTTCTCGCAGATCGCTTCGAAGGATAGTTCGTCCATCTGTGCAGCGCGTGCCGCCGTCGGCGGATCGAAGCGAGGGGCGGCCACGCTTGCCGTTTCGAGCACGCGCCGCTCCTCGTCGCTCATCCGCTCGATCCTGGCCTCGATCGCGCGCGCCAGCGTCGGCGGCACCTCGGACGCCAGTTGGTCGAGGGGAATGAGGGTCCGCCAGCCATCGGCCGTGGGCGTGATCTGACCGCGCTCGAAGAGGTAGTCGAGCGTGACCCGCATGAACAGCGGATTGCCGCCGGTGCGCGCCTCGACGAGGCGCGTGAACGCCAAAGAGGCCGGCGTGCTTTCGGCGCCACCCGTCAGCACCTCGCCAATCGCGGCCGTCGAGAGCGGCGCCAGCTCGATCTCACTGCAGTATTTGCGTAAAGTCAGGTCACTGGTCATCTGCTTCAGCGGATGACGGGCCGTCGTCAGGTCCTCCGGCCGGTAGGTCGCGATCAGCAACAACTTAGCCGATGACCGACGCCGGCAGAGCGCCGACAAGAAATCGATGGTCGCGAAATCGGCCCAGTGAAGGTCTTCGAGGACCAGCACCAGCGATTGATCCGTTGCGAGGGCGTCGAACAGACTGCAGGCTTCGCGTACCATCCGGCTCTGCGGGTCGGGCACGATCTGCTGCCGCAAGGTCGCTCGCTGACCGTGCGAGATTTCAGCCGGCATTTGCGTGGCCCAGGACGGCGCAAGCTCCAGAATGGTTCGAACAACCGTTGCTCTGCCACGCCCCCTGCACAGGTCGCCCAGCGCCTCGAGCACGGGGTAGTAGGGCTCGACTCCCGCAAATCCCTCGATACAGTGGCCTTGTGCTACAGCGAGATCGTGTCGGCTGAGCGCCTGGGTCAGGAAGTGCTGGACCAAGGCTGTCTTGCCGATGCCGGGCTCGCCGGTGATGAACACCACCTGAGGTTCGCCCGAGGCGGCGCGCTCGAGGAGTGCAAGCAACTCCCGCGAAGGCTCAGCGCGCCCGGCGAAGGCGCCTAGCTCGTCGGAGGCTTCGGGCGGTGGTGCCGACGAAGCGATCCCCGTCATCTCGCCGATGAAGCGATAGCCCCGGCCGCGCTGTGTTTCGATGAAGCGGGGGCTCGAGCTCTTGTCGCCGAGCGCGTTCCGGATCGCGAGAATGTGGGTTTTCAGGACATCGGACTGGACGTGGACGTCACGCCACACCGCGGTCAGCAACTCCTCATGCGTCACCAACCTGCCGGTATTCTCGACCAGATAGCGGAGAACATCGAACGCTTTGGGAGGCAAATCAAGGCGCTCGTCGCCGTCGGCGGCGCTCCTCCGCCACAGGCACAAATTGACGAGATCGATCCGAAACGACGCGCTTTCCGTCACCTCGGCCATGGCGCGGCATTCCCTTCGGCGCAGATGCCCCAGATCATAATAGCCCTAACGACTTGGCTTGAGATACCGCCTCGCCGCGCGTGTTGACCGCAAGCTTCAGGAAAATTCGCTTGATGTGGAATTTCACCGTTTCCGGCGAGATCTGAAGGACTCGGGCGATTTGCTTGTTGGCCATACCCTGGCCGATGCGGCCGAGGATCTCGTACTCGCGCTCTGTCAGCACGTTGCTGATCCTGGCGTTGGGACGGCCCGTCGAATGTCGGGCATTCCAGCAGGAGAGCAGGCTGCCGATCAACGGCAGGACGCCACAATCCGCTGAACCGGAGGCTTCCGCCCGGTCGTAGGCCCGCTGCAGAAGCGGGCCGCCCTTCTCGAGGAATATCTGGTGCAGGCCTGCGCCCGCTCCCGATTTGATCGCTCGGAAGAACAGCGCATCCGCTTCTTCGGTCTCACCGATCGACGCCAGCATGCCGGCCAGCTCGACGGCGAGCCGGCACCCGGCATAGAGGCTCCGCCGGTCGATGGTGCGATGATAGAGGCGCCGAAATGCCGCCGCGGCCTCCCGCGAAGGAGCCTCGGCCCATGATACGCGACAGTGGGCGAGCGTGGAGTAGCGCACGATTTCGGTTCGAGAATACCCGAATCCTGTAGGGTGTGCGCCCGCGTAGCGATCGAGATTCTCGACGCTCAGTCGGGCTTCCTTCGTCCGGCCCGCATCGAGCAGCAGCGATATGCGCTCCAGGGCGCACGCTGCGACGAGCCTCGGCCACCCGCGGCGTTCACCCAGGAGCGCGGCCTCGCGCAGCACGATGGCAGCATGATCGTATTGCCCCTTCAGCCGAGCCACGCGGGCACCGAGCCAATACGCCCGCACCGCACACTCGGCCGCGCCCTCCGCGTTTATCGCGGGTATCCGGTCACGGACGATCGCGCTGGCTTCTTCGAGATGGCCTTCCTCGTACAGGAGTTGCGCCGAAAGACATGCCGGAATGGCTGCCAGACCGGGCGGCGCCTTCGTGGCCGCCGCAACGGCTAAGGCGTCGGACGCCAGCCGCTTAGCGGTCGATACCTGCAGGTGATCGAGCGCGACGGCCGCTTCGATCGACAGATCGACCATGGCGGAAAACGCATGAGACCGTGACCATCGGGCGCGGGACTGGTGCCTCGGCAGCGCATGGAACGCCTCGAGTTTGCCGAGCTGCCAGTACCCTAGCCGGCAGAGCGTTGAAATCACGTGATCGTCTTGGCTCGCACCATTTTCCCTTACAGTCGATAGAGCATTTTCGAGAGCAGCGAGGCTGTCGTCCTGGAACGCGAGGCCGACCGCCCGCACCAGCTGTGCTGCCGCATGAAGCCGCGTGGCGACCGTGGGTGGAACGTCGTCGAGTTGCCGCTCGATCCGCTCGATCTCGCCAAGCGCCTCGTTCATCTGCTGGGCCAGCACGAGGCGCCACGCGCGTGCCAGGCCTCGTCTGATTTGGGGCAGCGACGCGCCGGTCAGGTTCTGCCGCGTACTGCATCGCCAAAGGCTGTCGGGCGAGGATGGGTCCCGGGAACGCCCGGACGCGTGATCCGGGGCCCTTGCGTTGCCGAGACCGTCGACCGATCCTGTGCTGGGCGTAGATCTTACGATCTGCGCCGGCCATGCTGGGGAACCCTGCTCCAGGGGCAGTTCTTCGTCACGATATTCTGGAAAATTCCACCCAGCCACGACATCATCCTATGCGAGCTGCTGGTCCAAGATTGGAAGAGCACCGTTGAGGGCGCGTTCAGTTTCGAAACACTACAGAGAAGACTTTCCGACTGTCGTAATTTCTCCGTAATCTTTCGGTAGAGATTCGGTCTTGTTCGGCATTGGGATTGAATTGTCTGAAACTGGCCACCGCCTCGCCCAGCGGCGGCAAGCGAGGCTTCGCCCGAAGGGCAGGATTCGGGACGGCGCCGATCCCCTCCCCCATCAGCCAGGCCACGCCCCCCCAGAAGGGGGAGTGGTGGCGGGCTCCGCCCAAGCGCAAACTTGGATTGTTGTTGGACCGGCGGCCCGGTCGAGCCGGGCTATGTCTTTGTTTCGTCGGCGATCTCCTCAGTGCGCTCGCTGCGTGACAAATGTCTGGGTCGGGGAACGGGCAACTCGCTCCTCGGCCCCTCTGCACGCCAAACGTTCAGGGTAGCGCATGGAGGTGGCGGCGATGGCGGTCGGAACGAACTTGACGGAACTGACCGTCGTAATCGTCGCCTGTTTCGTCTCCAACAATCGGCTGGCGGTGGACGAACTGCCCACGTTGATCTCGGCCACGCACGCGGCGCTGCGCAATATCGATGCTGGGTGCGCAGGCCCGGAGGGGCACGAGCAGCCGGCGGTGCCCGTGGCCGAGTCGGTGGCGCACGACTATCTCATCTGCCTGAACGACGGACGGAAGCTCCGTGCGCTCAAGCGCTATCTTTGGCGGAAATACGCGCTGTCACCCGAGCAATACCGAAAGAAATGGGGGCTGCCGGACGACTATCCGATGGTGGCGCCTGCCTATTCAGAACTTCGCACGAACATTGCGAAGCAACAGGTGGCCGGATCCCGCTCGCGCACGTGACGAGCGTAGGGCGCCTATAGGTATTGGCCCCGGAACGACCGGTTCCGCTCTCCCGGCATCCTCCCCCGCCTCGACGCGGTCCGCCCCCTATCATGGGAATGGGGCCGGCCGGCGCCTTTCATCAAATCGTCGATGGAGCGGGTCGAAGAGGCTCACGCCTATCCGACGCTCGCCCGCAACCCGAGGCTGGCTCTCTCGTCGTGTTCGGATCGCTGGTCATCATGGCCAATCTCAATCACACGATGATGCCGATGAACAGGCTGATGCAAATGCAGAGGTAGAAAGAGCTAATAAATCTCCACCAGACCCACTCGCACTGCCCCCCAAATACGGCGTCAGCCCCCCTTGATGAGGGATCCCGTTACTGCGCGGATCAAGCGATATTTCCTGCTCCGTCCACAACAACTCTGGCTTCGGCTGGCCGCGCCGGGGGTCAGTGGCCGCGAGGTGAGGGAGAGTGTCGCATGCCCGGAGTTGACGTTCATAGAAAGAGCCTGGCCGAGCAGCTTCGGCTGGAGGACGCGCCGGCGATCGTCGCCCGCGTCCTGCGCAAGGGGGAGATCGGCGTCATCGAGGTCCGCAATGACAATCCGGAGTTTGCGCAAAGCGGCTCGCTCCCGTTCGAGGATGCGTATGTGGTCGCCCTGATGCTGCGAGACTATCCCATACACCGCTATTGGGAAGATGGGCGGGCAGCGCCGCCCGGTTCGTTCCAGGCGGGCCAGATCGGCATATGCGACCTGAAGCGCGACCCGAAGTTCCTGATGGATAAGCCTTTCCACGCGCTGAATTTTCACCTGTCGCGCGCCGTCTTCGACGCGATTGCGGATGACATGCACGCGCCGCGCATCGGCGAACTGGACTATAAGCCGGGCGTCAGCATCGAAGACAAGATCATCCGGGATCTCGGAACCATGCTTCTTGGCAGCTTCTCGCACCCGGAACGGGTGAGCCCGATGTTTCTCGAGCACATCACTCTGGCCGCCGCCGCCCACGTGGCGCACACCTATGGCGGCATGCGGCCGGCCGCACCGCGCGCGAAGGGCGGTCTGGCACCATGGCAGCTGCGCCGGAGCACCGAGCTGCTCGCGACACATCTCGACGGTTCGGTCGCGCTCAAATCGGCGGCCGACGCGTGCGGCTTGTCGATCAGTCACTTCACCCGGGCATTCCGCGCCTCGACCGGCCTCCCTCCTTACCAATGGCTAATGCACCGGCGGATCGAGGCAGCCAAGGACCATTTGCTGCAGCGGCGCCGTTCGCTTTCCGAGATCGCGCTCGCCGCCGGCTTTGCCGACCAAAGCCACTTCACCAACGCTTTCACCCGGATCGTCGGCATCAGTCCCGGCGCCTGGCAACGCACCGTCCAGGAGTGAGGCCGGTTCAGCGGCCGGGAGACATCTCGGCCGCGTCCGTGCTGAACCGCATGCGTGCGTGGGGACGGCTGAAGGACGGCGCCTCGCCGACGGCCTGCCGAAACGTCTCCCTTCTGGCGGCCGGCGGAGCGCCAGGCGCAAACCTCGTCCAGGATGCCGCCCGCGGCACGGGCGAAGCCGGCGTGAGGCATCCTGGACGAGGCGAGCACGGCGCTATCATGGCGCATTCTCGGCACCTTACGCCGGTTCGTCACGCAGGGTTACCGCCCCGCGCTTCTCTTGATCATTGGTGGGAAGCCCCCCGAACCGCACGGTGTACCCCCCCATCGGGGGGATACGTCGGGCCGGGCTTACATCACAAATTCACCAGAGAAGGACAACCATGACTCGGAACACCCAATGACCAGCGCAGAACCATCACCCAGCCCTGTGAAGCCGCTTCCGGTGGCGGATGGCGACTTTTACCTGGTCAGCCAGACGCTTTCGCCGGAGGACAACGCCCTCCGCCTGAAGGTCCGTGCCTTCATGGAAGCGGAGGTCCAGCCGATCATCGCGGACTTCTGGGAACGGGACGAGTTTCCGTTCGAGCTGCTGCCGAAGATCGGCGCCCTCGGCATCATGGGATTGCCGTACCAGGGCTACGGCTGCCCCGGACGCACGACGATCTTGACGGGATTCGTGATGATGGAGATGGCGCGGGTGGATGCCTCGCTCTCCACGTTCTTCGGCGTCCACACCGGCCTGGCGATGGGCTCGATCCATGCCTGCGGATCGGAGGAGCAGAAGCGCAAATGGCTTCCCCCGATGGCGGCGTTGGAGAAGGTCGGCTCCTTCGGCCTGACGGAGCCCCTGGTCGGTTCGGGCGCCTCCGGGGGCCTCCTGACCACCGCGAAGCGCGACGGCGATACGTGGACGCTGAACGGCGAGAAGAAATGGATCGGCAACGCGACCTGGGGCGATCTGACGATCATCTGGGCGCGTGACGTCGACGACGGGCAGGTCAAAGGGTTCATCGTCGAGAACCAGACCCCGGGTTTCAAGGTCGAGAAGATCCAGCACAAGATGGCGCTGCGCGTGGTGCAGAACGGTCACATCACGCTGACCGACTGCAAGGTCAGCGAGGCCGACCGCCTGGCGAACGCGAACTCGTTCGCCGATACCGCCCGTGTGCTCCGCATGACGCGGGCGAGCGTGGCCTGGGAGTCGGTCGGATGCGCCACCGGCGCCTACGAGCACGCGCTCCGCTACGCCCAGACGCGCCAGCAGTTCGGCCGGCCGATCGCGAAGTTCCAGCTCGTGCAGGACCTGCTCTTCAAGATGCTGGGCAACATCACCTCCACCCAGTCTCTGTGCCTTCGGCTGTCGCAGCTCCAGGACCAGGGCGTGATGCGTGACGAGCACGCCTCGCTCGCCAAAGGCATTTGCACGACCCGCATGCGAGAGACCGTCGGCTGGGCGCGCGAGCTTCTGGGGGCCAACGGCATCCTGCTCGACCAGCACATCGGGCGGTTCGTCGCCGACGCCGAGGCCCTCTATTCCTACGAGGGCACCCGCGAGATGAACGCACTCATCGTCGGCAAGGCGATCACCGGCTTCAGCGCCTTCGTCTGACCGTGCTCCGCCGGCGGGTCCCCCGGTTCCGTTGCCCCCAATCGCTCGTCACGAGGCCTGTGATGGGGGTCGGCAGCAATAGGTTGCTGTCGCGGGCAAACGGCGGCGTTCGCACCCTGGCCCCATTTGTGTACCCAATTTCGAGGAACTGCTGATGAGCGCCGAAATCACCGATCACCTTCTCCTGCTGGAGGCGCGGCCGCCGCGGATGCTGTCGGTCTCGCCCAGCGGCGACAGCGTTGACGTCTTCATCGACAATCTCGGCGGGACGCCCGACGGCATCGCGATCGATTACGTCAACCGGCACATCTATTGGACCAACATGGGCGCGGACTGGTCCAAAAACGACGGCTTCATCGAGCGCGCCGATTTTGACGGGAGCAATCGGACGACCGTCATCCCCGAAGGCGCCACCTTCACGCCCAAGCAGATGCAGATCGATGCCGAGGCCGGGCTGCTATACTGGTGCGACCGCGAGGGCCTGCGCGTGATGCGCGCCCGGACCGACGGGAGCGACATCACTGTCCTGGTCGAGACCGGATCGACCGAGGCGGACCGTGCCGATGAGCGGCTTCACTGCGTCGGCATCGCTCTCGATCGCGAGGCCGGACGCATGTTCTGGACGCAAAAGGGGCCACCCAACGCGGGCAAGGGCCGCATCTTCAGCGCGCCCCTCGACTTGCCTGCCGGCGTGTCGCCGCGCAATCGAACGGACGTCACGCTGGTCTTCGACAATCTCCCGGAGCCGATCGATCTGGAATGGGACGAGGCCAGCAGCACGCTGTACTGGACCGATCGCGGCCACCTGCCAGAGGGCAACACGCTCAACCGGAGCCGCATCATCGACGGAATCCCTGGCCCCCATGAGATCCTGCTCTCGAACCTCGCCGACGGGATCGGTCTGGCGCTCGATGTTGCTCACAACCGCGCCTTCGTCAGTGATCTCGGCGGTTTCGTCCGCGAGGCAAGCTTGGATGGTACGGGCAGTCCCCAGGTGGTGCTGTCGGGCCGAGGCTTGTTGACCGGCATCGCGCTTTGGCGTCCGGTCGCCCGCTGAGCAGGCAGGTCAGCCGCGCTGGGTCCGGGGCTGGACACGGGCGACCCGATCGACGACCCGGACCTCTTTGTTGGAGCCTCGCTCATGCCGACAACCGTCCCACCACCGGATTTCCAGGCAATCACCTATGTGAAGCGTGGCGCGGTCGCCGCCATCACGCTCAACCGTCCGACGGTGCTGAACGCGCTCAACCAGGCGACGATCGTCGAACTCACCGCTGCCTTCACGGATGCGCGCGACGACGACGGGATCCGCGGCGTGATTCTCACCGGCGCGGGCGGAAAGGCGTTTGCCGCCGGCGCCGACATCTCCGAACTTGCCACCGCGACGCCCGTGAGTGCCAACGAACAGACGCGGCTCGGCCAAGAGCTGACTCTCCTGATCGAGACTCTCGGCAAGCCGGTGGTCGCCGCGGTGAACGGGCTGGCCCTCGGCGGCGGGTGCGAGTTGGCGATGGCCTGCCACCTCCGGCTGGCCGCGCCGGACGCCCGGTTCGGCCAGCCGGAGATCAAGCTCGGCCTGATTCCCGGGTTCGGCGGCACCCAGCGTCTTGCCCGTCTGATCGGCAGGGCCCCGGCGATCCAGCTGATCCTGACCGGAGAGACGATCTCGGCGGCCGACGCCTATCGCCTCGGCCTCATTAACGAGGTCGTCCCCGCCGATCAGTTGCTGAGCCGTGCCGAGGAAATCCTCAGCCACATCGGCCGGAGCGCGCCGCTTGCGGTGCGCTACGCGCTGCAGGCGATCACCGAAGGTCTCAACGTGACCGTCCGAGAGGGCATGGCGCTGGAGGGGGCTCTCTTTGCCGTCTGCGCCAGTTCCGAGGATATGCGCGAGGGCACCTCGGCCTTCCTCGAAAAGCGGCCGGCCGCCTTCAAGGGCCGCTGACCAGGCTGCCGCCGACCGATCCATCGCCTACTCGCCGACACCGGCCGAGCCCGCCTCGGCGCCCGGCCCGGCGACCGCCTTCCTGAAAGGACGCCAACTCAATGTCTGCCGAATCAAACATCTTCTCCGGCCTCAAGGTCGTCGATTTCGCGAGCTTCATCGCCGGGCCTGCTGCGGCGACCATCCTCTCGGATTTCGGTGCCGAGGTCATCAAGGTGGAGCCTCCGGGCGCCGGCGATCCGTACCGCTATTTCACCAAGCTTCCGCCGAATCCCGTGAGCGAAGTCAACTACGCCTGGCAGCTCACGAACCGGAACAAGCGCAGCCTCGCACTCAATCTCAAGGCGCCGGAAGCCAGAAAGGTCGTCGAGCGCCTGGCCCGCTGGGCCGACGTGGTCGTCGTCAACTTTCCGCCTCGCGTCAAGGCGGGGCTCGGTCTGAACTACGAGTCGTTGGCGCCGCTCAACCCGCGTCTGATTTACGCCGACATCACTGGCTACGGCAGCCGCGGGCCGGAGGCGGACGAGCCGGGCTTCGACATCACCGCCTATTGGGCGCGCTCCGGTCTGATGGAAGTGACCCATGACGCCGGAAGCCCGCCGACCGTGCCGATACCGGGGATCGGCGACCACGCGACGGCCACGACGCTCTACGCGGCGATCGTGACGGCACTCTTCGCGCGCGAGAAGACCGGCAAAGGCACCCACGTCACGACCTCTCTGGTCGCCAATGGCATCTGGGCCGCTGGCGCCTGGGTCGAAGGGGCGCTCAACGGCGCGCATTTCTTTCCGCAGCACGACCGAAAGGAGCCGCCTAACGCCCTGCTGAACCCGTATCAGACCTCCGATAACCGCTGGATCCTGATCGTCTGCGCACAACCCAAGGACTGGGACGGATTCATCAAGGCCGTCGGCCAGGCCCAGTTGGCGGCAGATCCGCGCTTCGCCGATCCCCACAAGCGGCTTGAGAACACGGCCGCCCTTGTGGAAATGCTCGATCCGGTATTCGCCAGCCAGCCGCTCGCCCACTGGAAGCAGGTGCTGAGCGCCGGTCGCGTGATCTTCGGGGTCGTGCAGAATGCCATGGACATCATCAGCGACCCGCAGCTGGAAGCGAACGAGATCGTCGTTCCGCTGGAGGGCGCTGCCGATCCACAGGCGCGGACCGTCAGCAGCCCAATCGAGGTCGCAGGCTTCCCCAAGGCGAGGCCGCAGATCGCTCCCCGCCTCGGCGAGCACAGCGATGAAGTCCTGAAGAGCCTCGACTTCAGCGCAGAGGCCATCGCGCGGCTGCGTGAGACCGGTGCCGTTGGTGGCGACACTCGTTAGACCCGCCGGCTGCCGATCCGCGCGGGAAGGTCCACGCGGGATCGGCTCACGGCATTTCTTCGATTTAGAGCTTAGGAGACAGCGTTATGGCGAGAGCAATCAACAAAGTCGCAATCATCGGCTCGGGCGTGATCGGCGCGAGCTGGGCGGCCTTGTTTCTGGCGAAAGGCTTGGACGTCGTGGCGACAGATGTCGCGCCGGCCGCCGAGGCATCGCTCAAGGCTTTCATCGCGGCCGCGTGGCCGGCGCTCACCCGGCTCGGACTGGCGCCAGGCGCATCGCAAGATCGCCTGTCCTTCACGACCGAGCTGGACGTGGCTCTCGCCGACGCCGACCTGGTCCAGGAAAATGGGCCGGAACGGATCGCCTTCAAGCAGGACCTCTACCGCCACCTGGACCAGGTGCTGGCGCCGGACGTCATCATCGCCTCGAGTTCCTCGGGGCTGACGATGAGTGACATCCAATCCGCCTGCGAGCATCACCCGGAGCGGTGCGTCATCGGCCATCCGTTCAACCCACCGCATCTCGTGCCGCTGGTCGAGATCGTCGGCGGATCGAAGACCTCGGCGGAAACCATCGAACGGGCGAT
This sequence comes from Aliidongia dinghuensis, assembly GCF_014643535.1. Taxonomy (NCBI): domain Bacteria; kingdom Pseudomonadati; phylum Pseudomonadota; class Alphaproteobacteria; order Rhodospirillales; family Dongiaceae; genus Aliidongia; species Aliidongia dinghuensis. The sequence continues at coordinate 249,866 of NZ_BMJQ01000011.1, read as the reverse complement.
GGCGTTCTACACGGGCCTGGGCAAGCGGGCGATCCACGTGCGGAAGGAAGTGCCGGGACACGTCGCCAATCGACTGGCGGCGGCGCTGTTCCGAGAGGTCGTCCATCTCGTTTCCGAAGGCGTCGTCAGCGTCGGCGACGTCGATGCCGCCGTGTCCTGGGGGCCAGGGCTTCGCTGGGGCATCATGGGGCCGGCCCTGCTCTACCACCTGGGCGGCGGCGCCGGCGGCATCGAGCACTTTTTCGATCAGTTCACCGGTCCGCTGACCGCATGGTGGAAGGTGCTCGGCACGCCAGAGATCACGCCCGAGGTCCGAGCAAAGATCATCGAGGGCGTCCACGAGGAGGTCAAAAATCGTTCGCTCCCCGAGTTGGAGGCCTACCGCGACGAGATCCTGCTCGGGCTGCTCGAGCTGCGAAAGAAGAAGGGCTGAGCGTCTGCGGGTGTCGACTACTTCGGATCTGGTTTGAACCGGCACTGAACGGACAACCGATCAGGACGGGCTCTCCTGGCGCTGGGTCAGCTAATCCGTTTGACCCGTCCACGACACTCGGCCCGGTGGCGACGGCAGCGGCGCGCGATCGCGCGCGTGGGTATAGCCGCGCGGCTTGATTTCGGCCCAGCGGTCCCCGGCAACGGGGCCCCTGCCCGGGGGCGGTCGTGATTTTCAGGCGGGGCAACGGGCAACCCAAATTGGCAATTTGTTGCCCCAGGCGTTGCCCCGAAAAGAAAAAGGGCCGCTTTCGCGGCCCTGATTCTAAGCTAAGTGCTTGATAAATTTGGTAGCGGGAACTGGATTTGAACCAGCGACCTTGGGATTATGATTCCCCTGCTCTGACCAACTGAGCTATCCCGCCACAGGAGAGGCCGCGTTATCGGAAAATGCCGGCCGTCTGTCAAGCATGCTCGATAGCGACGAGCTGCGCATCCGCTGCAGAGCGGTTGCGCTTGATCCAGCCGCCGCCCAAAACCCGGTCGCCGTCATAGATGACGCCGGCCTGACCCGGCGCCACGCCGGTCGGCGCTGCCGCCTCCAGCACCAGCTCCGCCGTGTCCGGGCCGGTCGCCGTCAGCCGCGCCGGCACTGGCGGCTGGGCCGAGCGCAACTTGACCAGCACCGGCCGGCCCTCGGCCGTCTCGGCTGCGGCATCGAGCCAGTTCATCTCGCCCAGGTGCACGAGGCTGGTGGCAAGCGCCTCGCGCGGGCCCACGACCACGCGCGCCCGGTCGGGCTCGAGCCGGATCACGAACAGCCGGTCGGCATGGCCGCCGAGGGCGAGGCCGCGGCGCTGACCGACCGTGAAATTGATAATACCGTCGTGCCGGCCCAGCACATTGCCAGCGAGATCGACGATCTCGCCCGGCGTCAAGGCGCCCGGCCGAAGCTTCGCCACCAGGCTCGCGTACGAGCCTTCGGGCACGAAGCAGATGTCCTGGCTATCGGGCTTGTCGGCGACGGCGAGGCCCAGGCGCTCGGCGATGGCGCGCGTCTCGGTCTTGGTCTGCAGACCCAGGGGAAAGCGCAGGAATTCGAGCTGCTCCCGCGTCGTCGCAAACAGAAAATAGCTCTGGTCGCGCGAGGGATCGCTGCCGCGATGCAGCTCTGCCCCGTTCGGCCCCCCGATCCGGCGGACGTAATGGCCGGTCGCGAGCGCGTCGGCGCCCAGGTCCTGCGCCACCCGCATCAGGTCGGTGAACTTGACCGTCTGGTTGCAGCGCACGCAGGGGATCGGCGTCTCGCCGGCCATGTACGTGTCGGCGAAATCGTCGATCACCGACTGGCGGAAGCGCGATTCATAATCCAGCACATAGTGCGGGATGCCGAGCTGCTCGGCGACGCGCGCGGCATCGTAGATGTCCTGGCCGGCACAGCAGGCGCCCTTCTTGCCGACCGTCATGCCGTGGTCGTAGAGCTGCAGCGTCACGCCGATGACGTCGTGCCCCTGCTCCGCCAGCACGGCCGCGGTCACCGCGCTGTCGACGCCGCCGGACATGCCGACGACGATGCGGCCAGCGACGGTGCGGCTCAGGCTGCTGTCGAGCGGCGTGGCCATGGCGCGGGCGCCCCCAGGCCCTACTTGTTCAGAAGGTTGCGCGACCCCGGCGGCAGCGACACGACCAGACCGTCGAGCTCCTCGCTCATGACGATCTGGCAGCCGAGCCGCGAGGTCTTGGTGAGGCCGAACGCCAGGTCGAGCATATCCTCCTCGTCCTCGGTCGGATCCTTCAGCACCTCGAACCAGCTGGAATCGACGATGACATGGCAGGTCGAGCAGGCGAGCGAGCCCTCGCAGGCGCCTTCCAGGTCGATGCCGTGCTTGTGCGCGATCTCGAGCACGGACAGGCCCGTCGGCGCGTCAACTTCGCGGCGGTTGCCCTGGGTATCAACGAAAACCATCTTCGGCATGAAACGTCTCTTCGCCTGGTCGCGAACCCGAAAGTCGCGGGAATGTCATCAAGAGGCTGTCGATATCTCCCAGCCGCCGCGCGAGGTAAAGCGGATTCGCTGCAAGTCTCGCCAGACTCCGCCAACAAACAGCCCCGCGGAAGCTTTAGGCGGCGAGCGCTTCCGCCATCAGGGCGGCACCGATCACCGCCGACCGTTCCGGCACGTAACCGTCGACCACGGGTGCCGCGGTGAGGCTCGCTGCTTCTGCCGCCGTCACGCGATCGAGCAGCAGGCCGGCGATCCGGTCCTGCCGGCCAACGAAGCCCGCCAGCCCCTCGATCCGGTCGGCGAGATCATAGTCGGCAAGCCGGACGGCGCCGCCGGCCACGGCAATCACGCCGGCCTCGAAACCGGCGACACCGCGCGCGATCCAGAGATAGTCGTGGTCGCCCTGCGTTTCGAGCCCCAATCCCAGGGCCGCCGCGACGGGCACCTCCACCAGACGCAGAAGCTCGAGGCCGCCGGCCTCGACCGCCTGCAGCATGGCGGCGCGCGCCGCCGGGCCATGTCCGAGCGGCACGGTCGCGACCGCCCGGGTCACCGGACGCTTGGCCATGAGTGCCAAGTTGTGCCGGGCCGTCGCGATCAGCACGGCAAGCCGTTCCGTCGCCATTTTGCCGCGCGCGTCGAGCTGATCGGGAATGGCGAGCACGCCGCCGTCGATGCGCGAAACATCGGCGAGGCCGGCGACACCGGCGACCAGATCGCCGTCGGCGTCATAGCCCACTTGGCCCGCGAGGAAGTCGCCGCCCGCAGGACCCGGCACGATCTCGACATTGCCGCCGACCGCGATTGCGAGCCGCAGGCCGCTTGGCCCCAGCTCGAGCCCGAGCGCGATGCCCCGGTCCTCGAGCGGATCGCGGCTGCGGCTCGGCTCTTCGATCTGGATCAGCGTCGGCATGGGTCGGCGTCGGCCTCGGTTGAAGCCGGATCAGACGTGGAAGGATTCGCCGCAGCCGCAGCGGCCCTTTTCATTGGGGTTCTTGAAGGTGAAGCCGGACTGGAGCGTGTCGTCGACATAGTCCATCTCGGTGCCGATCAGGAACATCGTCGCCTTGGGGTCGATCAGGATCATGACGCCCTTGTCCTCGACCACTTCGTCGAAGCGGCCTTTCTCCTCGGCATATTCGATCGTGTAGCTCATGCCCGAGCAGCCGCGGCTGCGCACGCCGACCCGAATGCCGAGCGCCGGCTTGTCGCGCTGGGACAAGAGCTCGCGCACCCGCGTCGCCGCCGCGTCGGTGACGCTCATCGCCTGGAACCGTGCCATCGCCGAACCGCTCCCGTCGTCCAACTCCGCCTGAGGCTATCATTGCCCCGGACAGTTTCCTAAGCGCTTAACGCTCTAATTCCTGCTGGTATGTGGCGGTTTCGAGCGCAGCCTGCAACCCCGTGCCGCGCAGCCCTGCCACCGCCGACGCGAGCCGGTCGGCGGCCCGGTCGATCTCGGCCGCGCTCGTGAAGCGGCCGAAACCGATCCGCAGCGCCGAGCCGGCGGTAGCCGCGTCGAGCCCGAGCGCGCTCAGCACGTAGGACGGCTCGACCTCGGCCGAGGTGCAGGCGGAGCCGACCGAGAGCGCCAGTTCCGGCACCGCCGCCATGAGCTCGAGCGCCGCGATGCCCGGAAAGCCGATGTTGAGATTGCCGGGAATGCGATGGACCCGGTCGCCGTGGATCACGAAGCCGCCCGGCACGCCGTCGAGCCGGGCGAGGAAACGCGTCGCGAGCCCGGCGAGCCGCTGGGACTCCACCGCCATCTCCCGACCGGCGATCTCGGCTGACGCACCCAGAGCCACGACCTGGGCCGGGGCGAGCGTGCCGGAACGCAGGCCCCGCTCCTGCCCACCGCCCGAAAACAGCGGCTCGAGCCGTACGCGCGGCCGGCGGCGAACATAGAGCGCGCCGATGCCCTTCGGTGCATAGACCTTGTGGCCGGAGATCGACATCAGGTCGATCGCCTCAGCCTGGACGTCGAGCGGGACCTTGCCGAATGCCTGGGCCGCGTCGGTATGGAGCAAGGCGCCGGCCGCGCGCGTGATCCGGCCGATCGCAGCCAGGTCCTGGATCGTGCCGATCTCGTTGTTGACCGCCATGACCGAGACGAGTGCCGTGCGATCGTCGACCGCGGCCGAAAGCCGGTCGAGATCGAGCCGCCCATCGCGCTCGACCGGCAGCACCGTCACCTCGACGCCCTCGGCTGCGAGCGAGCGTGCGCTCTCCAGCACGCATTTATGCTCGGTCGCGACCGTCACCAGCTTGGGCCGGCGGTCCTTCAGGAACCGGGCGGCGCCCTTGATCGCGAGATTGTTCGATTCTGTGGCGCCCGAGGTGAAGACGATCTCGCGCGCCTCGGCGCCGATCAGAGCCGCCACCTGCTCGCGCGCCCGCTCGACCGCATCCGCCGCCTCATGGCCGAACGCGTGGGTCCCGGAATGCGGATTGCCGAAGCGCTGCACCAGATAGGGCATCATCGCCTCGACCACGCGCGGATCGGTCGGCGTGGTCGATTGATAGTCGAGATAGATCGCGTCTTCAGGCACGCGCGCCCCGTTGGTCATGCTGCACTCCGCCCTGCTCTCTGGCGACTCCGGGCGCGCAATGCCGCCCAGGCTTCGATGAGCCGCTCGACGTCATCCGCCGTCGTGTCGCGGCCGAGGCTGATGCGGATCGCCGTCGCGGCCAGCTCCGGCGCCACGCCCATGGCGGTCAGCACGTGGCTGGTCCGTACCTTGCCGGACGAGCAGGCGGATCCGGCGCTGACGCCGATGCCGGCAAGGTCGAGCGCCATGACCTGGGTCTCGGCCTTCACGCCCGGCATGGCGATCGAGAGCGTGTTGGCGACACGCGGGGCCGCGGCACCGAACGCGACAGCGCCCGGGTCGAGCGCGCTGAGCCGCTCCGCGATCCGGTCGCGCAGGGCCGCAAGTCGGCCGTAGGCGTCGAGCTCCGCCATAGCCGCCGCGATCGCAAGACCGAAGCCCACGATGCCGGCGACATTCTCGGTGCCGGCGCGATAGCCCTTCTCCTGACCACCACCGGTCTGGAGGGCGGCGAGCGGCACCTTCGGCGCGATGGCCAGTGCCGCGACACCCTGCGGCCCGCCGAACTTGTGAGCGGAGACCGTCGCAAGATCGACGCCCAGCGCCGCCATGTCGAACGGCGCCTTGCCCATGATCTGGATCGCGTCGCAGTGGACGAGCGCGCCCGCAGCATGGGCGAGCCGTACCACCTCGGCGATCGGCTGCAGCACGCCGGTCTCGTTGTTGGCGGCCATGACCGACACAAGTGCCGCACCATCGGCCAGCAGCCGTTTGAGCGCCTGGAGATCGACGACGCCGTCCGCCGTGACCGGGATCAGGGCCGCGTCCGGCACGGCGGCGCGCACGGAATCATGCTCGATCGCCGAACGCAGCACCGGGCCTGCGGCCTTGAGGCCGCGCAGCGCCAGGTGATTGGCCTCGGTCCCGCCCGAAGTGAAGACGATCTCGCCGCCCGCGGGCAGGCCGATCGCGGCCGCCACCTGCCGGCGCGCAGTCTCGACCCGGCGGCGCGCGGCGCGGCCCTGGGCATGGACCGACGACGGATTGCCGGCCTCGCCCATGACCTCGACCATGGCCGCAATCACGGCCGGCCGAAGCGGCGTCGTGGCGTTGTGATCGAGGAAGACGAAGGGGGTGGGCATGGCAGCTGAACCTTGCTCACGCCAACGCCGTCATCCCCGCGAAGGCGGGGATCCAGCCCTTTACGCGCGGCAGCGCGGATATGAGTCTCGTCGCCGCGGACGCGGCTCTTGCTGGATTCCCGCCTGCGCGGGAATGACGATAACGAAGTTGCACCATCAATTGCGACGGCGCGGCGCCGTTTCGGCCAGTTCGGGTTCGGCCAGTTCCGGTGCCGGCTCCTTGAAGGCCACGCGCGCCTCACGCGCCTCGAGCTGGTTGACGCGGGCACGGAGCGTCGCGACCTCGTCGAGCAAGCCCTTGAGCGCGCGGGCGACCGGATCGGGCAGGTCTTCGCACGGCGTGCCGTAGGGCACGAAACTGTCGTCGCAATGAATGTCGCGGCCGGCGCCGCGCGACACCGGCTTCGCCGGAATGCCGACCACCGTGGTATGCGCCTCGACCGGCGCCACCACGACCGCATTGGCGCCGATCCGGGCGCCGTCGCCGACGGTGAAGCCGCCCAGCACCTGGGCACCCGAGCCGACGATGACATTGTCGCCGAGCGTCGGATGGCGCTTGCCCTTGTGGAGCTTGGTGCCGCCGAGCGTGACGCCCTGATAGAGGGTCACGTCGTCGCCGACCTCGGCCGTGGCGCCGATCACAACGCCCATGCCATGATCGATGAACAGCCGGCGGCCGATCTTTGCCGAGGGATGGATCTCGATGCCGGTCAGCGTGCGCGCGATCTGGCTCAGCCACCGCGCCAGCAGCTTGCGGTCATGCCGCCACAGCCAGTTGGCCACCCGATGGGCGGTCACGGCCTGGATGCCGGGATAGCACAGCGCCACTTCCCAGAAGGAACGGGCCGCGGGATCACGCACCATCACGGCTCGAATGTCGTCGCGCAGATGTTCAAGAAACATGGGATCCCGCCATGATAGGTCCGCCATGATAGGCTCGTGAACGCAATTGATCGCAGCAGCCATTCGCCGCGGGAACACCTTCACGCTTGCGGCAGCGTCCCTACCCTGTCACTCCATATAGTTTATCGGACCGACCCCATCAAGATTGGCAGCCCCGGGGGTGGTGGATGCGTGCTACACCGGCGCGCCCGCTGTCCCGCAGGGGTAGGAATTTCAGCTTTTCAGGATTGTGGGCGTGACTGCCGGAGGATTTTGCCAGCATGCCTGAGGTTATAATCAACGGCCCGGAAGGGCGGATCGAGGGCCGTTACCAGCATTCGAAGGAAACGAACGCGCCGATCGCGCTCCTGCTGCACCCCCATCCGCAGCATGGCGGCACGATGAACAACAGGATCGTCTATGCGCTGTTCCGTGCCTTCACCAAGCGTGGCTTCTCCACGCTGCGCTTCAATTTCCGCGGCGTCGGCCGCAGCCAGGGCAGCTTCGACCGGGGCGAGGGCGAGCTCTCGGATGCCGCGTCCGCGCTCGACTGGCTGCAGACCTACAATCCGAATGCGGCCGGCTGCTGGATCGGCGGCTTCTCGTTCGGCGCCTGGATCGGCATGCAGCTGCTGATGCGCCGGCCGGAGATCGACAGCTTCATCTCGATCGCACCGCCGGCCAGCACGTTCGACTTCTCGTTCCTGGCACCCTGTCCCTCCTCAGGCCTGATCATCCACGGCGAGAAGGACGATCTGGTGCCGGTCGAATCCGTGCAGAAGCTCGTCAACAAGCTGTCGCACCAGCGCGACATCAAGATCGACTATCGCATCATCAAGGGCGCCACCCACTTCTTCAACGACCAGATGGAGGAGCTGGAGGCCGCAGTCTCCGACTACCTGGACACCCACCTGGAAGAGACGCTGATCCCGCAGCCGAAGCGCTGAGCGGCACTGCCGTCCTCGATCAGAACCCGTCCTCGATCAGAACCCGTCCTTGATCAGAACACCGGCGGACGGTCGAGCCGTCCGCCGGCCTGCGGCCGCGGCACGCGCGTCGTGCCCGGGAAGCTCAGGGGCAGCCCCGCGAGGCTGCGCACGGCCAGATAGCCGAACGCATGCGCCTCGAGCGCGTCGCCGTTCCAGCCCAGCATGTCGACCGGCTCGACCGGCACGTTGAAGCCGGCGGCGAGCCCCTTCATCACGGCACGATTGTGCCGGCCGCCGCCGGTGACGAGCCAGCGCAGCGGGGCTGCCGGCAGGAAGCGGCGCCCGGCCAGCACGGCCGCGACCGTGCAAGCGGCGAGTGTCGCGGCGCCGTCGGCCGGGTCGAGATGATCGGGCCGGAAGCGGGCGAAATCGTCCCGGTCGAGCGACTTTGGCGGCCGGCGCGAGAAGAAATCGTGGGTGAGGAAGCGGGCGACGAATTCGTCGTCGATCCGGCCGCTCGTCGCGGTCTCGCCGCCGGCGTCGAATGCAGCCCCCGTCTTGGCGCGCATCCAGTCGTCGATGAGCGCGTTGCCGGGCCCCGTGTCGAAGGCGATGAGATCCTCCGCCCCGCGCCCGATCCAGGTGAGGTTGGCGACACCGCCGATGTTGAGGACGGCGAGCGGCTTCGGCAGGCTTGCCACCAGCGCCCGGTGATAGACCGGCACCAGCGGCGCGCCCTCGCCGCCCGCCGCGACGTCGGCCGAGCGGAAGTCGGACACGACCGGCACGCCCGCGAGCCGTGCCAAGAGCGCGCCGTCGCCGATCTGCCAGGTCCGGTGCTGGTCCGGCCGGTGCAGGATCGTGTGGCCGTGGAAGCCGATCACGTCGACATGGGCGAGGTCGTGGCGCCGGCGCAGCTCGGCGACCGCCTCGGCATGGAGCTCGGTCAGGCGCCGCTCGACCGCGCGCACCGTCTCCGTCGCCTCGGTGGCACCCAGGATGCCGCGCAACGCGTCGCGGAACTCGGCCGGATAGGGCACGGTCAGCGACGGGCCGGGATGCACCCGGTCGATGCCGTCGGTCTCGATCAGCGCCGCGTCGATACCGTCGAGCGAGGTGCCGCTCATCAAACCGATAGCCCGCATGCCGTGCCCGCTCATCGCCCCACCCTTCCGAAAGCCCGAAGGCCCATGCTAAACCCCTGACCCACCAAATCCCGTTACCCGCTCAACCGGCGCCCCTAGCCCGGCCCTTCACGAACCGGACGATCATGACCGAGCCTCAATCGCAGCTTCTGAAGACTCTCGTCGACCGCGGCCATTTCCACCAGTGCACCGATCTGGAAGCACTGGACAAGGCTGCCTGCGCTGGGATCGTCACCGGCTATATCGGCTTCGACTGCACGGCGGACAGCCTGCACGTCGGCAGCCTCCTGCAGATCATGACTCTACGGCGGATGCAGCAGACCGGCCACAAGCCGATCGTGCTGATGGGCGCCGGCACCACGCGGATCGGCGACCCGTCGGGCAAGGACGAGGCGCGGTCGCTGCTGACCGACGAGCAGATCGCCCACAACATGGCCGGCATCAGGAAGGTGTTCAGCCAGTACCTCACGTTCGGCGACGGGCCGACCGATGCGATCATGCTCAACAACGCCGACTGGCTCGACGGGCTGCAGTACATCCCGTTCCTGCGCGACTACGGCCGTCATTTCTCGGTCAACCGCATGCTGAGCTTCGACAGCGTCAAATTGCGACTCGATCGCGAGCAGCCGCTGTCGTTCCTCGAATTCAACTACATGATCCTGCAGGCCTACGACTTCGTCGAGCTGGCGCGCCGCACCGGCTGCAGCCTGCAGCTGGGCGGCTCCGACCAGTGGGGCAACATCGTGAATGGCGTCGAGCTCGGCCGGCGCGTGCTGGGCAAGGAGCTCTTCGGCTTCACCTCGCCGCTGCTCACCACGTCGTCCGGCGCCAAGATGGGCAAGACCGCCGCCGGCGCCGTCTGGCTCAATGCCGACAAGCTGCCGCCCTACGACTTCTGGCAGTACTGGCGCAACACCGAGGATGACGACGTCGTCAAGTTCCTCAAGCTGTTCACCGATCTGCCGCTCGACGAGATCCGGCGGCTCGGCGGCCTGGACGGCGCCGGCATCAACGAAGCAAAGAAGGTGCTGGCAAACGAGGTGACGGCGCTTGCCCACGGCCGCGCCGCGGCCGAGGCGGCGGCCGAGACCGCGCGCCGCGTGTTCGAGGAAGGCTCGACCGGCGACGCGCTCGCCCGGGTCGAGGTGCCGCGCGCGGAGCTCGAAAGTGGCCTCGGCGTGGTCGAGCTGTTCGTGCGCGCCGGCCTCGCCAGCTCCAACGGCGAGGCGCGCCGGCTCATCAAGGGCGGCGGCGGCCGGATGAACGACGTCGCCATCACCGACGAGCGCCAGAACGCCGGCCCCGACGACGTCAATGCCGAAGGCGTGATCAAGCTCACCGCCGGCAAGAAGCGGCACGCGCTGATCGTGCCGGTGTGACCGCCGCTTGTGTGACAGTCGCTTATTCATAAATTTTGAAGGATGTTCGGGACAGACTCGCTGCCGCACGTAATTTGATACCGCGGGCCATGGCACGCCCGCGGTGAGACCTCCGGGACTGAAGCCCGGGGCGGAAAATTGATCGCAGAACATTGATCGGCGGCTCGTCCAAGGCTCATGTCCCAGGATCTTCTCGAAGCGCTCAAGGCCCACATGCTCTGGCTGCGCGCCCGCGGCGGCACACGGCTCGACAAGCCGTGGGCCGATTTCGCCGGCGTCAGCTTTACCGGCTGCACGTTGACCCGGGCCCGCCTGCCCGGCGCGCGCTTCGACTATGCCGACATCAGCAGCGGCGATTTCGAGAGTGCCGACCTGTTCGCGGCGAGCTTCGACAGCGCCACGCTGTTCCGCGCCAATTTCAAGAAGGCCGACCTGCGCGGCGCCAATTTCAAGAACGCCATGCTGGCCGAAGCCGATTTCACCGGTGCCGACTTGACCGGCGGCCTTCTGTTCGACGCCCGGCCGGGCGACCGCAAGATGGCCGAGCAGCTGGGTCGCCGCACCGGAGCCGATTTGACCAACGCCGACCTGTCGAACGCGGTCGGCGACGGGGCCGCGTTCAAGGGCGCGCTGCTCGCCGGCGCCATCCTGCGCGGCGTCGACCTGTCGCGCGCCAACCTGCGCGGCGCCGACCTGACGGGTGCGGACCTCAGCGGCGCCAATCTCGCCGGCGCCGACCTGCGCGCCGCCTGTCTCACCGCGGCCGATCTCACCAACTGCTCGCTCGAGGGCGCCAATACCGAGCTTTCCATGGGGCTCGATGCCGAGGGCGGCGCGCAAAAGCGGCTCGACCCGGACTTGCGCCTCGCGATCGCGCGCCATTGCACCTGGGCACAGACCTTCGGCGCCAAGGGCAGCCAGGCGAACTTCACCGACCAGGACCTGCGCGGCTTCGTGCTGGCCAACCTCGACCTGTCGGCCGCCGTGTTCAAGGGGGCCAACCTCGACGGCGTCAACATGCGCGGCGGCAACTTCCTGCTGTGCGACTTCACGGACGCCCATCTCGCCAACTGCGACATGACCGGCGCGCAGCTGCGCGGCACCTGCTTCAAGAACGCGGTGCTCGAGGGCTCGAACCTGAGCGATGCCGACTTCACCGAGGCCGACATCCTCAACCACGAACGCAAGCCGACTGGCCGCAAATGGCCGGCCAACCTGCTGGGCGCACGGCTCGTCAATTGCAACGTCAAGGGCGCCCGGTTCGACGGAGCCAACATGATCGGCGCCGACACCAGCGACACCGATTTCTCGACCGCCTCGCTCGTCGGCACCCGGCGCTAGGAAATCCGCCTCAGCCGGGCCGGTGCTTGAGCTCGATCTCGACGAAGGCGAAGGGTTCGCTGCCAGCATTCACCACATTGTGCTCGACGCCGGCCTTGCGGAAATAGGCCTTGCCCGGCACCAGCTCGGCCACGGTCTCGCCGGCGGCCGCGATCGCCTTCAGCAGCCCGCCTGTCAGCGGCACCACCACATAGTCGTAGTCATGGCGGTGCTGGCCGGTCGCCGCACCCGGGGCAAAGCGCCATTCGGTGACCCGCACGTCGTCATTGTCGACATGGCCGACCGCAACTGCCTCTGACGTCATCAAGCCCTCTCCTGCCTCATCTCCGGTTCGGCCGGACCATCTCGCCCAGCGAGACGACAAGCGCGCAGATCGCGACCAGGACCAGCGAGGCGGCCGAAGCAGCCGGCAGATCCGTGCCCGTTTCCGACACTTTGCTATAGAGCACCAGCGGCAGGATATTCACCTGGGTCCCGACCAAAGCCAAGGCCGTGCCGTAGGCGCCGACCGCCACGGCCGACGTCAGGCAGAAGGCGGCGACCAGGCTCGGCAGGATCTGCGGCAGCATGATCTCGACGACCGAGCGGAAGGCCCCTGCGCCGAGCGAGCGGGCCGCCCGGAGCTGGCTCAGGTCGAAATTGCCGATCGCCGGCAAGACGATCAGCACCACCCGCGGCACCAGGTAGTAGGAATAGGCAAGACCGAGCCCGAGCGGCGAATAGATGAACCCACCCACGACCGCCGGGTCGAAGCCGAGCTTTGCCAGCAACAGCGTCACGAAGCCGGCGCGGCCGAGGAGCAGGATGAAGCCGTAGGCGACGATCAGGCCGGAGAAGGTGAGCGGCAGCGAGATGGCGACGAGTGCCGCCGTCCGCACGCCCGGCGCCAGGCGGGCGAGCGTCAGTGCCACTGAGAACCCGACCGCGAGCGAGAAGAGCGGCGCCGCCGTGCCGAGCACGAGCGTGCCGCGCAACCCGTTCCAGAACACCGGATCGGCGACGAGCCGGCCGAAGGCGCTGCCGCCGTCCGTGAAGGCGCCGACCAGCACGGCCCCGACCGGTAGGACGAAGAACAGCGCCAGCACGAGGGCGCCCGGCATGGCCAGGACGGCGAGCGTGCGGCTGGAGGTGCGCGCGGTCTTCACTGGCCCAGCACCGCCTTGGCCCAGCCGGCGTCGATCTCGGCCTTCTTGGCCGTCGCCTTGGCGATGTCGATCGGATGGATCTGCGGTGCGGCCGGCATCTTGTCGGCGACCGCGGCCGGCAGGGCAACGCCCGGCACCGACGGCCGCACGTAGCCTTCAGCGAAGATCTTCTGTCCAGCATCGGTCATGATGAAATTGAGCCAGAGCTTGCCGGCATTCGGGTTCGGCCCGTTCTTGACCAGCGAGACCGCATAGGGGGCGGCAGCCGAGCCCTCCCTGGGAATGGCGAGCGCCACGTCGTCGCCCATGCCGTCGACGAACTTCGCCTTCAACCCGTCGTTCTCATAGCCGATCCAGATCGGGATCTCGCCCTTGAGGAACTGGGCGTAGGGCGTGGTGCCGACGGTGCGCAGCACGTTGCCGGCCTTGGTGAGCTTGCCCAGATAGTCGATGCCTGGCGCCACGTCGTCCATGCTGCCGCCGTTGCCGAAGGCAGCCGCAAACGCGATGACCTGGCCCTGGCCGGTCGAGCGCGGGTCCTGATAGACGATGGCGTTCTTGTATTCCGGCTTCAGCAGGTCGGCCCAGCTCTCCGGCATGGTCTTGACCAGCTTCTTGTTGACCAGGAAGGCGACATTCAGCGTATGCACGGTGAACCATTGCCCGGCCGGATGGCGCAGCGTCTCCGGCAGGCGCTCGAAATTGACCGGCTTGAAGTCGCTGACGACGCCGGCCTTGACCGCGTCGAGCGCTGACGACGCGAAATAATAGGCCGTGTCGGCCTGCGGCCGGTTGCGCGACTTGTCGAGTGCCACGACCGTCGCGGCCGAGCCCAGGTCGTTATAGACCATCTCGACGCCCGGATAGCGCGCCTGGAACGCCTTGAACTCGGCCGCCCAGTTGGCCCAGGTCGGGCCCGTGTCGAACGAGACGACGAGGCCTTCCTTCTTGGCCGCGTCGTAAAGCACCTGCTCACCGGGGTAGAGCTCCGCGCCGTCGAAGGCGAAGGCGGTGCCGGACGCGGCGAGTGCGGCCACAGCCGTGGCGCAGGACAGGAAATGGCGTCGGTTCATGGACTTGGTCCTCCGGACTCGATCGGTTCAATGGGCAGGCAGCAGGCGAATGGCGTCTGGCGGGATCGCGACCGCCGTCACGGGCTCCCGCTGATGGGTCTCGAGGCGGATGAGCCCGCCTGCAACCGCGAGGTCGATGCGGCGGATCGGGCCCAGGTAGCGATCGGCGGCAACGGTGCCAGCGAAGCGGCCGGGGCCGTCTGCCTCACCGGATGGCAGCGGCGCGATCCGTTCCGGGCGGACGAACACGGTGACCGCCTCACCTGCCGAGCGAGTGCCGGTGTCGCAGGCGAGTGGCCCAAACGCGGTCTCGACGAGGCCTGCACCCGCGACCTTGCTCGGCCAGAGGTTCGACTGGCCGACGAAGGCCGCGACCGCAGCGCTGACCGGCGTCTCGTAGAGGGCTTGGGGCGTGCCGACCTGGACGAGGCGGCCGTCGCGCATCACCGCAACCTTGTCGGCGATCGACAGCGCCTCTTCCTGGTCGTGAGTCACAAGCAGGGTCGCGATCCCGGCCGAGCGCTGCACGCGCAGGATCTCGTCGCGCATCTCGACGCGCAGGCCTGCGTCGAGCGCCGATAGCGGCTCGTCGAGCAAGAGGCCGCTCGGCTCGAACACGAGCGCGCGCGCCAGCGCTACGCGCTGCTGCTGGCCGCCGGAGAGCGCTGACGGGAAATCCTCGGCCCTTGCCCCCATGCCGACCCGCTCGAGCATCTCGTTCGCGCGGGCACGCCGCTCGCGCTTCGCAGTTCCGCGGATCTTCAAGGGGTAGGCGACGTTCTCCCAGAGGCGCATATGCGGAAAGAGCGCGTAGGACTGGAACACGACGCCGAGGTGACGCGCCTCTGGCGAAAGCCGGCTCACGTCCCGGCCGTCGATCAGCACCTGTCCGGCGTCAGGCATGACGAAGCCGGCCAAGAGCTTGAGGATGGTCGACTTGCCGGAACCCGACGCGCCGATGATGGCGAGCAGTTCGCCTCGGCCGATCTCGAGCGAGATGTCGAACACACCGGCTCCAGCCCCCGGATAGGTATAGCTGACGCTCTTGTAAGTGAGGCTCATGCAGCAGTCTTTCTGCGGTTGGCGCCCGCGAGCCGGGCCGTGAGGCTGCTCGCGAGCGAGGCCGTGACCGCGAGGGCGAGGAGCACAATGGTCGCGGCACAGGCAAAGCCGGTAGCGCCATAGAAGGCCTGCAGCAGCACGACCGGATAGGTCCGGCTGAGGAAGCCCGAAACGAGGTTCGACAGCTGGAACTCGCCGATCGACAGCGCCGCGACGGTGAGTGTCGAGGACAGCAGGCTCGGGCCGAGCAGCGGCACGGTGATGTCGCGGATGCGTGCGGCGAACGAAGCGCCGAGCGTCGCGGCGGCGTGCTCGAATTCGTCGAGGCGCAGCTGGTCCATGTCCGCCGTGAGCGCTGTCACCGTGTAGGGCAGCGTCATGACGAGATGGCCCGCGGCCAGGAGCCAGAAGCTGCCGAGCCAGGGCAGCGCGTCCGACGAGAAGACCACGATGAAGCCGAACGCCAGCACCAGCTCGGGCACGGCGACCGGCAGCAGCGTCACCAGCCGGGCGGCGACCCGGACGCCGCCGCGGGCGCCGGCCTGGATCGCATAGGCGAGCGGCAGGCCGATCAGCAGGTTGAGCACGCAGGTCGAGCCGACGATCTCAAGGCTGGTCGCAAAAGCGCGGCGGAAGCTCGGGTCGCCCGCGACCTGCGCGAACCAGCGGCCGGTGAAGCCGCTCGGCAAGAGCGTGTTGCTCCAGCTCTCGCCGAACGCGCCGAGCGCCAGCAGCAGCACTGGCGCCGCCAGGAAGGTCAAATATGCAATCGCGACGATCCGCAAGATGGCGGCTCCAAGGCATGGCACGCCGTCATGGGCGCCGGCTACATATAGCGAAGCGGGATGATGAATTTATGACGAATGGAAGAAAATTTACACAGCCGACAAGATTCGCCCGGCGATCCGCTCAAGCACCTCGTCCACGCTTGCGAGCCGAGCCACGCCGTCGATGTGCGGCGCATCGGCCAGCGCCAGCACCAGGCGGCTGAATTGCAGGCCCAGCGCCATTTCCGAGAGCGTCCCGACACCGCCGCCGATCGCGACCAGCACCAGACACGCCCGCGCGATGATGGCATTGCGTGCTGGGCCGATGCCGGTCGCGATCGGGATGGCGACATGGGGATTGGCCGCGTGCCATTCCTCGTCGGGCAGCAGGCCGATCGGCAGCCCGCCGCCGCGCGCGTGGCCGCGGCACGCGGCCTCCATCACGCCTGACTTGCCGCCGCACAGCATCTGCAGCCCGTGCCGCGCCAGTTCGAGCCCCATCGCTTCGGCGATCCGGCACTGCTCCGCCGTCGCCTCGCGCGGCCCGATGATGCCGATCGGTACGCGGCGGAGCCGATGCGTTTCCGCAAGCCGCCGCAACGCTTCGCCCGGCGTCACCGGCTCGCCGGCCTCGGGCCCGACGCTCTGGACGGCCCAGGAAAGCGTTGCAGGGTCGAATGCCTGGTCATCCTTGGTCAGCACCTGTGTGGCCGGGTGCCACATCATCGGACTGGTCATTTCTCGAGATCCTTTGGTCTTGCCGCCCGCGAACGGGGCGCGTATGTAAGTTAACTTACACGAGAGGATCGACGCATGACCACCACGAACGGCATGGCCGACGAGATCACCCCGCGCCAGCGCGAGATCGTGGAGATCGTCGGCGAGAAGGGCTTCGCCACGATCGAGGCGCTGGCGCAGCATTTCTCGGTGTCGACCCAGTCGATTCGCCGCGACATCATCCAGCTCGACAAGACGCGCCTCTTGCAGCGCTTCCACGGCGGCGCCGGGGCGACCGACACGACGGTGCGGCTGGGATATGCCGAGAAGCACAACCGGGCAGCCGAGGGCAAGGTCAGGATCGGCAAGGCGGCGGCCGCCCTGGTGCCCGACGGCGCTTCGGTCTTCCTCGACGTCGGCACGACGGTCGAGGCGGTGGCGCGGGAGCTGCGCAACCGCGGCGCCCGCTGCCGCGCGTTCACGACGAGCCTCGCCACGGCCATGATCCTCGCCGGCCACGGCGACATCGAGCTGCATGTGTTCGGCGGCACGTCGCGCGGCCCCGACGGCTCGCTCGTCGGTGCCGAGACCGTGGCCGCCATCGGCGAGATCCATTTCGACTGCGCCGTCCTGGGGCTCTCCGGCTTCGACGCCGATGGTGCGCCGATGGATTTCGACCTCGACAAGATCGCGGTGAAGCGCGCGGCGCTGCGCCGCGCCGACCGGACGATCGCGGTCGGCGACGCGACGAAGTTCGGCCGCCGCGCCGTGGCACGCATCGCCCCGCTCGAGGACATCCGCCATCTGGTCGCCAACGAGGCGCCGCCCGCGACGCTGGCGGCGGCCTGCGTGCGGGCCGGCGTCGACCTGGTCGTCGGCTAGAGTGCGGTCGCATTGGCTGGAACCAGCCAATGCGTGAATCGCACTCTAAACATTTGATTAGAGACGGATTCACGAATTGAGTGGATCGCAATGCGATTCCACTCAATTCGATCCGGCTCTAGGGCTTCGCGTCGGACGGCTGGGGCGTCGGCTCCGCTGGTGGCGCGTTGCGCGGATCGGGTGTCGAGGGGCCGGGCGCGTCGAACAGGAATAGCCGCCTGAGGAAGCCGGGGGCGAGCGCGCTCAACGGATTGACGCTGATCCCCGGATCATCGAGCGAGCCCGACAGGCGATAGTTGGCGGCAAACAGGCCGGTGCCCTCGCCGCCGGTGATGAGGTCGCCCAGCACCGGAATATTGTTGAGCAGGCTGTTCAGTGTATAGGCCGGCACCAGGGTGCCGCTGAGGTCCAGCTGACTATGGTCGAGGTCGATCCAGCCGTCGGCATTGATGCCGAGCGCGCCGCCCGACGCATGGCCGTCCTTGAGGGTGAGCCGGCCGTTCTCGAGCGTGAAGTCCGTCTTGAGGATCGAGAACGGCAGCCCGTCGCCCGACAGCAGGCTCGCGATCGAGGTCAGGCTCGCGATCGACAGCATGCGCGCCATGAACGGCGCGCGGATCACACGATAGTCGTTGGCCTCTGCCTTGCCGGAATAGCGCCTGAAGTCGCCGTCGGCGACCGCCTGGCCCTTCATCTGGAATTTGCCGCCGACGACGTTGTCCGACACGTCGAACACCTTGAGCAACGCGCCGAAATCGTCGGTGTCGAGCGCGAAGCCGCCGCCGGCTTCGAGCCGGTCGAGATGGAAGGTGGCCGCCCCCTTCACGCCGAGCTCGCCGTCGAGCTTGCCGTATTCGAGCCGGTCGTGCGCCACCAGCCCGTCGAAATGCACCGTCCGCATCTCGCGGCCCGATCCGAGGATAAGGCGCCCGGTCGTGGCGGCGATGGCGAGCGTCGGCCCGTCGGTCTTGGGCTTGTCGGCCTTGGGCGTGTCGGGCGGCGTCGGCTCGCCGAGCTTCTTCAAGAGCGGCCCGACATCGATGGCCCCGCCGGCAGCCTGGATCTTCCAGGTGCCGTCGGGTTGGCGATCGACCGTGCCAGCCGCATCGGTCCCGCCCAGCTTGACATGTGCGATGTCGGCCCGCTGGACCTGGCCGGCGTCGAGCGTCAGTGTCGCGTCGAGATCGAGGTCGCCGGCCGAGACCTTGAGCGGATCGAGCCGGCCGATCGTCCCGTCGATCATGTCGAAGCCGACGCTGGCGCGGCCGGCGACACCCGCGGCCTTCGTCCAGTCGACCGTGTCGATGGTGAGGCGCGACGGGGTCAGATCGAGCGTGGCGTCGACCCGCGCGCGATGCTCGTCGAACGCCTGGTAGGTGACGTTGACCCCGGCCGGCCCATGCAGGATGTCCGGCACCGGATCGATGCCGAAGCGCTGGCGCGCCCGGTCGTCGACGAGTGCCCGGGCCGTCACCTGGCTGCGCGCCGGCAGATTGCCGCCCAGCCGCTCGACCCAGCGCGCCTCGGCCGGCACGCCGTCGAGCTTGCCGGCGCCGTCGAGCACCAGCGCCGACTTGTCGAGCGTGAGCGCGAAGCGCCCGTCCGTCACGTCGCGATTGAACACCGCGTTCTTGACGCCGAGCCCTGCGAGCTCCGCCTTGGCGGCATAGTCGATCTCGTCGAAGCCCAGATCGCGCTTCAGCGGCAGCGCCAGATGCAGCGTGCCGTCGGCCGTGCCCGCGGTCCGCTTCGGCTCGAGCCCGATCTTCTTGGCATAGCCCAAGGGCTTCTGGTCGAGCACGGTCAGCACGTCCGGCACCGGCCCCTGGATGCCGACGTCGACCGTCATGCGCTGCACGTCGGCATCGAACCCGTCGATGCGGATCGCCGCCTGGGGCACGTGCAAGCCAAGCAAGCCGCCGGACGACACGGCGAAATCCATCTGGTCCTGGCTGAAGTCGACCTGGGCGTCGACGCCCTGCAGCTTGGGCAGGCCGTGCAGGTAATCGACCGTGAAGCCGGAGAGGCCCATCTTGCCCTTGAAGGCGAGATGGCCGAGGCGCAACGGGAAACGCTCGACCGCGGCGGTCGCGGTCAGGTCCAGCCGGTCGACCTTGCCGCCCGTGAGATTGGCGACGATCCATTCCCGGGGATGTTCGGCGACGCCCTCGGGCCAGGTCCGGGCGAGGCGCTCCATCGACATGCCGGTGATGGTGAGGCCGCCGGCGAGCGGCAGATCGTCGACCGACGGCTCGGCCAGCGCCGGCTGGACGCCGTCGAGCGTGGCATGGGCGTCGAGCATCGGCCCATCCATGTCGAGATGCAGGCGGCCAAGCGTCAGCCGACGGGCGCTCGGGTTGTAGTCCGCCTCGACGGCAAGCGCCTTGACCGCGAGCCGACCGCCGGCCAGCTGCGGATCGACCACGGCACCGGCACCGCCCTCGAGCCGGAAATGCACGTCGCCCAGCCGGGCCGCGAACAATTGCGCGCGGCCGTCGAGCGAGCCCGACAACGGCAGGCGCACCTCGGAGGCGATCGAGAGTTCGGGCGGCAGGGCCGACGCCCATTTGGCCGGGTCCAGCCCCTCAAGCGAGATGCTGAACCGCGCGTCATCCGTTGCGTTGTCGTAATGAATACGGCCGACCGCCTTGCTCGTGCCTTGCCCGAGGCCGAACGAGGCGGAGGTCTCGCCGCTCAGGCCCTCGGGCGTGCGCGTGAGGTCGAGCTCACCGTCGGTGATGTGCCAGACCACGTCGCTCTCTCGATCGTCGACCGTGACCGAGGCCTGCAGGATCGAGAGCTGGTTCAAGAGGCGCAGCGGATCGTTCGGTTGCGGCTTGTCGGCGAAGCCGTGCAGCAGGGTGATGAGCGACTCGGGCGGCGGCGCCGCCGCGGCCGAGACCGGCGCCGACGGCGTGCCCTGGCCGAGATCGACGCCGATCGCCCCCTGCGGCGTCCTCAGCACCTTCAACTCCGGCCCGATGAGCGCGATTCGCGTCGGCTCGACCCGGCCGGCCAACAACCCGCGGAGCGCCACGGTGACAGACAGCTTCGGCAGCGACACGACGGTGATGCCGGCCGGATCGGTGACACGCACGCCGCTCGCGACCAATTCCGCGGTCGAGCGGCCGGCGCTCCAGGCGAGCGAGGTGCGGTCGATCTCGACCGCGAGCGGGTCCGACCGCGTATTGAGCCAGGCGACGAGCTCCGGCTTGAGGAAACCGAGCTCAAGCGGGCCCCATTGCAGGCGGAGCGCCAGGAGGCCGACGGTGAGCAGCGCCAGCGCCACGAGGCCCCCAACGAACTCGACGCCCCACAACAGCAGATGCAACCAGAACGAACGGCGGACTCGCGAACGCCCCACCTCGGCCGGGGTGGCCGATTCATCGGCCGATGTGATCTCCGCGTCGTCGCTCATCGGGATAGAGGTGCCCTGCCCGCGCGGCCGGCGCAAGCGTCGCGTCTCGGCCATGCGGTCGCTTGCGGTCGCCCGCGCCGGGCGCTACGTCAAGGAACCACGAGGGGAACCGGGATGACGGAGCCACTGATATCGGCCGAGCGCGTCCAGAGGACGCGCCTGCCGGTCCCGGCCGATGCCGGCCAGGCCGCGATCGAATGGGAGCGCTGGACTGCGGCGGCCGAAGCCGCGACAGCTGAATCCGAGACGGGCGAGCCGCTTGGTCGCGGCATGGCCGCGGTCGCGGCCGACCCGACGACGCATGCCTGGCTCGACGCCGTCTTCGGCAATTCGCCGTACCTCACCCGCTTGGCCCTCCGCGAACCCGAAGTCGCGCTCGCCGCCATGACGACGGGGATCGAGCCGGCGCTCGCGCGTGTGCTCGAGGAAGTGGCCGCCCTTACGGGCCACGAGCCGCGTGCCGAGATCATGACGCGGCTGCGCGCCGCGAAGCGCCGCGCGGCACTCGTGATCGCACTTGCCGATATTGCCGAGCTCTGGCCGCTCGAACGCGTCACGGGCGCCTTGAGCGCGCTTGCCGACGCGGCGCTGGGCGCGGCCGTGCGCCATCTCCTAGTCGGCGCCCACACCAGCGGCCAGCTGGCGCTGCCCCATCCGGACGAGCCCGAGCGCGACAGCGGCGTCATCGTGCTCGGCATGGGCAAGCTCGGTGCCCACGAGCTCAACTATTCCTCCGACATCGACCTCATCATCCTCTATGACGCCGACCGGATGGACTATCGCGGCCGCGACGCGATCCAGCCGCTGATGGCGCGGCTGGCGCGCGACCTGGTCAAGCTGCTGGAGGAGCGCACCGTCGACGGCTACGTGTTCCGCACCGACTTGAGGCTCCGGCCCGATCCGGCCTCGACGCCGCCCGCGGTCTCGGTCGCCGCCGCCGAAACCTACTACGGCAGCCTCGGCCAGAACTGGGAACGCGCCGCCATGATCAAGGCGCGCCCGGTGGCGGGCGACATCCCGGCCGGCCAGGCATTCCTCAAGACGCTCGGGCCCTTCATCTGGCGCAAGCACCTGGATTTCGCCGCCATCCGCGACATCCATTCGATCAAGCGCCAGATCGACGCCCGCCATGGCGCCCCCGCGGCGGGCCTCGCCGGCCACAACATCAAGCTCGGCCACGGCGGCATCCGCGAGATCGAGTTCTTCGCCCAGACCCAGCAGCTGATCTGGGGCGGCCGCGTGCCGACGCTCCGGAGCCCAGGCACGATCGAGACGCTCGAGGGCCTGGTCGCGACCGGGCGGCTCGCCGACCCGATCGCCGACGATCTCGCCCATGCCTATCGCGTGCTGCGCCGGGTCGAGCATCGGCTGCAGATGATCGACGACGCGCAGACCCACAGCCTGCCGACCGATCCGCAGGCGCTCGGCCGGCTTGCGATCTTCCTGGGCTTCCCGGACGCCGCATCCTTCGCGGCGGATCTCGGCCGCGAGCTCGCCGTCGTGCGCCGGCATTTCGCCGAGCTGTTCCGCGGCGCGCCGGCACTTTCGGCGGAGGGCAACCTGGTCTTCACCGGCAAGGAGCTCGACCCGGACACGCTGGCCACGCTCAGGGCCATGGGCTTCAAGTCGCCCGAGCCGGTCGCGGACGCGATCCGCGGCTGGCATCATGGCCGCATCCGCGCGACGCGCAGCGCCCGGGCACGCGAACTTCTGACCGAGCTGACGCCCGCCCTGCTGCGTGTGCTCGGCAAGACGGCCGACCCGGATTTCGCCTTCATCCGGTTCGACGAGTTCCTGAGCCGCCTGCCGGCCGGCGTGCAGATGTTCTCGCTGTTCCAGCATCACCCGGACCTGCTTCAGCTGGTGGCGGAGATCATGGGAGAATCACCCCAGCTCGCGGTCCAGCTGGCGCGCCGGCCGCTGTTGCTCGACGGCGTCATCAGCGGCGCGTTCTTCATCCCGCTGCCGACCGAGGAGCGGGCGCTCCATCGCGCGCTCACCCGTGACCTGAGCCTCGCCGTGGCGCGGGCGCGCGACTACGAGGACCTGCTCGACCTGACCCGGCGCTGGGCCAACGACCGCAAGTTCCAGATCGGCGTGCAGCTGCTGCAGGGGCGCATCGAAGGTTGGCGCTCGGCCAAGCATTTCTCGGCCGTGGCCGACATCGTCATCCAGACCCTGCTGCCGCGCGTCGAGGAAGAATTCGCCCGCCAGCATGGCCACGTGCCGGGCGGGCGATTCCTGGTGCTGGGCCTGGGCAAGCTCGGCTCATCGGAGCTGAACCAGCTCTCCGACCTCGACCTGATCTTCCTCTATTCGGTGCCCGACGGCATCGAGAACTCGGACGGGGCGAAGCCGCTCGCCTACACGACCTATTACGCGCGGCTCGGCCAGCGGCTCATCAACGCGCTGCAGGCGCCAACCGGCGAGGGCAATCTCTACGAGGTCGACATGCGGCTCAGGCCCTCGGGCAATGCCGGGCCGATCGCCTCGAAGCTCGACGGGTTCCTGCGCTACCACGAGGAGCAGGCCTGGACCTGGGAGCATATGGCGCTGACTCGCGCCCGGGCGGTTGCCGGCGACGCGAGCCTCGCCCGCGAGACCGAGGCGACGATCCGAACCCTGCTGACCAAGCCCCGGGACGCAGACCGGCTGCTCATCGACGTCGACGACATGCGCATCCGCATCGAGAAGGCACATCTGAAGCCCACGCCATGGGACGCCAAGCACCGGCGCGGCGGCCTGGTCGACCTGGAATTCATTGCACAGTATCTGCAGTTGCGCGTCGCTCCCGAAGACCCGAGCGTGCTCGCGACCGCGACCAATGCGGCCTTTCGCCGGCTGATCACCGCCCATCGGATCGACCCGGAGGTCGGCGCCGAGCTCCTGGAGGGGCTCGCGTTCTGGCATCAGGTCCAGGGCATGCTGCGAGTCGCCGTCGGCAAGGATGCCGAGCAGAGCGCCACAGCCGACCTGCTCGCCCGCGCGCTCACGCGCGCGACCGGCACCAAGGACCCGGCGCTGGCCTATGCGCGGCTCGACGAGGTGGCGGCGCGCGGCCTGGCACTCTATGAACGGCTCGTCGCCCGCCCGGCCAAGCGGGCGCGCCGGGCCCATCCCGAACTGCAACCGCCCGATAGACAATCGCCCGGCCAGCAATCAACGGAGACCAAAGGACCATGAGCCTCAGCACCGGCGACAAGGCCCCAGACTTCACCCTGCCGAGCGACGGCAACGGCACGGTCAGTCTCTCAGCCTTCAAGGGCCAGAAGGTCATCCTCTATTTCTATCCCAAGGACGACACGCCCGGCTGCACCAAGGAGGCCTGCGGCTTCCGCGACGCGTTGCCGGACTTCTCGGGTGCCGGGGCCGTGGTGATCGGCGTCTCAAAGGACTCGGCCGCCAAGCACGACAAGTTCAAGGCCAAGTACGAGCTGCCGTTCACACTCGCAGCCGACATCGACGGCAAAGTGGTCGAGGCCTATGACAGCTGGGTCGAGAAGAGCCTCTACGGCAAGAAATACATGGGCATCGATCGCGCGACCTTCCTGATCGACGGCGCGGGCGTCATTCGGGGCATCTGGCACAAGGTCAAGGTCGACGGCCATGTGGCGGACGTGCTGAAGGCGGCGCAGGCGCTCTGACGCGGCATGGCGGCGAGCCTGCCCACAAGCCTGACCGAGGGCGCGGTCGAGATCCTTAAGACCGCGGAACCGGCCGGGAAGATCCGGCTGACCCATGATCTGGCCGCGGCCTGGCGCGCCGGTGCGTTGCCCGTCGGATCCGGCGCGCTGCCGCCCGCGCGTCCGGCCCGCCCGGCCACGCCCGAACTGCGCCTGCCGCGCGACATGCCGAAGCGCCGTTCGGGCGGCTCGCTCCAGAGCCGCGTGGCGCTGCTCCATGCGCTGGCGCATATCGAGCTCAATGCGCTCGACCTGGTCTGGGACCTGGTCGCCCGCTTCGCCGACCCAGTCGTCCCAGAATTGGCGCGACCACGCCAATTCTGGGACGATTGGGTCAAGGTCTCCGACGAGGAGGCGACGCATCACGGGCTCTTGGCCGACCGGCTCGCCGCCCTCGACGCCGCTTACGGCGACCTGCCGGCCCACGACGGCCTCTGGCAGGCGGCCGAGGTAACTGCGCACGACCTCTTGGCCCGCCTCGCCATCGTGCCCCTGGTGCTGGAGGCGCGCGGCCTCGACGTGACGCCGCAGATGATCGGGGGCCTCGACAAGTTCGGCGACACGGCCAGCGCCGCGGCATTGCGCGTGATTTACCGCGACGAGATCGGCCATGTCGCAATCGGCCGCCGCTGGTTCGACGCCATCTGCGCCGAACGCGGGCTCGCCCCGGAGCCGACCTGGCAGGATCTCGTGCGCCGCCACTTCAAGGGCGCCTTGAAACGCCCGTTCAACACCGACGCCCGCGCCGCCGCAGGCCTGCCGGCGGATTTCTACGAGCCGCTGGCCGCACCAGGCGGCGACGCCTCCTAGCCGCGGAATGTGCTTGGACCGGTGAGGATTCCGCCCTATCTCCAGAATCAAAGAGAGCGATCGGTATAAAAGTTCGAGGAACGGCGATGCGATATTCGGCCGAGCACAAGGAAGAAACCCGCCGGAAGATCCTGGACGCCGCCGCGCGCCGCTTCCGCGCCGAAGGTTACGAGGGCCTGGGCATCGACGGGCTCGCCAAGGCCGCCGGCGTCACCAACGGCGCTTTCTACGGGCATTTCGCGACCAAGGCCGATGCGTTCCGCGCGGTCGTGACGTCGGGCTTGGCCGAGCTGCGCGATGGCATCGACCAGTGCCGGGCCGAGGGCGGCGAGGATTGGCTCGGGCACTTCGCCCAGTTCTATTTCAGCGATCCCAAGATCGGCTGCGCCGAGGATGCCTGCGCGCTGCCGAGCTTCGCGCCCGAAGCCGCCCGCGCGCCGGCGGAAACGCGGGAGGCGTTCCAGACGGCACTTCTCGAAGTGATGCGCGCCATGGCCGCAGGCCTGCCCGGCGAGACGGCGGACGGGCGTGAGACCCGTGCATGGATCGCACTCGCCCTGCTCACCGGCGGCGTGACGCTCTCGCGTGCCGTGCCGGACCCGACGCTCGTCGCACGCATCGTCGACGCCCTGACGCCGGCCGTCGTCAAGCTCGCCAGTCCGGAACAGCCGTCCGCCTCGACGCTTTAAGAGCAATCACTCTTTATTCGCCTTGCTTATGGAGCGAATCCTCTCTATCAATAGAGAGCGATCGGTGTTTAAACGCAAATGCTGACGCCAACTGAGGAGAATCGCTATGCCCATCACCGTCCATGCGACCGAAGGTGTCCTCTCGGGCGACGCCGAGCAGCAGGTCTTCGCCGAACTGACCCACGCCTTCCTCAATCGGCACCAGCTCGTCGGCAATGCGTTCCTGACCCCGAACGTCATCGGCGAGATCAACGTCATCCCGAAGGGCAAGTCCTTCGCGGGCGGCAAGCCGAACGACATCGTCGTCATCGAGCTCAAGGTACCGTCCTTCGCCCTTGCGACGCCGGAGCAGAAGCAAGGCTTCGTGGCGGACGCGACTGAGATCGTCTCGCGCGCGACCGGTGGCAGGCACCCGAAGGAACGCATCTTCGTCAACATGGTGCACGCGATCGACGGGCTCTGGGGCATCGCCGGCACGACCTACACCAACACCGACCTCCTCGACGCGGTGGGACGCGCCGGCTGATTGCTTCGGGCCGCTAGCGGCGGCTCAAGCGCAACCCGCCACGTCATTCCCGCGAGAGGCGGGAATCCAGCCAAGAGCCGCGTCTGCGGCGATAAGACTCTTTGTCCGCGCTGCCGCACGTAACGGACTGGATCCCCGCCTTCGCGGGGATGACGCCCGTTAAAGCATCCCCGCCTCAGACACAGCCCTGCCCTCCGCCCCCTTGCGCGGGCGGGCCTGAGGCGTATTACTGCCGGATTCGCGTCACCAGAATGACCAGTCGGGTCGGGGCCATGCTCGCCGCCAAGAATCTCTTCACCTACCCCAGGTTCTGGGCGAAGCGCTTCGGCCCCGCGCCGTTCTTGCCCATGACCCGGGCGGAGATGGACAAGCTCGGCTGGGACAGCTGCGATATTATCATCGTGACCGGCGACGCCTATATCGACCATCCGAGCTTCGGCATGGCGATCATCGGCCGGCTCTTGGAGGCGCAGGGGTTCCGCGTCGGCATCATCGCCCAGCCGGACTGGACGAGCGCCGAGGCGTTCAAGGCGCTGGGCAAGCCCAACCTGTTCTTCGGCGTGACCGCCGGTAACATGGACAGCCTGGTCAACCATTACACGTCCGACCGGCGGCTCCGGCACAACGACAGCTACACGCCGGACGGCGCCATGGGCAAGCGGCCGGACCGCGCCGTGCTGGTCTATAGCCAGCGCTGCCGCGAGGCCTTCAAGGACGCGCCGATCGTGCTCGGCGGCATCGAGGCGTCGCTCCGGCGCATCGCGCAATACGACCATTGGTCGGAAAAGGTGCGCCGCTCCGTCCTGGTCGACGCCAAGGCTGACATCCTGGTCTATGGCAATGCCGAGCGCGCCATCATCGAGATCGCCCATCGGGCGGCGGCCGGCGAGAAGGTGCGCGAGATCCGCGACATCCGCGGCACCGCGTTCCTGGTGGACCGGGTGCCGGACGGCTTCACGGTCTTGGCACCCGATCTCGTCGACGAGAAGGTGCCGGAACTGACGGCCGACAGCGGCCCCTGGGCGATCTCGGAGGAATTGCGCAATACGCCCGCCCCCGAGGCCGCCCAGATCCCGCCCGTGGAAGCAAAGCGCGGCCGCGGCGACCTCGCGTCCACCGTCGTGCGCCTGCCGGCGTTCGAGCAGGTCAAGGACGACCGCATCCTCTATGCCCATGCGTCCCGCATCCTGCACCAGGAGAGCAATCCCGGGAACGCCCGGCCGCTGGTCCAGCGGCACGGCGACAAGGAACTGTGGCTGAACGCGCCGCCGATCCCGCTCGAAACGCCGGAGATGGACGGCGTCTATGATCTGCCCTATGCGCGGGCGCCGCATCCCGCATACGGCGAGGCCAAGATCCCGGCCTGGGACATGATCCGCTTCTCGGTCAACATCATGCGCGGCTGCTTCGGCGGCTGCTCCTTCTGCTCGATCACCGAGCACGAGGGCCGCATCATCCAGAGCCGGTCGGAAAAATCGATCCTGCGCGAGATCGAGGAGATCCGCGACAAGGTCGAGGGCTTCACCGGCGTCATCTCGGACATGGGCGGGCCGACCGCGAACATGTACCGGCTCGCCTGCAAGGACCCGAAGATCGAGGCGGTCTGCCGCCGACCGTCCTGCGTCTATCCGGACATCTGCAAGAACCTGAACACAGATCACACGCCGCTGATCGAGCTTTACCGCAAGGCGCGCGCGATCAAGGGCGTCAAGAAGATCCATATCGCGTCCGGCCTGCGCTACGACCTGGCGGTCAAGAGCCCGGAATACGTCAAGGAGCTCGTCACCCACCATGTGGGCGGGTACCTGAAGATCGCGCCCGAGCATACCGAGGACGGGCCGCTCTCCAAGATGATGAAGCCGGGCATGGGCGCCTACGACCGGTTCAAGGAACTGTTCGATAAATACGCCAAGGCGGCCGGCAAGAAATACTACCTCATCCCCTACTTCATCGCGGCCCATCCGGGGACGACCGACGAAGACATGATGAACCTGGCGCTCTGGCTGAAGCGCAACAAGTTCCGCGCCGACCAGGTGCAGACCTTCCTGCCCTCGCCCATGTCGCTCTCGGCGACCATGTACCATACGGAGCAGAACCCGCTTAAGCCCATCCGCCGCAACGGCGGCGAGCCGGTGTTCTCGGCCAAGGGCCTGAAGCAGCGGCGGCTGCACAAGGCGTTCCTGCGCTACCACGACCCGGAGAACTGGCCCGTGCTGCGCGAGGCGCTCAAGGCCATGGGCCGCGCGGATCTCATCGGCCCCGGCATGCATCAACTCGTGCCGGCCTGGCAACCGCCGGGCACGGGCAAGGGTCCAGCACGGCCGCAGAGCCGGGGGCCCGAGGGCCGCAAGCCGGGCGGCACGACGCCGTTCATGCAGCACACGGGGCGGGGGCCGAAGAAGGCGGCCCAGGGGCAGCGGGCGCGGCGGGGGTAGGCCATCCCCCATCGCCTCCCTCCAGCGACGGAGCAACTGCTCGAAAAGGGTTCTGCCACAGCAACTTCGGAACTGCGACGCATGCCATTTTCCAACGAGCAGATCGAAGTATGGCAGGAAGCTTCCCGCCTCATCCCGACAAAGACACAAGCCTTGTTGGGCAAATTTATCGCGTATCCCTATCGCGATCCCAAAGCGCTTGAATATGCCAAGCAGGGTTTTTGCCGCCGCGTTTCCACGCTAGCGCGTTGCATCCACAACGTCTTCGCAGCGATTCCGCTCGAGCGCACCGAGCGGCCGTCCAACGACGAGCGAACCGACGCCACCATCAATATCCAGGCGTTCCTATTCAATGCATTTGGAAGCTTGGACAATCTCGCACATATCTTAGTTGGCGAGCGGCAGTTGGTTCGGGCAGATGGCAAGAGCTTTCGGGCTCTGCAGATCGGTTTAGATCCTGGAAAGGACCTGCGCACTGCCCTTTCACCGGAGCTTTCTCACTATCTGGCGACGCTTGACGATTGGTTCAGCTATTTGGCGGACTTTCGTCATGCGCTTGCCCATCGCGTCCCAATTTACATACCGCCCTACCTCATCACCAGCGCCACTAGGGATGAATACGAGCGCCTTGAGAATGAGAAGGCTCAGGCCTTCATAGCCCACGACATTGAACTAGCGGTGCGGCTCGACGATGCCCAAGACGCATTAGGGCAATTCGAGCCGATCATGACGCACTCCCCTCTGGAGAGCCCCGGCTTCATCGCGTTCCATCGCGAAATGCTGGTCGATTTCCACACGATTGAAGAAATCGCGGGAAAAGTGCTCGATGAGTTGAGGCGTTAGCGTCAAGCACAGTCACCAAGCATAGCTTTAATCTATGGTTACAGCATAATAAATCTCAAACATTAAGAGACGTTGGGGCATGAACGAGAACGAACATCATAAAGAGATCTATGCCCATTTCGGCCTAGCCATCTACCTCGCCCAGGTGCTTGAAAATGGCCTCGTAAACGCTCTTCTTCTGATCGATTTCATCCCAAAGAATGTCTCAAATATAAAATCCCATATCGATTGGAGTCGCGAATTCGATGCGTTCTTTGACAGCCGGATCGCACTGACCATGGGTAATCTTATCCGTGAGCTGAAGAAGGTCACGACCATCCCCGACACATTGGAAAAGCAGCTGCTCCTTGCTTTGGAGCGGCGACGATTCCTCGTTCACCATTATTTCCGCGACAACGTCCGATTCTTCCAAACTGACGAAGGTCGCAACAAGCTCATCGCCGATTTAGAAGGCTACGGCAGGGACTTTTCTGCGGCGAACCGCGCGCTGGAGGCATTGCTGACACCGCTCTATGCCAAATACGGAATTACGCCGGAGAGGCAGGCGGCCGCTCTGGAAGCTTGGCGAGCTGAGCAACAGCCTGACTCAGTGTCGTCTTGAGTCAATACGACCATTCCCGACCATATTGCCAAATACCGTCAGCGAGTCGCCTATTGCCAAGCAACCCGACCGCACGCTCTGCCCAACCGACCTGACCTCCCCGGAGCCAGCATGGCGTTTCGTGCATTCTTGACGGCCGCCGCCCTGCTCCTCACCGCGCCCGCCTTCGCCTCGGCCGAGCAGGTGCTGCGCGTGCCGCTCTTCGCGGAGCCGGTGGCGCTCGATCCGCATCTGATCGACGGGCTCGTCGATTTCCGCATCTGCAATGATCTGTTCGAGCCGTTGACCACGCTCGACGCCGAGGGTGGGCTCATTCCCGGCGCGGCCGAGAGCTGGAGCGAGAGCGCCGATCATCTCTCCTGGACCTTCACGCTCCGCGCCGACGAGCGCTGGTCGGACGGCAGCGCGGTAACGTCGGTGGATTTCCTCTACAGCCTGCGCCGGATCGTCGATCCCAAGACGGCGGCGAGCTATGCGGCACCGGAGGAGCCGCCGGCCGCGGACCAGCCGGAGCGTGTGGCCGAGGCGAAGCGGCTGTTCGCCGCGGCCTGGACCAGCGCGGGCAAGCTGAAGCTGCGCCTGCTCGCCGGCCGGACGCAGACCGTCCACCGCGACGTGACCGCGCTCAAGGACCAGGCGGTCATCCCCTGGGCGCACGAAACGACGCAATATCTGCTGAACCCGCGCCTCCGCGGCTGGGGCCGGAGCCCGCTCGCGATCTTCCCGAGCCGGTTCATCTCGATCGCGCCCTAAGTCTCCTGCTCGTAAGCCGCATCCATTTCAGATGCTGGCTTCGGATGCCGGCCGGGATTGCAGCCACCGGCGCGGCCACGG
The DNA here is from genome assembly GCF_014643535.1 of Aliidongia dinghuensis. Lineage (NCBI taxonomy): Bacteria > Pseudomonadati > Pseudomonadota > Alphaproteobacteria > Rhodospirillales > Dongiaceae > Aliidongia > Aliidongia dinghuensis. Next base: position 218,574 of record NZ_BMJQ01000011.1, on the reverse strand, counting down.
GCAGCGCTGAAACCTTATGTCACCATCCCCGAAGCGCGACCGTCAGGAGACGCTTCCAGCCCAGGCGCTTCCGGTGTTGGCGATCTCGCGGACGAAATCGAGGAATGCCCGGACCTTGGCCGGCGGTAGATGACGCGACGGGTGATAGGCGAAGAGCGGATAAAGCTCTTCCGACCAATCGGGCAAAATCTGCACAAGTTCTCCTCGGCTAAGAAACGGCACCATGCCGATCGCGAGGCTCTGGAAGATGCCCTGGCCGGCAATGCAGGCGGCAAGGGCAGCCGAGGGATCGTCCATCATCAGCCGCCCCGACGCCTTGATTTCGAGCACCTCGCCATGGCCATGGAACTCCCACGGGAAAGGCCGACCGGTCGAGGGGTCGCGAAACAGCAGCACCTCGTGATGGACGAGATCGTGCGGCGTCGCCGGCATGCCGTGCTTCTCGAGATATGCCGGCGCGGCACAGGTCAGGACGGGGACCTCGAGCAACTGCCGCGCGATCAGGGACGAGGTCTCCGGCGGTCCGAAACGCACGGCCACGTCGATGCCGGCCATCATCTCCTCGCGATAATTGCTGGTCATGAGATCGACCGACAAGAGCGGGTGGCGCGCCAGGAATTCCTGCATCCTCGGCGCCAACACCGTGCGCGCGAACCACGGATCGACGGAGATGCGCAGCCGGCCGGCGACCACGATCGCGGTGCCGGCCGCATCGGCGGCGGCCTCTTCGAGCCCCGCCAGAAGCGGCATCACCTGTGCGTGGAAGCGGCGTCCTTCCTCCGTTAAGACCACCTCCCGCGGGCTGCGGTCGAACAGCCGCACGCCGACGCGCGCTTCGAGTCGCGCCACGGCCCGGCTGACGCCCGACGGCGTCAATCCCAGCATTTCCGCGGCGCGCGCGAAATTCCCGGTCTCCGTCACGGCGGCGAGCACGCCCGCCCCCGTCAGCAGTCGCGTATCGAACGTCAAGATCGCCTCCCCGACGCACGCATGGCCAGCGAAGCCACCGACATTACCGGACAGTGATTTTCAGTCATCATTATTTTGATCTTAATGCGTTCGCCTCACTGCCATTTCAAGCCGTAGATAGACCCGCCGCCGGTTCTTCCAGGGAGTGAGAGATGCACGGGATATCGCGCAGAGCCATGTTGGCGCGGGGTGGTCTTCTGGCCGCCGCCGCGTCTCTCGACGCCGGCTGGCCCTTCGCCGCCCAGGCTCGGCCGCTCGCGGCTTTCGCCGGCACCAGGAGGATCGACGCCGCGCTGAAGCAGGCGGTGACATCCGGGGACGTCGCGGGCGTCGTGGCCGTCGGCGCCACCGCGCATGGCCTTGTCTATGAGGGCGCCTTCGGTAAGGCGGACGTCAAGGCGGGTTCGCCGATGGCCCCCGACACGGTGTTCTGGCTGCTGTCGATGACCAAGGCGCTTACCGCCACGGCCTGCATGCAACTCATCGAGCGGGGCCGCATCCACCCCAATGACGACGCCGCGACGTATCTGCCCGAATTGGCCAAGCCGATGGTGCTCGACGGTTTCGACGCCGCCGGCAAGCCCCGCTTGCGCCCGGCGAGGGGCGCGATCAAGGTGCGCCACCTGCTGACGCACACCGCCGGCTACAGCTATTCGATCTGGAGCGAGGGGCTCGGCCGCTACGAGCAGGCGACCGGGATGCCCGACATCGCCACCTGCAAGAACGCGGCGTTCACGGCACCGCTGGAGTTTGATCCGGGCGATCGCTGGCAATACGGCATCGGCATGGATTGGGTCGGCAAGCTGGTCGAGGCGGTCACCGACCAGTCGCTGGAGATCTATTTCCGCGAGAACATCTTCGCCCCGCTCGGCATGGCGAATTCCGGTTTCCTCATCGACTCGAAGCAAAAGCGGCGCGTCGCGACCTGCCACGCCCGCCAGACCGACGGCTCGCTCGCGCCGATGGCGTTCGAGATGCCGCAGCGGCCGGAATTCTTCATGGGCGGCGGCGGCGCCTTCAGCACACCGCGCGACTACATGACCTTCCTGCAGATGCTGCTGGATGGCGGCACGTTCCACGGCGTCCAGGTGCTCAAGCCGGAAACGGTCGCGCTGATGATGCAGAACCAGATCGGTGCCCTGAACGTCCACGAGATGCGTTCGTCCCAGCCGGCCTATTCGCACAGCTTCGATCAGTTCCCCGGCCAGCCCCACAAATGGGGCTTCTCCTTCGACATCAACACGCAGCCAGGCCCCAACGGCCGCTCCGCCAGCAGCATCTCTTGGGCCGGATTGCTGAACTGCTATTTCTGGCTCGATCCGGTGCGAAAGGTCACCGGCGCTCTCTTCACCCAGATCCTGCCCTTCTACGACCCGAAGGTCGTCGCCCTCTACGGCACCTTCGAGCGCGAACTCCATGCCGGTCTGGCCTGAGCCCAACCCCTCACGATCCTAGGGAGAGACATCATGTACGCAATCACAGGAATCACCGGCAAGGTGGGCGGCGCGCTCGGCCGCAAGCTGCTGGCCCAGGGCCGGTCGGTGCGCGCAGTCCTGCGCGACGCGGCGAAGGCGGAGGCCTGGTCGGCACGTGGCTGCCAGGTCGCGCTGGCCGGGATGGAAGAGCCGGACCGGCTCGCCGCCGCCTTCGAGGGCGCGGACGGCGTCTTCATCCTGCCGCCTTCCGAATTCGACCCGGCGCCGGGCTATCCCGAGGCCCGGGTGGTCATCGATGCCCTTACCGCCGCGCTCGACAAAGCCAGGCCGAAGAAGGTGCTGTGCCTGTCGACCATCGGCGCCGACGCGCCGCACGACAACCTCCTGACCCAGCGCACCCTGATGGAAGAGGCTGTCCGCGCTACCGGCCTGCCGGTGACGTTCCTGCGGCCCGGCTGGTTCATGGAGAATGCCCTGTGGGATGTGGCTTCGGCACGGGAAGGGGTGCTGCACAGCTTCCTGCAGCCGGCCGGCCGGGCCTTCCCGATGGTCGCGACGCAAGATGTCGGCAGCGTCGCCGCCGATCTCCTGGTGGAGGATTGGAACGGCACGCGGGTCGTCGAACTGGAGGGACCGGCGCGCGTGTCGCCGAACGATCTGGCAGAGGCCTTTGCCTCGGCGTTGGGACAACCGGTGCGTGTCGCGATCGTGCCCCGCGCAAGCTGGGAGACGCTCTTCGTCTCGCAGGGCATGAAGAACCCGACGCCGCGCATCCGCATGCTCGACGGCTTCAACGAGGGCTGGATCGAATTCGCCGACCAGGGCCGCTCGGCGATCAAGGGAAACACGCCCCTCGCCGAGGTGATCGCGAAGCTGGTGAAAGCCGCCGCGGCCTAATTCGGCAACCTTTGAGAGGAGTTGACCATGCAGACGATCCAGAGCCAGGGCATCGACATTCCCCGCCTGGGCCTCGGCACCTTCCGGATGCCGGGCGGGGATGCACAGCCGGTCGTTGAAAGCGCCATCGCGCTGGGGTACCGGCATATCGACACCGCCGCGATGTACGAGAACGAAGCCGCCGTCGGCGCGGCCATCGCCGCCTCGGGCGTCAAGCGGAGCGAGTTGTTCGTCACGACCAAGGTCTGGCACGACCAATTGGCGCCGGACGCGCTGCGCCGGGCGTTCGAGACCAGCCTGAACAAGCTGCGGCTCGACCATGTCGATCTCTATCTGGTCCATTGGCCGGCCCGCGACATGGACATGGCCGCGACCCTGGAGGCGCTGATGCGGCTGCGCGCCGATGGGCTGGTCAAGGGGATCGGCGTGTGCAACTTCAACCTGCCGATGATCCGCAAGGCCGTGGACGAGATCGGCGCGCCGCTCGCGGTCCATCAGGTGGAATACCACCCCTTCCTGTCTCAGCAGCCGATGCTGGCCTATCTGCGCAGCCACGGCATCGCGCTCACGGCCTATGCGCCGTTAGCGCAGGGCCGGGCCGCCGCCGACGAGACCCTCGCCGCCATCGGCCGCAAGCACGGCGCGACCGGAGCGCAGGTCGCGATCGCCTGGCTGCTGGATCAGCCGAACGTCCTGGCCATTCCCAAGGCCGCCCGGAAGGAAAGCCAGCAGGCCAATCTGGAGGCGCTGACGATCCGGCTCGACGACGAGGACCGCCGTTCGATCGCGGCCCTGCCGAAGGATCAGCGCCTCGTCCGCCCGCCCTTCGCGCCGGACTGGGACGCCGCCTCAGCCTGAAGATACCGTGGTCTGCAGTGACATTGCGCGCCGATGGACGACGATGACCGCCCGGCTCCGCCAGGGCGGTGTCGAAGACCATCCCAGAATCCTGGAGGCAGGTGATGCCTGGGTACATCCACCTCCCCGTTCCCACCCGCGAAATGCGCGATCTCGCACGGGTTTGGAATGACGGCCTCGACGGCAAGGCCAACGGCTCCCGGTCGATCGGTGCGGAATCCTTTCTGGGGGTTTGAGACCAACAGCGAGAGCGCCCTTGCCGAAGGTAGAAAGCGGGCTCAGACTATAGCCACAAGTTGCGGAAGACGGGGCGCCGCCGCCTCAGGGGAAGCGGCGGGCGGCGTCTTTCCGCCGGCCACGGCAGCGGCTTCGAACATCCCCCTAAGGGAGGCATCGATGAAACGCGACCGCGCCCGGTTCCGCCTGTTCGTGCCTTTGCTGGCGCTCGGCCTTCTGGCCAGCGCCGAGAGCGGTGCCCAGTCCAGCGCCACCCCCACCTATCAGGCGGTAGACCTGGGCGCCCTGCCCGGCCAGGCCTACAGCATCGCGGCCGGGATCAATGACTGGGGCGAGGTGATCGGCTCGGCCTTCTCCGACCGCGAGGACATGTCCGATCTGTCCCATGCGGTGCTGTTTACCCACGGTAAGGTCGTCGATCTCGGCGTTCCGCCGGGCCAGAACTTCACCAACGGCTATGCGATCAACGATGCCGGCCTCGGCATCGGCATCACCGGCGTGTCTCAGCCGGGGCTCGACCCGATGCCCTTCGCAGCGCTGTTCGCGCGCGGCCAGACGCAGCTCATCAGCGCGCCCGGCGGCAGCGTCGCCTTCGGCCTCGCCATCAATCAGCGCGGCCAGGGCGCCGGCTATGGCATCATCAGCGGCCAGACCCACGCCCTGCTTTACCAAGGCGGGGCCGCCACCGACCTGGGCCTGCTGCCGAACGGCAGCTACAGCATCGCCTATGCCTTGAACGACCTCGGCATTGCGGCCGGAACGGCCGATGTGGGCAGCGGCATCAACCACGCGGCCGTGTTCGCCCACGGCACGATCCTCGATCTCGCCCCCACGGCAACCACGGAAAGCAGCAATGCCGAAGGGATCAACGACCGAGGCCAGGTCGTCGGACAGGTGATCGGCGCAACATACCACGCCTTTCTCTACAGCGACGGCACGATGACCGATCTGACGCCACCCGGCGCCAGCTACAGCGACGCTGCGGCGATCAACAACCGCGGCCAGATCGCCGGCAGCGCCTATTTTCCGGCGGTCGGCCATGGTCGGGGCGTGCTCTGGACGGCGGGGCAGGTGGTGCAACTGCCGCCGTTGCCGGGTTACGCCGACAGCGCGGCAGCGGCGATCAACGAGCGCGGCCAGATCGCCGGCTATTCCACCAACCCGGACGGCGGCTGGCGGGCGACGCTCTGGACACCCCGGAACTTGGGGACACCGCAGAACCTGGTTTTCTCGCTGCAATAGGGGGATGCGAGGCCGCCGCCCGAAGACGGCGGCCTCTCGATCGCGTCAGTCGAGATCGCTCACATTGCCCTCGACGCCCTTCAAGCGCGAGGCGAGCGAGGCTTCGAGGAACATGTCGATATCGCCGTTCAGCACCGCCCCCGAATTGCCAGTCTCGGCCCCGGTGCGCAGGTCCTTCACCATCTGGTAGGGCTGCAGCACGTAGGAGCGGATCTGGTGGCCCCAGCCGATGTCGGTCTTGGTGGCGTTCAAGGCATCGGTCGCGGCCTCGCGCTTCTGCAGCTCGGCCTCGTAGAGGCGCGCCCGCAGCATGTCCCAGGCGATCGCCCGGTTGCGGTGCTGCGAGCGGTCCTGCTGGCATGACACCACGATCCCGGTCGGGATATGGGTGATGCGGATCGCCGAGTCGGTCTTGTTGACGTGCTGGCCGCCGGCGCCCGAAGCCCGGAACGTGTCGATGCGGCAGTCCTTTTCCTGGATGTCGATCTCGATCTTGTCGTCGATCACCGGATAGACCCAGGCCGATGCAAAGCTGGTCTGGCGCCGCGCCTGGCTGTCGAACGGCGAGATGCGCACGAGCCGGTGCACGCCGCTCTCGGTCTTGAGCCAGCCATAGGCGTTGGTGCCCATGATCTTGAGCGTCGCGGACTTGAGACCCGCCTCTTCGCCCGGGCTCTCTTCCAGCCAGTCGGTCTTGTAGCCGTGGTCCTCGGCCCAGCGCGTGTACATGCGCACCAGCATCAGGGCCCAGTCCTGGGCCTCGGTCCCGCCGGCACCGGCATGGATCTCGAGATAGCAGTCGTTGGCGTCGGCGTCGCCCGACAAGAGGCTTTCGAGCTCGCGCTTCGCGACCTCGGCCTTCAAGGCCGCAAGCTTGGCCTCGGCCTCGGCGACCAGTTCCGCCTCGCCCTCGGCCTCGGCAAGCTCGATCATCTCGAGCGTATCCGCGAGCTCGGCCTCGATCTTGCGATAGCCATTAACAGCAGTGTCGAGCCGGTTGCGCTCGCGCATCACCTCCTGCGCGGCGGCGGCGTCGTTCCACAGGTTCGGGTCTTCGGCCCGGGCGTTCAGTTCATCGAGGCGACGGAGAGATTTCTCCCAGTCAAAGATGCCTCCTCAGCAGGGCCAACGACGAGCGGATCTCGTCGGCCACCGCTTGAATTTCCGCACGCATGCGTCACTCCATCGGTCAAGAACGGCGCCCGGACCGGATCGCCCGGGCGCGAAGCAGGGTTTCTAATACAGACCGCCCGTCCCCGTCGACGGTGCCGTGGTCGGCGGCGGCGGCAGGGGCGAGGCCGAGGTCGGCCCGGGCGGCGGCGGGACCGCGCCCATACCAGGCGGCACGGCGCCTGTGATCGCCGTCGGCTGCTGCGGCTGGCCGGCCTGCAGCACGGCCTGGTCCTCGTCGGCCGGCGCGTTGCTCTGCTGAGCATCGCCGATCGAGCCCACGTCGATGCCGCTGCCGTCGACGACCTGATCGTTCGGCGTTGGCTCGGTCCCGGGTTTGAACGCCTCCCAGATCATGTTGCGCTCGCCGCCCTCGGCGAGCTTGCCGGTCGCCGCATTGACGCGCACCAGGCGCACGCCCGGCGGGATGCGGAAATCGACCGGCGGCTTGTCCTTCAAGGCATCGGTCATGAATTCGGTGAAGAGCGGTGCCGCAGTGCGCGCACCCTGCTCCAGCCGGCCCAAGGTGCGCGGCGTATCGAAGCCGACATAGACCGCAACCACCAGGTCGGGCGTGTAGCCGACGAACCAGGTGTCGAACATGTCGTTCGTGGTACCGGTCTTGCCGGCGAGCGGCATCTTGAGATAGCTGCCGACGGAATTGGCCGCCGTGCCGCGCTGGATGACGCCCTGCATGATGTTGACCATCTGGTAGGCCGTCGCCGGGTCCAGCACCTGCTCGCGCTCGTCCGGCAGGGTCGGCACTTCACCGTCCGGCGCCCAGTCGTAGTCGCCACAGCGCGGGCATTCCCGCGTATCGTGCTTGAACACGAGCTTGCCCTCGCGGTCCTCGACCCGGTCGATCAGCGACGGCGTGATGCGCTTGCCGCCATTGTCGATCATGGCGTAGGCGGTCGCGAGCTTGAGCGGCGTCGTCTGGCCGGCGCCCAGCACCTGGGAATAGAGCAGCGGCATCTTGTCCATGAGCCCGAGCCGCTCGACATAGGGCGCGATCTTGTCGATGCCGATCGTCGTCGCCATGCGCACGGTCATGAGGTTCAGGGACTTCTCGATCGCGACGCGCAGCGGCTGCGGGCCCGGCGCCTCGCCGCCCTCGAAATTATGCGGCCGCCACAAGGGCAGGCCCGGCCCCTGCTCCATCTCGATCGGGTCGTCGAGGATGAGCGTCGAGGGCGTCATGCCATTGTCGAGCGCGGCCAGATAGGCGAACGGCTTGAAGGTCGAGCCGATCTGCCGATAGGCCTGGGTCGCCCGGTTGAACTGGCTCGTCTCGTAGGACCAGCCGCCGTCCATGGCGAGCACGCGGCCGGTGTGGGGATCGAGCGCCACCATGGCACCCGACACGTTCGGGATCTGGCGGAGCGCCCAATGGGCGATCGTCGGCGGGCTGGCGGGCACCGCAGTGGGCGTTGCAACTGGCGGCGACGGTTCGGCAACCGGCTTCGCGCCCTTGCCCTTGGCGACGGGCTTGGCCGTGGTGGGCTTGGCTGGGACCGGCGGCTCGCTCATCACCGCCTCGACCAGCACGACGTCGCCGCGCTTCACCACCTGCTCGGCGGTCTTGGGCGTCACACCCACACGCTGATCCTCGAGCGTCGGCCGGGCCCATTCCATCTCCTTCATCGGGATGGTGCCGGTCGAACCGTCGGCAAAGCCGATCTCGGCGGCGTCGGGCTTGACCTCGCGCACGAGCGCCAGCTTCCAGGGCACCGAACCGCCCGGCACCGGCACGGCCGCCAGCGCCTGGTTCCAGCCCTTGGCGTCGGGATTGATGTCGAGATGGGTGACGGGGCCGCGCCAGCCGTGGCGCCGGTCATAGGTCACGAGCCCGTCCCGGAGCGCCTTGTCGGCATAGGTCTGCAGGATCGGATCGAGGCTGGTACGGACCGACAGGCCGGACTTGTAGACCTTGTCCTCGCCGAAGCGCTGGATGAGCTCGCGCCGCACCTCTTCGGTGAAATAGGGAGCGGAGAAGACCTGGGTCTCGTCACGCTTGCGGAGCACGATCGGCTCGGCCTCGGCCGCCTTCGCCTCGGCCTCGGTGATGGCGCCGATCTTCCACATGCCGTCGATGACGTAGTCGCGCCGCGCCTTGGCCGCGTCGTAGTGGCGCGCCGGATCATAGTTGGTCGGGCCCTTGACCGCGCCGGCAAGGAACGCCGCCTCGGAGACGGTGAGCTCGTCGACCGACTTGTTGAAATAGACGAGCGCACCGGTCGCGATGCCGTAGGCGCCGCGGCCGAAATTGATCTCGTTCATGTAGAGCTCGAGGATGCGCTCCTTCGAGAGCGCCTGCTCCATGCGCACCGCGAGGATCGCTTCCTTGATCTTGCGGACGTAGCTGTACTGGTCGCCCAGCAGCATGTTCTTCGCGACCTGCTGCGTGATGGTGGAGGCGCCGATCTGGCGGCGCCCCTGCCCGGCATGCATCAGGTTCTGGATCGCCGCGCGCACCATGGCCGCCGGATTGACGCCGCCGTGGCTGAAGAACTCCCGGTCCTCCGCCGCCAGCATCGCCTGGACCACGCGCGGCGGGATGGCCGAGATCGGCACGAACACACGGCGCTCCGTCGCATATTCCGCGAGCAGCCGGCCATCGCCGGCATGGACGCGCGTCGTGATCGGCGGCTGGTAGTCGGCGAGCTGCTGGAAGTCGGGCAGGTCGGCGGCGTAGTGCTGATAGACGACGAATCCAGCCCCGGCGCCAAGCGCCAGGAGCAGAAACAGCGTGAACAGCAGCGATTGAACATAGCGCATGCGCGGCAACGAGCTCATCGGACAAGAGCGGGCGCCGAACCAACCGGCGGCCGGCGGGTCAAAAGACCCCTTCCCGGCTCGTCCGGTATGGCGCTTTGCGACCGGCCTTGCCAAGCGTATTTACGTCGCGGCTGCCCCGTAGGTTCCGGCAGAGTGAAGCGCTGCAGTCGCCACGATTTCGCCAAATTCTCGGCAGTTGGCCAATCATCAGGGCCAACGCTTTAAGGGTTGTCGATCCGGTCGGCGCTCTTTATTGTCGGTTTTGCGAAAATCCCTGGGGGAGCCGAATCGACGAGATCGAAACGGCGACGTCGCCCCGGAATGCCCGATCGTCGGATGCGGCCCTTAGCGCTCCGACCGGGTTCCGGCGGGGGCGTAGATCTCCAGAGGATCCTGTGATGAAACCCCCGCGGCCAGATTCGGCGAATTCGTCCGGATTGCGGGGACCCGATGAACCCAGCCATGGCGAGCATAAGATCGCCGTTCGGCAGGATGTTTTCGAGGGTTCCGCCGGCCCGGCCAAACGAGAGCGCGCTGCCACGCCGGTCTTCGCACGGCGTGAGACCGGCCGTGCTCCGGAGTACATGCCTGATGGCACGACGCATGCTGATCGATGCGACGCATCCCGAAGAAACCCGGGTCGTCGTTCTCAACGGCAACCGTCTCGAGGAATTCGACTTCGAGACTTCCACCAAGAAACAGATCAAGGGCAACATCTACCTCGCGAAAGTGACGCGGGTAGAGCCGTCCTTGCAGGCGGCCTTCGTCGAATACGGCGGCAACCGCCACGGCTTCCTCGCCTTCAGCGAGATCCATCCGGACTATTACCGGATCCCGATCGGCGACCGCGAAGCGATGCTCGCGGCCGAGCGCTATGACGAGGAGCACGGCCACGACGAGTCCGCCGCCTCGGACGCACATGAACACCACGACCGGCAGGAACACTACGACCAGCACGACGGGGACGAGCCCGGCGACGGCAACGGGTATGACGCCCGGCACGGGTATGACGACCGCCACGAGCATGCCGAGCAGCCGGATGACGACGGCCACACGCCGCATGCCGAGGCGGGCGAGCCCGACTTCGAGTCGGCGCCCGCGCCGGTCACTCTCGCGCCGGACGCCCCCGCACCAGTCGCCCCCGCGCCGGCCGCCTACGAGCCGCCGGCCCAGGCTGCGACCGATGGCATCGCCGTCGGCGCCGTCTATGCGGTCCAGGTGACCGAGCCCGTACCGTTCGATCCGGCCCCGTTCGATCCGGCACAAGAGGCGACGGTCGAGGATATCGCGACGCCAACGACGGTCGAAACCGTCGAAGGCGCCGTCTCCGAGGCTGAGCACGCCAGCCACATCCAGCAGACGGAAGAGGCGCCGATCACGGTCGAGACCGTGGGCGGCGACGATTTCGAGGAAGTGCAGACGCGCCCGCGCACCCGGCACTACCGCACCTACAAGATCCAGGAAGTCATCAAGCGCCGGCAGATCCTGCTGATCCAGGTGACGAAGGAGGAGCGCGGCAACAAGGGTGCGGCGCTCACCACATATCTGTCGCTCGCCGGCCGCTATTGCGTGCTGATGCCGAACGCGGGCCGTGGCGGCGGCGTGTCGCGCAAGATTACCTCGGCCACCGACCGTCGGCGCCTGAAGGAGCTGATGGAGGAGCTGGAGGTGCCGGAGGGCATGGGCGTCATCGTCCGTACCGCCGGCAGCGAGCGCTCCAAGGCCGAGATCAGGCGCGACTACGAGTATCTGCTGCGGCTCTGGGACGAGATCCGCGAGATGACCCTGCAGTCGTCGGCGCCGGCGCTCATCTATGAGGAAGGCAGCCTGATCAAGCGCGCGATCCGCGACCTCTACAGCCGCGACATCGAAGAGGTGCTGGTCGAGGGCGAGGACGGTTACCGCACGGCCAAGGAATTCATGCGCATGCTCATGCCGAGCCATGCCGCACGCGTCCGGCCCTATCGCGACCCGGCGATCCCGCTGTTCCACCGTTTCCAGGTCGACGCCCAGATCGACCAGATCCATAACCCGGTCGTCCAGCTGCGCTCGGGCGGCTACATCGTCATCAACCCGACCGAGGCGCTGGTCTCGATCGATGTCAACTCCGGCCGCTCGACCAAAGAGCGCAACATCGAGGAGACGGCGACCAAGACCAACCTCGAGGCCGCCGAGGAAATCGCACGCCAGCTCCGCTTGCGTGACCTGGCCGGCCTCGTCGTCATCGACTTCATCGACATGGAGGACGGCCGCAACCAGGGCGCCGTCGAGCGCAAGCTCAAGGAGGCGATGAAGAACGACCGGGCGCGCATCCAGCTCGGCCGCATCAGCCCGTTCGGCCTCCTGGAACTGTCGCGCCAGCGCCTGCGCTCGAGCCTGATCGAGGCCTCGACCCAGGTCTGCCCGCACTGCAACGGCACCGGGACGATCCGCTCGACCGAATCGACGGCGCTCGTCGTGCTGCGCGCGCTCGAGGAAGAAGGCATCCGCCGCCGCACCGCGGAGATCGCGATCTACGTGCCGACGCCGATCGCGCTCTATGTGCTGAACCAGAAGCGCGACACGCTGTCGATGATCGAGCAGCGCTACGGCTTCCGCGTCATGGTCCTGCAGGACGACACGCTGGTGCCGCCGGCGTTCCGGCTGGAGCGCGTGCGCGCGCTCACCCAGCAGGAGCTGGACGCGCTGCCGATGCCGACGGCGACCCCCGTGCCGGAGGAAGAGGAAGAGGAATATATCGAGGAAGGGCTCGACGAGGCCGCCGAGGCCGAGGGCGAGGTCCGCGAGCAAGCCGCGGTCGGCGAGCATGCCGAGAGTGCCGAGGCCGGCGGCGACGAGGATCGCCCGCGGCGCAAGCGGCGGCGGCGCAAGCGGCGGCGCGGCGGCGACGAGCAGGCGCAGATGCAAGACGGCGAGGAGAGCGCCGACGAGGACGAGGAAGAGGGCGCCGAAGGCCCGGACGAAGCAGCGGCCGACGGCGAGGAAGCAGAGGGCGCACCGGCGCCGGTCGAGGCCGCGGGCCATGACGGCGTGTCCGATGCCGAGCGCAAGCGTCGCCGGCGCGGCAAGCGCGGCGGCCGCCGGCGGCGGCGCGACGAGGAGACCGGTTCGGCGGCGCCTCAAGCGGGCTATCCGGCCGATGACGATCCGCTCGCTTATCCTTCCGCGCTCGATTTCGCCCGCGACGGTCGCGAGCCGCTGTTCGACATGGAAGGGGGCGAGGACCAACCGGCAGCGCCCGCACCGGTTACGGCCGAGCCGGTCGAGGCTCCGTCGGTCGAGGCTCCGTCGGGCGAGGCTGCTGCGGCGCCCGTCGTGACCGAGATCGCGTCCGAGCCCGCAGCGGCACAGGCCGAAGCGGCCGCCGAGGAAAAGCCCAAGCGCCGTCGCGCGCCGCGCAAGAAGGCCACGGAAGCGGCAGCGGAGGCCCCGGCCGAAGTGGTCGCGGCGGAAGCCGCAGCACCGGCCGAGCCGGCAACGGAGGTGGCCGAGAAGCCAAAGCGTCGTCGCGCGCCGCGCAAGAAGGCGGCGGAAGCGCCGGTCGAGCCGGCTACGGCAGAGCCTTCGGCGGTCGAACTTCCCGCCGAACCGGCGGCCCTCGAGCCCCCGATCGCCGAACCCCCGATCGCCGAACCCCCGATCGCCGAACCCCCAGTCGCCGAGCCTCCAGCCGTCGAGCCTGCGGCGGCCGAAGCGCCGGTGGCACCGGCGATCGTGCCGGAGCCGGAGCCCGTGGCGGCCCAGGTTGCCGATGCGCCGCTGGCCGTCGAGGCGGAACCAGCAGCAGCCGAACCGGCCGCGGCAGCCGCCGAGCCGATCCCGGTCGAGCCGCCCTCGCCGCCGCGCCGTGGCTGGTGGAAGCGCCTGATCGAGTAACCGCTGAGGCGTGCGAAACAGAGAGCCCCGGATGGTCCCGCCATCCGGGGCTTCTCATTTCATCCCTCCGTCATTCCCGCGCAGGCAGGAATCCAGAGCGGCTTCTCGGGGCTCGTGGTTGGTGTCAGCATCGGCCAACGCCTTCGGAGCAACCCTGGATCCCCGCCTTCGCGGGGATGACGTAGTGCCCCTACCGCTTGCCGCGGAACTTCCGGTCGGCCTCGGCGATCTTCACGTCGTTGATGCTGGCTTGGCGCCGCTCCATCAGCCCCTCGGCATCGAAGTCCCAGTTCTCGTTGCCGTAGGACCGCCACCATTGCCCGTCGGCATCGTGCCATTCGTACTGGAAGCAGACGGCGATGCGCGTGTCGGAGAAGCAGAACAGCTCTTTCTGCAGATAGTAATCCTGCTCGCGCGCCCATTTCTCGCGGAGGAACGCGCGGATCTCGTCTCGGCCGCGGATGAACCGATCGCGATTGCGCCAATCGGAGTCGGGCGTATAGGCGAGCGCCACTCGGTCCGGATCGCGCGTATTCCAGGCATCCTCCGCGGCCTTGACCTTGGCGCGGGCGGTCTCTTCGGTGAACGGCGGCTTGATGATAGGTGCAGGCACGATATTCTCCTATATATAGAACGATCGATATACTACAGGCTCAAACCCTCACCCGGCAGCGAGCATATGCTCGGCCGCGGCGCGGGCGTCCGCCGCGGCGTCGGGGTAGCCTTCGACCATGGCGGTCACGATGGCCCCCTCGACCAGCAGAAACAGCGGACGAGCGAGCGTCGGCACATCGGCCGCCGCCGCAACCTCGGTAACGAAGCGCGCGAGCGCCTGCTTGTGCCGGGCGGCCAGATGGCGGACCTCATGCGCCGGGTCCGCCAGCTCGCCCGCGGCATTGATGAAGGCGCAGCCGTGGAAATCCGGCTCGCGGAACCACTCGCCCAGCGCATCGAACAATGCCAGCACCCGCCCGCGCCCGGCCGGTGCCAGCGCCGTCACCCGCGCCTCGTACCAGACCATCCAGCGCCGATCGCGCCGTTCCAGCGCCGCCAGCACGAGGCCGTCCTTGTTGCCGAACTGGTTGTAGAGGCTCATGCGGGCGACCGACGCCTCGGAGAGGATCGTGTCGACGCCGGTGCCATGGATGCCATCGCGATAGATGAGCCGCTCCGCCGCATCCAGCAACCGATCCCGCACCTCTTCCGTCGTCGCACGCATGGCCACTCCATATAGAACGTTCTTTCTATATACGGCTGCCCGATATCGCTTGTCAACCGCTGCGGGCGGATGCTACACAGCATCCGTTGCGAATCGATCGCAACCGTAAGCGTTCAACGTCAACCAACGCGCAAGCCCGAACCGACGATGCCATTCCGGCCTCGACCGTTCGGCGGCGCCGAGGCCATGCCGTTGGAACGTCTTTCCTGCCGCGGCCGAGGCGCTCCCTCACTGGAGACCCCGATGACGCTTCAGCCTGAAACCCCGAGCGGCCTCAATCACCTCGTCCTCAACGTGCGCGACCTCGATCGCGCCCATCGCTTCTGGACCGGCTGTCTCGGCTTCCGCCAGGTCGGCACCTGGCAGCGAACAGGACCGGACGGCCAGCCCGTCGCGCGCATGCGCTTCTATAGCGGCGAACAGGACGGCAAGCTCCGGCATCATGACGTTGCCCTCATCGAGCAACCGTCGATGCCGGCCGACCTCGCTCCGCATCCCCAGGTGCTGCACCATGTCGCCATTACCTATCCGAGCCGCGAGGCATGGCAGCGGCAGGTCCGGTTCCTGATGGGCCAGGGCGTGGCGCTGCACCGCCAGATCGAGCGCGGCGCCACCCATAGCGTCCATCTGAGCGACCCGGACGGCAACGAGATCGAGCTGGTCTACGAACTGCCGCGCGCGGCCTGGGAGGGCGACATCCAGGCCGCCCTCAATCACGCCGTAGCACGGCCGATCGGGACCTAGCCTTCGATAAAAGCCGGAGGGCCGGCGTTTCGCCGGTCCTTCTCGGCCCCCGCACAACACCAGACCAGCGGCGGGGGGCTTCACGCCGGCCCGGTCAGCTCGCCCCCTGTGGAACGCTACGGCCGGCGCAACAGGTAGTAGCCAATGCCGAGGGTCTGGCGACCCCAGCGCAGATAGGCGTCGTGCCAGCGCTGGGCATCTGCCGCGATGGTGGCCGCGTCCGGATCGCGCGGGTTTGCAGCGGCCCAGCGCAGCTTCGCCCGGCAATAGAGCCCTTCGTATTCGTCCCATTCGTCTGGGTTGGCCGTCGTGGTGTAAAGCACCTGGAAGCCGGCGCGCACCGCCCGCTCCGCATTGCCGGCGTGATCGGTAAGCTCCTCCTCGTCAGCGCCGAGCACGGCCAGGTAAGAGCGATGCGGCTGCTGACGCCAATAGCCCTCGCCGACCAGCAGCAGCCCGCCTGGATCGAGCACGGAGAAGGCGGTCGCGAGCAAGCCGCCGTAATCGCCGAGCGCGTGGCTCGCGCTCAGGCAGATCGCGGCCGCGAACCCCTCGTCATGGGCGAGATGAATGGTCGCGTCCTCGTCGATCAGGGTCACCCGGCCGGCGAGTCCGCGCTCCTGGGCGATCGCCTCGCCCTCGTCGAGGAAGGCGGCGTTGATGTCGACCCCGACCCCCGTCGCGTCCGGATAGCGCTCGAGCACGTCGAGCAGCAATGTCGCCTTGCCGCAGCCGATGTCGACGACGCGCGCGCCTGGCGACAGGTCCAGGAGATCGATCAGCCGTGCTGCCTTTTCGGCTGACAGCGGGCTGCAGAAACGATGATCGGCATGGCCGATCGTCGTCGCTTTGAACCGAGGATCCATCCCGAGCCCCGCCTCGTCAGCGGCGCCAGGCGGCGAGCCGCTGGGCTGCCGTCGCCATGGTCTCGGTCGAGCCGGCGAAGGAGAACCGGACGAAGCGGTTGCCGCGCCCGCCGTCGAAATCCTTGCCGGGTGCCGCCGCGACGCCGGTCTCGACCAGCATGCGGCGGCAGAATTCCTGGCTGTCGTTGGTCAGGCTCGCGACGTCGGCATAGAGATAGAACGCCCCGTCCGGCGGCGCGAAATGCGAGAAGCCTGCCTTGGGCAGCTCGTTCAGCAGGAGCTCGCGATTGGCCGCGTACCGGCGGACGTTCGTCTGCAGCTCGTCATGGCAATCGAACGCGGCGATCGCCGCCGCCTGCGACAGCGTCGGCGCCGATATTACCATGTTCTGCGCCAGGCATTCGACGGCGCGCACCAGATCCGCCGGCACGATCATCCAGCCCAGGCGCCAGCCGGTCATCGAGAAATATTTGGAGAAGCTATTGATAACGAAGGCGTCGGGTGCCACCGACGCCGCGGTCGTCGGCGCCATGCCATAGGTAATGCCGTGATAGATCTCGTCCGAGATGAGCCGGATGCCACGCTTCGCGCAATAGGCGGAGAGGGCCGCGAACTCGGCCGGCGGGATCATGGTGCCGGTCGGATTGGACGGGCTCGCGACGATCAGCCCGTCGATTCGGCCCGGGACCTTGTCAAGCAGCGCCGGCGTCGGCTGGAAGCGATCCTCCTCCGTTGCCTCGATCTCGACCGCCTCGATGTCGAGTGCGGTCAGGATGTGGCGATAGGCCGGATAGCCGGGTGCCGCGAGCGCCACGCGGTCGCCTGCGTCGAACGCCGCAAGGAAGCTCAGGAGAAAGGCGCCGGACGCGCCGACCGTGACCGCGACCTGGCCCGGGTCGACCGCGACGCCATAGGTCGCCTTGTAGTGCTCGGCGATGCGTTCCCTGAGGCGCGGCACACCCAGCGCATCGGTATAGCCCAGGGGCGAGGCGCGCAGCAGGCGCGTCGCCTCGGCGACGACGCCTTCCGGCGCGCCGGTCGACGGCTGGCCGACCTCCAGATGCAGGATGTCGGCACCCTCATGGGCGAGCCGGTTGGCCTCGCGCAGCACGTCCATGACCAGGAACGACGGGATCTGCCCCCGCGTCCCACGCTTCAGCGTCATCGCTACCTCAACAGATCGACCGTCTGCGCGAAGCCCCAGCCGCGCGGATCCTTGGCAATGGTGCAGGTCTTGGGGCTGCGCACCAATCCGTTCGGGCAGGCGAGAGCCGCCACCCGGTCCGGCACCTGCGTGGCACCGGTGTCGTCCGGCCGGCGCAGGTCCTCGACCGCGACAGGCGCCGGATCATCCTTGCGCAGCACGCCGAAGGCGATGGCCGCCACGTCGGCCGGGGCCGAGGTGCCGCCACTGCCGGCATAGATGCCCAGCACCTGGTTGACGTTGGCATTATAGGCGATGGCCGGCACGAGGCCGAGTTGGGCCGCAGGGTCGCCGGCGATCGGCGCCGCGGCATAGAGCGCCGGCGCCGCGAGCTTCTGCCGAGTGCCGAACAGCTTGCCCATGGAGAGCGTGCAGGTGACGACGCGACCGGAGGCGTCGGCGACGATGAAGCCCGTGCTCGCGGACGGCTCGTCCGCCGCCACGCTGGCGCCGGGGATGATCGAGGCCTCAGCCGTGGCGGAAGCCGCGCGCGCGATGCGGTAACGGGCGACCGGATCGGACACCGCCGCCGAATCGTCGAGCAGCGCGCTGAAGCTGGCGGCGGCAACCCGTCCCGCCGATCCGGGCGCGAAATAGAGCCAGTCGTTCCGGGCAGCGACGCGGGTCGCCGGGTGCCAGGTCGGCGCATAGCTCGCAAGCGGCTGCGCCGGCACGCCGGCAGCGACGAGCTGGCGCGCCACATTGCCCGTGTAGAAGTCGCTGGCACCGTTGAGGCGCAGCTGGCTGAACACCGCTGCCAGATCGGGCTCCGAATGGCGCGGGCCTGGCGGCAGCGCGACGCCTGCCGCGCCGGCATCGGCCGTCAGCTGTTGCGCCACCGGCACGCCCGACTGTGCGATCCGCTCGACGCCGACCACGACCTGGCGCCAGTCGAGCACACCGTACCGGGCCTGCAGCGCCGCGATGCCGCGCACCAGGCCCGGCACCTCGATGGCGCTGCCAGGAACCGCCTGCGGCAGGAAGTTGATCGCCTCGACCTCGGCGCTTTCGGTATTGCGCACGAGGCAAGCGCCGCCGCCCATGAGCCCGGCGCGCGACGGCAGCGTGACCGTCAGCATGAGGGCGACCGCGGCCGCGGCATCGGCCGCATTGCCGTTGAGCCGCAGCATCTGGTCGCCGAGGCCGACCGCCTCCGGCTCATCCGCGACGACCGAGCCCAGATAGCGGGTCGAGATCGGCTTGGCGATCTCGGCCGGCGCATCGGCCGAAAACCAGCTGCAGCCGGTGAGCGACCCGGTGAGCGACAGGGCCACGAGCCCGCTGACCGTGGCGCGGGCGACGTGCCGGCGCGTCCGTCCGGCAGATTGACGCCGCACGGCGATCGGCTCGATATTGGCCGACGTCGAAAGGATGCCGCTCTTGCTGAATGCCATTCTCTCCCGGGTCCTCGTCCTGGCGATGATCGCGGCCGTCACGTTCAGTCGTCCCGCCGCCGCACAGGATGCGCCGGGCCTGATCCGTGATGCCGAGATCGAAAATACGATCCGTGCCTATGCCACGCCCCTGTTCCGTGCAGCGGGGCTCGATGCCGATTTCGTCCAGATCTATTTGGTGAACGATCCTCAGATCAATGCCTTCGTGGCGGGTGGGCAACGTCTGTTCATCAATACAGGGCTCTTGCTCAAGAGCCAACGGGCGAACCAAGTGGTGGGCGTGATCGCGCACGAAACTGGCCACATGGCAGGCGGTCATCTGGCGCGCAGCCAGGAGGCGCTCGACAACGCGACCGCGCAGAGCATCATCGCCTTCGTCCTGGGTGCCGCCGCCTCGGTCGTGGCGCGCGACGGCTCGGTCGCGGCCGCCGGTGCCGCCGCCGGCCAATCCATGGGCCTGCGCTCGCTCTTCGCCTATTCGATCGGCCAGGAGGAGCGTGCCGACCAGGCCGGCGTGGGCTTCCTCGACCGCACCAACCAATCCTCGCGCGGCCTGCTCGAATTCTTCCAGATCCTTGAAAAGGAAGAATACCTGCTGCCGGCGAACCAGGACCCGTACCTGCGCACCCATCCCCTGACCAGCAGCCGCGTGGATTTCGTGCGCGATCATGTTGCGCATTCCAAGTCGTCCGACGCGCCGGACCCACCGGGCTTCGACGAGATGCACAAGCGCATGCTGGCGAAGCTGCGCGGCTTCCTCCTGCCGCCAGGCCAGGTGACGCAGCTCTATCCGGAGAGCGACCAGAGCCTTTACGCCCGCTACGCCCGCGCCATCGCCTATCACCGCGTGCCGATGCACGACAAGGCCATGGCCGAGATGGACAGCCTCATCAAGGAAAAGCCCGACGATCCTTATTTCCAGGAGCTGAAGGGGCAGATCCTGTTCGAGAGCGGCCACATCCGCGACGCGGTGGCGCCCTACAAGCGAGCCGTCACCCTCCTGCCCAAGGAGCCGCTGCTCAAGGTCGAGCTCGCGACGGCGGAACTCGAGAACGAGGGCGACAAGGCCATGGCGGCCGACGCGGTCGGCCTCTTGCGCGAGGCCGTGCGCATGGACAATACCAACTCGGACGGCTGGCACCAGCTGGGCATCGCCGAGGGGCGGACCGGCAACATCGGCAATGCCGCACTGGCGCTCGCCGAAGAGGCGCTGCTCGCGGGCGACCGCAAGGCCGCCGGGATGCAGGCGACCCGCGCCTCGCAGCTTCTGCCGCGCGGCTCGCCGGGCTGGCTCCGGGCCGACGACATCCGCCGCGAGGCCAAGGTCAACCCCGACAACGGCTGATCGCCAAGGGCAGCGATCACCAAATCGGGATCGCTCCGGCGCGCCGGCCAGGGTTGCCGCCGGTGCTGCCGGGCGCCTATGGTGGCGCCCATGGTGGCGGCCGTCCCTCGGCGCCGCCGAGGATGCCCTAGAGTATGACCCGATGATCCATTCGCTCCGCCGTTCCCTGTTGCTGCTGCCGGTCCTGGCCCTCGCCGCCGTCCCGGCCATGTCGCGGGCTGACGACGCGTTGACCCAGGCCCAGACCGACCAGGTCAACAAGCTGATCCACGACTACTTCATGAACAATCCCAAGGCATTGATCGATGCGATCGCGCATGCCGAGGCGAGCATGAAGCAGGACGAGGAAAGCCAGACCAAGGCGCTGATCCAGTCCCATCGCGAGGAGCTGGAGCAGGACCCGACCTCGCCGGTCATCGGCAATCCCAAGGGCGACGTGACCATCGTCGAATTCTTCGACTACCGCTGCCCCTACTGCAAGGTGACGGCGCCGACCCTGCAGACGTTGATCGGGCAGGACCAGAAGGTGCGCGTGGTCATGAAGGAATTCCCGATCCTCGGCAAGGAATCGGTCTTCGCCTCGCGCGTTGCGCTGGTCGCGCGCAAGCACGGCAAATACGCCGAATTCCATGAGGCGATGTTCGCGCTCAAGACCAAGGTCGACGACGACCGGACGCTCGAGGTCGCGAAATCGGTCGGGCTCGATCCGGCCCAGGTCAAGAAGGAAGCCGAATCGCCCGAGATCGACGCGATCCTGAAGCATAATTACGATCTGGCGAAGACGCTCGATATCACCGGCACGCCGAGCTTCGTGATCGGCGACACGCTGCTGCCGGGTGCGGTCGAGCTCAAGGACTTCCAGGACGCGATCGCCGCGGTCCGCAAGGGCTGAGGGCGCCCGTCCCTTATTCCGCGTCGGGCTGGTTCTTCGGCAACGCGTCCTCGAAGGCGGCGTAACCGAGGCAGGCCTCGTGGATCCGGCGGATGGTCGGATAGGGCTCGAGGTCGAGCTTGAAGTTCTGCGAGTTCACGACCTGCGGCACGAGGCAGACGTCGGCGAGCGTCGGCGTCTCGCCGTGGCAGAAGCGGCCGGTCTGGTCCGAGCCGGCAAGGAAAGTCTCGAGCGCCGCGAAGCCTTCGGCGATCCAGTGATTGTACCAGCGCTGCACCGTGGCTTCGTCATGACCCAGCTCATGGCGCAGGTAGCGGAGCACCCGGAGATTGTCGATCGGATGGATGTCGCAGCTCACCATCTGCGCGATCGCCCGGACCCGCGCCCGGTCGGCCGGGTGGCCCGGCAGGAGTGGCGGAAACGGATAGGCCTCGTCCAGGTACTCGATGATCGCCATGGACTGCAGCAGGAGCTCGCCGTCGTCCTCGAGCACCGGCACGAAGCCTTGCGGATTGAGCTTCAGGTAGTCGGGCGCCCGCTGCTCGCCTTTGCGCAGGTGATGCGGGATCGTCTCGTACTCGATGCCCTTGAGGTTGAGGGCGATCCGCACGCGGAAGGACGCGGACGAGCGGTAATAGCCGTGCAGCTTCATGGACATCCTCGTGGGCACGCCTCTTGGCGAACGGGTCACGGCCGGCACCGTGGCGCCGGCCGTTCCCGTCCGTCAAGCGTGCTGAGATCCAAGACCTGAGCTCGGGCTCTGTCGCTTAGGCGATCTCCATACGCTTCAACACGCACCAAACTCGACACGGGCCGGCCCGTTACTGCCCGTCGGATGCCTTCCAGCCGACCTTAGGCAGGGACGGAGGCGCGTTCGCGCTCGAACGACTGCGCGCGCAACTTGTCGTACTCGCTCTTGCTCATGGGGACTGCGTCCCTATGGCCGAGGTCGTCGATCCGCAGGCGGTAGGTCTCGCGGGCCGTGAATGCGGCAACCGCGGCGATGGCCGTGATGCCGAGCGTGAGGGCGCCGATCGTCACCGGGATGTCGGCAGCACCGGGGGGAGCGACGATCGCGAACAGTGCCGGCAGCAGGGCCGTGATCGTCGTCCCGACGTTCTGAGCGATCGCCATGGCCGTGACGCGAACCCGGGTCTGGAACAGCTCCGGATAGAACGACGGGAAGGTCGCGTTGTAGCCTTGGTAGACGATGCCCCACATGAGCACCGACATAGCCACCGCCAGGCTAACGCTGTGGATGCTGATGGCATAGAGATAGCCGAACGACAGCGCGCCTGCGCAGAGCGAGCCGACGATAATGGGCGGCCGGCGGCCGATGCGGTCGGACAGGTTTCCGACGAACGGGATCACGAGCACCGCGATCACGTTTCCGATGACCGGGATCCAGAGATAGACGTCGGCTGCGAAGCCGATGCCATAGGCCTTTTGCACCGCATAAGCGCCGCCGAACACCGTGGCGACCACGGGGATGACGTTCATCAACGCCATGCAGACCACACGCAGCATGTCGGCCCAGCCGAGCCGGAAGGCGTCCGGGATGGGCGCGCGAGGGACGCTGCCCTTCGTTTCTTCGGCGGTGAAGGCCGGGGTCTCGTCGACGTTGCGACGGATGAAGTAGCCGGCGATGATGACGAGAACGCTGAGCAGGAAGGGCACCCGCCACCCCCATTCCATGAACTGATCGTGAGGCATCGTCCGGGCTAGCGGGATGAACACGGCGGCGGCGAAGATCTGGCCCGCCTGCACGCCTTGGAGCGTGAAAGATGAGAAGAAGCCTCGGCGGCCAAACGGCGCGTGTTCCAGGATCATCGACGACGAGCCGGAAATCTCGCCGGCGACGGCGAACCCTTGGATGAGGCGCAGGACCACCAGCAGGACCGGTGCCAGGATGCCGACTTGGCTGTAGGTCGGCAGCACGCCGACCAGCATCGTCGAGATGCCCATCATGAACATGCAAATCAGCAAGACGTTCTTGCGGCCATGAGTGTCGCCCCAATGGCCGAGCACGAACGCGCCGATCGGACGTGCCACATAGCCGACCCCGTAGGTCGCCAGCGATGCGACGATCGCGACGGTCGGGTCGGTGGAAGGAAAGAACAGCTGCGGGAATACGAGCGCCGCCGCGGTCGCATAGATGAAGAAGTCGTAGTATTCCAGCGCGGATCCAATCCAGCCACTCGCGGCCGCCCGTTTCGATTGGTGCCTGCCGTGCGAACCAGTGCCAGTCGGCATAATGTCCTCCCCTTGTGTTTTCGTTGTTCAGGATCCCATTGACGCGAATTGCGAGATCATCCGATCGCTGTCCGGCTCCTTGCCGGTAAAGAGGCGGAAGGCTGCCACCGCCTGGAACACGGCCATGCCGCCGCCGTCGATCGTGCGGCAGCCGAGCGCCCGTGCGCGGCGCAGGAGCTCGGTCTCGAGCGGGAAATAGATCACCTCGGCGACCCAGAGCGCGGACCTCAGCAGTTCCGCCGGCAGCGGCATGCCCGGATGCGCGTCCATGCCGATCGGGGTTGCGTTGATGAGCCCGTCGGTGACTGCCATCGCGGCCGCGAGATCAGTGCCGGCCTTGGCCCGGCCGGCGCCGAAATGGGCCGTGAGATTGTCGGCGACCCGGCGCGCCCGCTCGGGATCGATGTCGAAGATCGTCAGTTCCTCGACGCCCAGCACCATGGCGGCGTGCGCCACGGCCGAGCCGGCGCCGCCGGCGCCGATCTGGACCACTCGGCCGAGGGGTGCTCCCGCCATCCTGCGGCGGAACGGTTCGGCGAAGCCCGACCAGTCCGTGTTGTGGCCAATCCGCTTGCCGTCCTTGAACAGCACAGTATTGACGGCACCCAGCGCCCGCGCGTCGTCCGAGAGCTCGTGAAGATGCGGGATCACCAGCTGCTTGCAGGGATGGGTGATGTTGAGCCCGGAGAAGCCCATGCGCTCGGCCGCGGCAAGCAGGTCCGGCAGCGCCTCCGGACCGAGGCCGAGCTGGGTCAGGTCGATGAGCCGGTAGACGAGGCGCAGTCCCTGCGCCTCCCCCTCCCGCATGTGCATCTCGGGCGTGCGCGACCGCTGGATGTCCTGGCCGATCAGTCCCAAAAGGACCGACGGCCGCTCGGCATAGGCAGTCATGGTTCAGCCTTCCAATTCGTCGAAGCTGTAGGGCGAGCGGCTGGCCGAGGCGGCCTGGGCCGCGAGCCGGACCGGCGCGTTCGCGGCGCCGTACTGGCGATAGCCGTGGCGCTCGACGATCTCGATCACGAAGCGCCCGCCGAACGCCTCCGAATAAGCCTGCAGGAACTCCCCGCCGTCGGCGTCGCGGTCGTAGAGAATGTCGAGAGCAGCAAGCTCGTCCAGGACCTCCTGCGCGAGGCCGAACTTGCTCGCGAGATCGTCGTAGTAGTTGCGCGGGATGGCGAGGAAGCGCAGTCCGCGCTGGCGGAGAGTTGCGACCGCAGCGCGGATATCGCCGGTCGCGCACGCGATATGCTGCACCCCGGCCCCGCCATAGGCGGTGATCGAGCGGGCAAGCACGGTGTTGCGGCTTTCCGAGATGTTGAGCGGGATGCGCACCGCATCGCCGATGCTGTGCAGCGCGCGGCTGCGCACGAGGCCGTAAGGATCGGGCACGACGAACGTGTCGTCGGCGACGAAGCCGAGTGCCGTCTTGTAGAACAGGAGCCAGCGATCGAACTGGCCGTCCGGTAGCCCGATCGAGACATGGTCGATCGAAGCGAGATGCGCAGGCCCGCCCTCGCCCGCCGCCTCGACCGGCACGAAATCGGTCTCGTAGATGCTGGGCGCAGCGCCCTCCTCGACGAAATAGATCAGGCTGCCGTCGGGCGCGCAGATCGCCGGGATCACGCTCTCGTTCGGGCCGACGCCGCCGGCGTAAGGCTGGCAGTGATAGAGCAGCGCCCGGTCGAGCGCCCCCTGCAGATCGTCGACCGCGAGCGCCATGGCGCAGACCGACGGGCCGTGCAGCAAAAAATAGGCGTGCGCGAAGGAATCGGGCTCGCTGTTGAGCACGAGATTGATGGCGCCCTGACGATAGAGCGCCACGTTCTTCGAGCGGTGCTGGCCTACGTGCGTGAAGCCCAGGGTCTCGAACCACCCGGCGAGCGCCGGGCCCGCCGTCTCGTCGACGGCGAATTCCAGGAATTCGAACCCGGCGTAGCGGCTCGGCGGCGGCGGCTGGAACAGGCTCGCGCGCTGCCCGGCCCGCGTCGCGGCCGGTGCCGCCGCAAGATGGCTCGCCGTCACCTCCTCGAGATGGAGGAGCGAGCGCATGCCGTCGGCGGCGTTGGGCCGCGGCGGCGCCGCGCGGAAACCGTCGTTGAAGATCTCAAGGGAGAGCGGCCCGCGATAGCCGCCGGCCACGATCGGCGCCAGGAAGGACGCGAGGTCGAAGGCGCCCTGGCCGGGGAAGCAGCGGTAGTGGCGGCTCCACTCCAGCACGTCCATGGCCATGATCGGCGCATCGGCGATCTGCACGAAGGTGATCCGGTCGGGCGGGACCTGGTCAAGGCCGGTGAGATCGTCCTTGAGCGAGAGCGTGTGGAAACTGTCGAGGATGAGGCCCAGGCTCGGGTGATCGACCTTTTGCACGATGCGCCAGGCCTGATGCCAGGACCGGACATGCCGGCCCCAGGCGAGCGCCTCGTAGCCGATCTTGAGGCCTCGCTTCGCCGCCCGTTCGGCAAGCTGCCTCAGGTCGTCGACCAGCACGGCCTCGTCGCCAATCGCGTCGGGCGCGACGTTGGAGCAGACGAGGATGGCCGGCGCGCCCAGTTCCGCCATCAGGTCGAACTTGCGCTCGGCCCGGTCGAGGTTGCGCGCGAGCCGGTCGCGCGGCGCGCCTTCGAAATCGCGGAACGGCTGGAACAGGAGAATGTCGAGGCCGAGGTCGGCCGCCATCTGGCGGACCGCGCGTGGGGAGCCGTCGTAATAGACGAGATCGTTCTCGAAGATCTCAACCCCGTCGAACCGGGCCGCCGCTGCCGCTTCGAGCTTTTCCGGCAGCGTGCCGCTCAGCGAAACGGTCGCGATCGAGCGCTGCATGTCGGCTCCTCCCATAGACCATGCGGGACCCGTTCGGCCCGCCCTCTTACAGGAAGATTACCGCCGCCGCTGGAAAACATCTCATGCCTAGTTTATGCTCGCTCATAACTCGATGTTATGAGATAGCCATGAATCTGCGGCAAATTGAGGTGTTCCGGGCAATCATGCTGACCGGCGGCATCAGCGATGCCGCGCGCTCGCTCAACGTCTCGCAGCCGAACGTGAGCCGCCTTATCCGCCATACCGAGGATCGCCTCGGCATCAAGCTGTTCGAGCGGATCAAGGGACGGCTCTATCCGACGGTTGAGGCGCTGACACTCTATGAGGAGGTCGAGAAGGCCTATGTCGGGATCCGGCAGATCCGCGACATGGCGCAGGATCTGGCACTGAGCCGGATCGGCCGGCTCCGGCTCGTGTGCAGCCCGAGCCTAGGGCTGGCGTTGCTGCCGAACGCCGTGACCGTGTTCCGCGCCCAGCGCCCGGGCCTGCGCATCAGCCTCGAGATCCTGCCGCAGGCGGCGCTCCTGGAACGGGTGCTGACCCACCAGGCGGACCTCGGCATCTCGATGTTCCCGAGCGATCATCCGAACCTGCAGGTCGAGCGGCTGCGCCGGGGCCGCCTCGTCTGCGTGCTGCCGGCGACGCACGTGCTCGCCACGCTGCCCGTCGTGACGCCGGCCGACATCGCCGGCCATGCGCTCATTTCTTATGACCGCGATACGCCGCAGGGCCAGCTGATCGAGCAGGCGTTCGCGGATGCGCGGGTGCCGCGCGACATTGCGGTCGAGGTCCGGTTCGGCCATACCGCCTGCGCGCTCGTCCAGGCGGGGGCCGGCGTGGCGCTGGTCGACGAATTCAGCGTCACGGGCGGCATCTTCCCCGACCTGACGGTGCGGCCGTTCCGGCCCGAGCGATGGTTCGACCTTTCCATCGTGCGCGATCGCCTGCGCCCCCTGTCGCGGGCGGCGGCAGATTTCCGCGGCACGCTGCGCGCGCTCGCCGCCGCCCTGCCCGCGGCTCACGAGTTGCCGGACGACAGCCCCTGAGACGTCATGTAATCGCTGTAATGCCGGCCCGGCTCCCAGGGCCTGGCACCCAGTCCCATGTCGCGTCGCAGGCGATCCGGCAGCTCGTCGGCATTGCCGACCCGGCGCCGCCGCGTGACGAGCCGGCGGAACCAGACCTGCAACCATGCCGTCGGCGAGACCGGCTCGACCGGAATATCGGCGCAGCACGTGGCCCTGAGCGGTATGATCTCGGCCATTGATCCCTCCTTCGAAAACCGTGTCGATCCATAAGACTGATTGATATATTGGTGCCGTCAGATTCCCTGGACAAACCAGTTATCAGCAGTCGATCGATAAGGCGTCTTTATGGATAAGGGATCAGGTCTCCAACTGCCGCCGCTGGCCGCGGTGCGGGTGTTCGAGGCGGCCGCCCGACATTTGAGCTTCACCAAGGCCGCGGCCGAGCTGGGCATGACCCAGGCGGCGGTAAGCTATCAGATCAAGCAGCTGGAGGATCGGGTCGGCACGCCCCTGTTCCGGCGGCTCACCCGCCGGCTCGAGCTGACCGAGACCGGCCAGCAGTTGGCGCCCGCGGTGAGCGATGCGCTCGGTCGCCTCGCCGAAGCCTTCGCCGGGGTCCGTGGCGAAGCCGCCCGCGTGCTCAAGATTACGACCATGCACACCTTCGCGTCGAACTGGCTGGTGCCTCGGCTCGGCCGGTTCGAGCGGCTCCATCCCGATCTCGCCGTCTGGCTCGACAGCTCGGTCCGCGTCGTCGATTTGATCGCCGAGGAAGTCGATGTCGCGATCCGTGTCGGCCATGGCGACTGGCCAGGGCTCATCGCCGAACGACTGATGCCGGTGGCCCTCACCCCGATGACCAGCCCGGCGCTCATCGCCAGCATCGGCGGTCTCGAGAAACCGGCCGATCTCCTGAAGCTGCCGCTGTTCCGCGAGGACGACGACGCATGGGAAGCCTGGTTCGCCCTCGCCGGTCATCCAGTGTCTCCGGGCGTTGCCCGAGGCGCCCGGCTCGACAATCAGCAGATGCTGGGCAATGCCGTGGTCGCGGGCCAGGGGGTGGCACTCCTCAACCCGCCCTTTTTCGCGGACGAGCTTGCGAGCGGACGGCTCGTCCAGCCCTTCCCGCACCGGCTCTATTCCCGGCGCAGCTATTTTCTCGCCTATCCGAAGGTCCGGCGCGACCAGCCGAAGATCCGCGCCTTCCACGACTGGATCCTCGCCGAATACGCCGCCGAGACGGCCGAAGCCGTCCCGGCGGTCGAGGCCGTCACTCTGCCTTGAGCGTGCCGCGGCGGATCTGGTCGAGCTCCATCGATTCGAACAGCGCCTTGAAGTTGCCCTCGCCGAAGCCTTCGTCACCCTTGCGCTGGATGATCTCGAAGAAGATCGGGCCGATCACCTCCTGGGTGAAGATCTGCAGCAGCAGCCGGCCGCCCTCGCCATTCTCTGAACCCGGCGCGCCGTCGATCAGGATGCGGTCCCTGGCGAGCCGGGCCAAGTCCTCGCCATGGCCGGGCAGGCGCTTGTCGACCAGCTCGAAATAAGTGTCCGGCACGGTCTGGAACGGGATGCCGCGGCCCTTCAGCGTCTCGACCGTGTCGTAGATCGTGCCGGTGCCGAGGGCGATGTGCTGGATGCCCTCGCCGTGATAGGCCTCGAGATATTCGGCGATCTGGCTCTTGTCGTCCGAACTCTCGTTGATCGGAATGCGGATCTTGCCGCACGGGCTCGTCATCGCCTTGGACTTCAGGCCCGTGAGCTTGCCCTCGATGTCGAAGTAGCGGATCTCGCGGAAACCGAACAGCTTCCCGTAATAGTCGGCCCATTGCACCATGCGGCCGCGATGCACGTTGTGGGTCAGATGGTCGATGTATGTCAGCCCGACACCCGGCGGATTCTGGTCGACGCCCGGCAGCGGCACGAAATCGACGTCATAGATCGAGCCCTTGGGCCCGTAGCGGTCGACGAGATAGAGCAGGCTGCCGCCGATGCCCTCGATCGCCGGGATCTGCAGCTCCATCGGGCCGACCTTGCCCTCGACGGGCTTCGCCCCCAGCTCGAGCGCGCGCTTGTAAGCATAGCCCGCATCGCCGACGCGGAACGCCATGGCGCAGGCGCACGGCCCGTGCAGCTTGGCGAAGGCCTGGGCGAAGCTGTCCTTCTCGGCGTTGACGATGAAATTGACTTCGCCCTGGCGATAGAGCGCCACGTCCTTGGAGCGGTGGCGCGCCACCTTGACGAAGCCCATCTGCTCGAACAGGCGGCCGAGCGCCACCGGATCGGGGGCCGCATATTCGACGAATTCGAAGCCATCGGTCTGCATGGGATTGTCCCAGAGATCGATTCTCGTGCCGCGAGCGGCAGGATCTGGAGCGACGGTCATGGCTTCTCCCGCATTTTTAGTGTCATGATTTTTTCGCACTGTCCGGTCGATCCGCTTTGGGGGCGGCACCGCGCAGTCCATAATGGCGAGAAGATAGTTTCATATGAAACCGATGCCAATGAAAATCGCAGAAGACAACAACGAGTTGCCGCAGGGGGATCCGCTGGCGCTCGAAAACTTTCTGCCCTATCGCCTGTCGATTCTGTCGAATCGGGTGTCGAATGCGATCGCCCGAGTCTATCAACGCAAATTCGGCCTCTCGATCCCCGAATGGCGCCTCGTCGCCGTCGTCGGGCGCTTCGGGCCCATGTCGGCGAACGAGGCGGCCGAGCGCACCGAGATGGACAAGGTGCGCGTGAGCCGCGCCGTGCAGCGCATGCTGGCGGCAGGCCTCTTGGAGCGTGCGACAGACGCGCAGGACCGCCGCCGTTCGATCCTTCGGCTCTCGCCCAAGGGGGCGGCGATTCGCGAGGAGATCGCGCCCTTCGCGCTCGCCATCGAGCAGCAGCTCTTGGCCCCGCTCTCGGACGCGGACCGCGCCGAGCTCGACCGGGTCATGCGGCTTCTGGAAAAGAGCGCGCTCACGTTCCTCGAACCCGGACGGAAGGGGAAACGGCCGGTCGGGGCGTAGGGCGTCGGAGCTCAAGAAGCGTCGGGGCGCAGGAGCAACCCACCGCCTATTCTTTCTGGGCACGCCCCTCACGGCGACGTGCTTTGCCCGGCCGGCAACCCTTCCCATATGCCGTTAGTATGCAGCCGCTCAGGCGAGTCGCCCGCCAGGGCGCAAGACTTCCTCATGGGGCGGGAAGGCAGGTCGAACGGGAATGGGCGCGCATTCGCGACCGGTGCTGGGCATCGCCGCAGCGGCGCTCGCCTGGCTCAGCGGCGAGCCGGCCTTGGCCGCCGGCGCCTGCGAGCTGCAGCTCAGCGCGGACCTGCCCATCGCCCGGCTGGGCGACCCACCCGCCATCATGGTCATGGCACGCTACGGCGACACGCCGCTCCGCATGATCTTCGACACGGGCGCCTCCTCGACCATCATCGAGGGCCGCGTGCCGGGCTTCGTCGGGCTGCGGTGGATCACCAAGGACGTGGCGCGCGGCCCCGGCGGCGACGTCACGGTCTGGCATTCCCGCAACCTTTCGCTGACGCTCGGCGGCCTGACGGTCACCCTCCCCTCCGTCGCGGTCACGGACCCGAGGAACCCGCTCTACGACAACCAGTTCGACGGCCTGCTCGGCGTCGACGCGCTCATGCCTTACGACTTCGAATTCGATCCGGAGGCGGGCCGCATCAGGATTTTTTCCCAAGAGCACTGCCCCGGCAAGGTGGTCTATTGGGCGAACGAGTACAGCCTGATCCCGTTCAAGCGCGGCCGCGACCGCAAGATCGACGTCACGGTCCGCATCGACGGCAAGGCGCTTGCCGGCATCATCGACACCGGGACCAGCCACACGGCGATGACATGGCAGACGGCCGAAGATTTGTTCGGACTGACGGCGGCCAGCCCCGGCGTCTCGGCCGTCGACAGTCCGATCCTCACCAGCGTCGGCAAACGGCTCGAGGCCTCGCGCTATACCTTCGACAGCCTCGAGTTGGGCGCGCTCCGGGTCCGCAGGGCGTCGGTCAATCTCCTGCCGCCGACGTCGCCGGGCGCGCTCGAGCATCCGTTCGGCGCCGATGCGGGCGCCCCGCAGGTCATCATCGGCATGGACCTGCTGCAGCACCTCCGCTTCTACATCGCCAATGCCGAGGAGATGATCTATTTCACGCTCGCCCGGCCGCCGGCCTGACGTCTTCGTCGCCGATTCGCCCCTTCGTCACACGTCCGTCACACGGGGCAGCTTGCCGGGCGGGCCGCTCGTGCTATAACCCCGCGATCCTGCGATCCTGGATAAGAGCGAAGTGGCGCGACCGACGGTCCTGGTATTGAACGGCCCCAACCTGAACCTGCTGGGGGTCCGTGAGCCGACGATCTATGGCAGGGAGACCCTGGCCGACATCGAGGAAGCCTGCCTGGAGCGGGCCGACACGCTGGAGCTCGACCTGGATTTCCGCCAGAGCAACAACGAAGGCCAGCTGATCGACTGGGTTCAGGAAGCGCGCGACAGCGCCGACGGCATCATCATCAACGCCGCCGGCTACAGCCATACCTCGGTCGCCCTCATGGACGCGCTCGCGGCGAGCGACCTGCCGGTCATCGAGGTCCACCTGTCGAACATCCACCGGCGGGAGGAATTCCGCCATCATTCCTACGTCTCGCGCGTCGCGCGCGGCGTCATCGTCGGCCTGGGCGGCCACGGCTACGAGCTGGCGCTCGACGCGATGGCCCGCCTGCTTGCCACCGAATCCTGACTTTTTCGGAACATCATGACCAAACCCAACGATTTCACCGTCGATGAAGAGCGCGTGCGCAAGCTCGCCACCCTGCTCGACGAGGCCAAGCTCACCGAGATCGAATATGCCTGGGGCGAGCACCGCATCCGCGTGACGCGCAGCCCGGCGCCGATCGCGAGCTATGCCGCCCCGATCGCGGCACCGGCCGCGGCCGCCCAGCCGCTCCCGGCCGAAGCCCACGCGGCGACGCACCCGGACGCGGAATTCGCCAACCACCCGGGCGCCGTCAAGTCGCCGATGGTCGGCACCGCCTATCTCTCGCCCCAGCCGGGCGCCCCGCCGTTCGTGCGCGTCGGCGACACGGTCTCCGCCGGCCAGCCGCTCTTGATCATCGAGGCCATGAAGGTGATGAACCAGATCCGCGCGCCCAAGGCCGGCAAGGTCGGCCGCCTGCTGGTCACTGACGGCAACCCGGTCGAATTCGGCCAGGTCGTCCTGGTCCTGGAATAGGCGTCGCCCTCCCATGATCGAAAAGGTGCTGATCGCCAATCGCGGGGAAATCGCGCTGCGTGTGCTGCGCGCGTGCCGCGAGATGGGGATCGCGACCGTCGCGGTCCATTCGACCGCCGACGCCCAGGCCATGCATGTCCGCCTGGCCGATGAGAGCGTCTGCATCGGCCCGCCGTCGGTGCGCGAGAGCTATCTCAACATCCCGGCGATCCTGACCGCGGCCTCGATCACCGGTGCCGACGCAATCCACCCAGGCCTGGGGTTCCTCAGCGAGAACGCGGATTTCGCGTCGATGGTCGAGGAGCATGGGTTAACCTTCATCGGCCCGACGCCCGAGCACATTCGCATGATGGGCGACAAGGTGATCGCCAAGCGCGCGGCCGAGGAACTGGGCATTCCGACCGTGCCGGGCTCCGACGGCGCCATCGGCGACATCGACGCGGCGGTCGCGCGCGCCGAAGAGATCGGCTACCCGGTGCTGGTCAAGGCATCGGGCGGCGGCGGCGGCCGCGGCATGAAGGTGGCGCGCGATTCGGCGGAGCTGCGCCAGCAGATCCCGCTCGCCCGGGCCGAGGCCAAGGCGTTCTTCGGCAACGACGAGGTCTATTTCGAGAAATACCTGAACGCGCCGCGCCATATCGAGGTCCAGGTGCTTGGCGACGGCCACGGCAACGCGATCCATCTGGGCGAGCGCGACTGCTCGCTGCAGCGCTCGCACCAGAAGATCCTGGAGGAGGCGCCCTCGCCGATCCTCAAGCCCGAGGCGCGCAAGCACATCGGCGACATCGCGATCAGGGCGATGCAGACCCTGAAGTACCGCGGCGCCGGCACGCTCGAGTTCCTCTACCAGGACGGCCAGTTCGCCTTCATCGAGATGAACACGCGCATCCAGGTCGAGCATCCGGTGTCGGAGCTGATCAGCGGCATCGACCTGGTGCAGGAGCAGATCCGCATCGCCGCCGGCGGCATGCTCGACATCGACCAGGCCCAGGTCGAGCTCACCGGCCACGCGATCGAATGCCGGATCAACGCCGAGAACCCGCTGACCTTCATGCCGTCGCCCGGCAAGGTCACGGCCTATCACGCGCCGGGCGGCTACGGCGTGCGTGTCGATTCGCACCTCTACCAGGGCTATACGGTGCCGAGCCACTACGACAGCCTGGTCGCCAAGCTGATCGTCCATGGCCGCGACCGCGACGAATGCGTCCGCCGCCTGCGCCGCGCGCTGCAGGAATATGTCATCGCCGGCATCGAGACGAACATCCCGCTGCACCTGCGCCTCTTGGACGAGCCGGACTTCATCACCGGCAATTACGACATCCACTGGCTCGAACGCTTCATGCAGCGGGGGGTATAAAGACCCTCACCCTCCCGCTGCCGCGGGTCCCTCCCTCTTCCGCTTGCGGGAGAGGGTTGGGGTGAGGGTGCGTCAACCGCTCGAGGCCTAGGGAAAGGAGATCGGCCAGCCCATGAAGCTCACCCCCGATCTCCTGCTCCGCGCCTATGCCGCCGGTATTTTCCCGATGGCGGAATCGGCCGACGATCCGGAGATCTTTTGGGTCGATCCGGAGGAGCGCGGCATCCTGCCGCTCGACGGCTGCCATGTGCCGCACAAGCTCCGGCGCACGGTGCGCCACGGCCCGTTCGAGGTGCGCTGCGACACGGCGTTCGAGGCGGTCGTGCGCGGCTGTGCCGAGCCGACGCCCGGCCGGCCGGACACCTGGATCAACGAGGAGATCCTGCAGCTCTATGTGGCGCTCCATCGGCGTGGCCGGGCCCATTCGGTCGAGGCCTGGATCGACGGCGAACTCGTCGGCGGCCTCTATGGTGTGGCGCTGGGCGGTGCCTTCTTCGGCGAAAGCATGTTCAACCGCCGGACGGACGCGAGCAAGGTCGCCCTCGTCCACCTGGTCGCCCGCCTGATCGAGGGCGGCTTCGGCCTGCTCGACACGCAATTCACGACGCCGCACCTGGAACGGTTCGGCGTGATCGAAATCCCGCGGACGGAATATCAGCGACGGCTGGCCTGGGCACTCGGCCTCCGCGCGCAGTTTCAGCCGGGCTTGTCCTGCGACGACCCGGTCGCGTTCGTCTTGCAGTCGAGCACCCACACGTCATAGACCGGGTCCTCGAGGCTGTTCAGCGCCGGCGACGAGGCGAACATCCAACCGCTGAACAGGTGCTTCGGCGCCGTCTTGTCCTGCAGCACCTCGTCGATGTCGAGATAGGCGGCACTCTCCGGCTCCTCCTCCGGCGGCCGCTTGCGGCAGTCGCGCACCGTGATCCTGAGCGTGCCGAAACTCACCGGCTGGCCGACCGGCGCCTCGAACTTGGTGACGCGCGCCGTGGTCTTGTCGAGCCCCTGCAGCACCGCGACGGTACCCGTGTCCGCAGCGACCGTATCCGCAGCAACGGCCCGGCCGCTGAGCCCGTGACCGGCAAGCGCCGCAAGCGCCAGGGCAGCAAACGCCCGAGCAGCAAGCACAGGGCGGCGCATCTCAATGCTTCGCATAGGGATTCTCGAGTCCCGCCATGAGATCGGCCAGCACGCGACGCACCTGCGCCTCGTCGCAGCCCATCAGGATGGCGTCCTCCAGCGCGTCCTGCGCCATCTGCTTGAGCTCGACCAGGTTCTCGGTCAGCACCTTGAGCTTCTCCACGCACGAGACGGGCTCGCCGGTCGGGGTCAGCCAGCGGATGGCGGCAGGATCGGTCATCTCAACACCTCGCAGGCTCCAGCGGCAGACGCCCCATTAGGTCGACCGGGTCACTTGGGCGGGGTCTGGCCGCCGTCGACCTTCGGGCCCAGATCGGACGGCGATGCGCTCTGGGACGCACCGTCGGCCGGCTTGTTGCCGCTGGTCATGCTGAACACGGCCTGGCCGAACAGCGACATGAGGTTCGGTGCCGACTGGGTGTTGTAGAGCTCGCCGCCGGCGGCGAGCTGCTTGTCGCTGGCGCCTGGAACCAGCGACATGTACTGGTCGCCCAATAGGCCGTTCTGGGTGATGGTCGCGATCGTGTCGGTCGGCAGCTTGATCGAATTGTCGATCGTGAGCTTGACCACGGCCTGGAAGGTCTTGGGATCGAGGCTGGTGCCGACGATCGAGCCGACCTTGATGCCGCTGATCCGCACGTCCGCCCCTTCGCGCACGCCGTCGATATGGTCGAACTTGGCGGTCACCGGATAGCCTGCGACCGAACGGATTTCCGCGGAGTGGTATGCGAAGACCAGGAAGATGACGGCGACGACGATGACGACCGCGCCCAGTACCGTCTCGAGAAGATTCCGATTCATGCGTCCAGCCGCCTCGTAATGATCGTGCTCAGTTGGGCGTCCAGGCTTCGTAATCGCCGGTCGCCCGGGCGCGGTGGCCGCCCCGCACGACGGAGCCCGGCGGATGGTAGGCAAGCGTCGTGCCGGTCAGGTTCGGCAGATGCTCCTTCTGCCACGGGCGCTTCTCGAGATCGGCCGGCGGCCGCTCGTCGGTCGTGTGATGCAGCCAGCCGTGCCATTCCGGCGGCACCTTGGAGGCCTCGACGATGCCGTGGTAGACGACCCAGCGCCGCTCACGGCTCTCCATGCCGCCGCCCTTCACGATCTTCCGGCCGCCCTTCTCGCGGTAGTACTTGTTGCCGGCCGCATCCGTGCCGACCTGCTCGCCGCGCAGCCAGGTGAAGAGCAAAGTTCCCAGAGTCGTCATGCCGTCACACTCGATCGAAAGCGTCGGGATGTCCGAGGACCGGACACCGAAGGAGATAGTGGCCCCGATGCCGTTGCACCAGGGCCCCCGGCCAGGTCCCGGGAAAGCCGGCGGAATATGGCATTAGCAATCGTGCGCTGTCGAGGGTGCGTCGCCACATGGCGGCTTTACAAAGCCAGCGGGACAAGGCAGTGGGGCCAGCGACCGACAAGACGCCCGAAGGCCACCTGAAAAAGGGCCCCGCGGATCCGGGGCCCAGGGGTCGCCATATCGATCTGGCAGGGATCACACCAGCGTCGAGGCGATCTTGTCGGCATCCGCCTCGCTGAAGACCTTGATCGTCTGCGTCCGGACGTTGCCCTTGGTCCCGAGCGACAGCACGAACGCCGCCATCGCCTCGTCGCTCGCGGCCTCGCACTGGATGATGAGGTCGTAGGCGCCGAGCGCCATGAAGCCGGCCTTGATCTCGACGCCGAGCGTCCTCGCCAAGTCCCGCGCAGCAGCCCGGCGGCGCGAGATGTCCTTGATGGTCCGGATGCCCTGGTCGGTGAAGTTGCCCAGCAGGAAGTACGCGGACATGACAGCCCTCCCCTCGTGAGAACCCATGGGCTCGCTCGGGCCCATGGGGGGAAGGATTATGCCACTCGTAGCCGCAAGCCGGCCCGATTTCGTCCGCTTACGTGGCCGGTCTCGATCGCTTGCACGCCGAGCTGGGCCGTGAACTCGGCCAAAAGGAAGAGGAAGCGCAGCGCGTCCGCGAGAACATGCGGCTCGTGGAATCGGTCATTAAGCTCGTGGAGCCGGATTACGACACCCGCCAGGTCGTCTACCTGCGTCGACATAAGCCCAACATGGTCGTGAAGAAGCGCGCACACCTATCACGGCACGCGCTTGATGTCCTACGCCGGGCATCGCGTCCGCTCATGGTGGCGGAGATCACCGACATAGTGGCCGAGGAACGTGGCCTAATCGACCTCAGCGTCGAAGATCGCGACCGCATCCGGAACTCGGTCTATTGCTGGCTCCGGGACAACGACGGGAAGCTTGTTACCAAACATGGTCGGTATCCGTCTCGATGGGAGTTGGCCGTCATCCCTAGACTGCACGCCGTGGTTGCGGCATGCTGCCGGTACCATGCAGCTAGAAACCGAGAAGTACCTTCTTTCCGCAGTCTTTATGCTAGCGCTCGTCTTAGTAGCGACTTTCGGCGCCTATTCGGGGATGCCCCGAACTGTTGTTTGCACGGATGGCCCCCAAGCTAAGCAGCAACAGAAAGGGTCCAATAACGCAGAAGAAAAGTCCGAGCCGGTGCTGCCAGCGAGGACTGCTGCATCTAGTGCCGAAGCAGGTCAGAAATCCTCCAGCGCCGAACAAAGTAAAGATCGAAACGCCATTGACGTTTTTTTGGCGTGGATCCTCGACGCCAAGTCGACCGATGTCGCCATTATGATTTTTACCGGAATTCTTGCCTGGAGAACCCACGGCCTGTTCGTTGAAACGGGTGCGCTCCGTGCTGCCGCCACTGAGCAATCCAGACTCCTCACGAGAAGCATCGATGAGACTGCCAAGACAGCCGATGCGGCTCTGGAAGCCAATATACTGGCGCGAGATATTTTTTCGGCCGAAAACCGGCCTTGGATCTCTATTGAACTGACACCCGCTGACGACTTCCGCGTTGATGCTAATGGCGCCCTTATTGCCAGCGTTAATTTGATTTTCAAGAATCACGGAAAAACGCCGGCAACAGGAATTTTCTTTAAAATGAAAATCATCAACGATGAAATTGGATTGATTGACAAAACGCACAACGAGATGGTTAACGACCTTAGTAAATATACCGGAAGAAATAATAATGGATTCTCTATATTTCCAGGCGGCATTTTAGAGGAATATAGGGAATTTGTATTTTTCCGCAGTGGTGCGAAGCCTAGCGGTAACTTGGATTGGGATGAGTATATAAAGGCGCACCTCGTCGGATGTATTGATTACGCCTTCCCATTTGGAGGGCAAGGGCGGACGAAATTCTGTTTTTCTCTCGCGAAAAAACTCAAAGCGATATGAAAATCGACGGTGTTGGTTGGGCAATCAAAAGGACCGACGGAATAATTCCGAAGAAAGACGTCATCTTGACAGCCAAGACTGGCGGGAACAGCGCCGAATAGGGCTGCGAGAACGACGAGGAAGGCCGCACTCATCGATCAGCCCCGCGCCATGGGACGGAAAGCTGACCCAGGCATTTCGCCTTGGTGAGTTTGCTGCCTAATGCCGACAAACATCGAGGAATTCGCGGAATACTACACACAACAATTTAAAGCCGCCGGCATTAAAAACTTTAAATTCATCATAACAAAAACAAAATAGGAGGGACTTGCCGTGAGTGAGATGGAAAGAATTCTAAGAGCAAAAATAGAGAAAAACAGAGTGATACCGGGAACTGTAGACGTAAAAGGCATAGAATATGTTTACTTTTCGGACAACGGAAAAGGAAGCTTCAGAAAACAATTCCTTACGCTTGGGCAAAACATGAGCCGCCCCGTTCAAGAACACGGTGGAATCATATCGCAAGCCTGCCGAATCACCATACCAGATGGAACCTTGTTCCACGGCCTCTCGTATAGAGGCGACATGGAAGACTGGCGCCTGCAAATGAGAGAAAGCACAGAAGCCCTGGGCCTCCTGCTCGCCCGGATAGAGGGCGACCGGCTTGTTATTTCTGATGGCCGCTCCGTGCCGCTGGCTGAATGTAAAGTGGATTTCGGCTAGGAAAAGCCTCTTTCGCCAAGCAGGAGACAATCCTTAGGAGCGTCTACTGCAACAATCCGCCTCACATCAGCCCCAGCGACCTCAGCTCCTTGCGCATGCTTTCCGGCATCTCGTCGGTCTCGTCCTTGTGCTTCGGATCGCGGTCGAGGGGTGCCTCCTCGGCCGTGAGGTAGCGCCAGCCCTGCATCGGGCGCGACGGCTTGTGGATGGTCTTGACCAGCTCCCGGTCGAGATGGATCGCGCAGAAGCGACCGCCCTCGCCGTCGGTCACCGCTTCGAGCGCCGTGATGCGCTGGCGCACGCGGACCTGGCCCTTGATGATCCAGTACAAGGACCCGCCGGCCAGGATCTCCTCCGCCCGCTTCGGGAAATTGCGCGTGCGGTGGATGAGCTGCTCGCCGCGCAACAGCCGGTTCGCCTGCCATTCGGCCAGGTCCTCGATCGAATCGCAGCCGACGCACATCTTGATGAGGTGAAGCGCCATGGGGTCAGGCGGCCTCGCGCTTCGCCAGCACCTGCGCCACCTTGGAGGCGGGCGCCTTGCCGATCGCGGCCGTGATCAAGCGGCCGGCGGCGGCGAGCTTCAGGAGATCGACACCGGTCGCAATGCCCATGCCGTCCAGCATATAGACGACATCCTCGGTCGCGACATTGCCGGTCGCCCCCTTGGCATAGGGGCAGCCACCGAGGCCCGCAACCGCACTGTCGACCACCGCCACGCCCAGTTCCAGGCAGGCGAGGATATTGGCGAGCGCCTGGCCCCAGGTGTCGTGGAAATGCACCGCGAGCCGCTCGATCGGCACGACGGCCGCGACCGCCTCGAGCATCGCCCGGGCCTTCAAGGGCGTGCCGACGCCGATCGTGTCGCCGAGCGAGATCTCGTAGCAGCCCATGTCGAAGAGCGCCTTCGATACGCGGGCGACCGCGGCCGGCGCCACATCGCCCTCGTAGGGGCAGCCAAGCACGCAGGAAACGTAACCGCGCACGCGGAGGCCGTCGGCGAGTGCGGCATCCACCACCGGCTTGAAGCGTTCCAGACTCTCTGCGATCGAGCAGTTGATGTTCTTCTGGCTGAAGCTCTCGGACGCGGCACCGAACACGGCGATCTCGTCGACCTTGGCCGCGCGGGCGGCCTCCAGCCCTTTGAGGTTCGGCACCAGCACCGGATAGGCGACGCCGGGCCAGCGCTTAACCGCCGCCAGCACCTCCGCCGTGTCGGCCATCTGCGGCACCCATTTCGGCGAGACGAAGCTGCCGGATTCGACGGTCTTCAAGCCCGCGTCGGCCAAGGCCTCGATGAGCGCCACCTTGGTGGCAAGCGGGACGACGGTCGCTTCGTTCTGCAGCCCATCGCGCGGGCCGACCTCGACGATGCGGACGGATGTGGGCAGCGCCATCTCGAATCGTCCTCTGTCAGGCTGACTTCTGCTGGACCAGGCCCAGTTCCTTCATCACCTGCTCGCGCATGACGAATTTCTGGATCTTGCCGGTCACGGTCATGGGGAATTCCTCGACGAAATAGACATAGCGTGGGATCTTGTAATGCGCGATCTGGCCCTGGCAGAAGGCTTTGACACCCTCCGCGTCCAGGCTCTCGCCCGCGCGCAACTTGATCCAGACGCAGAGCTCCTCGCCGAACCTGTCGTCGGGCACGCCGAACACTTGGGCGGCCTCGATCTTGGGATGGCGGAACAGGAACTCCTCGATCTCGCGAGGATATATGTTCTCGCCGCCGCGAATGACCAGATCCTTGATACGGCCGACGATGTTGCAATAGCCCTCGTCGTCGATGACGCCGAGGTCGCCGGTGTGCATCCAGCCGGCCGCGTCGATCGCCTCGGCCGTGCGCGCGGGGTCGTTCCAATAGCCGCGCATCACCGAATAGCCGCGGGTCAGGATCTCGCCCGATTGCCCGCGCGGCACGACCCGGCCCTCGCCGTCGACGATCTTGACCTCGAGATGCGGATGGATGCGGCCGACCGTCGAGACCCGGCGCTCGATCGGGTCGTCGATGGCGCTCTGGAAGCTCACCGGGCTGGTCTCGGTCATGCCATAGGCGATGGTGACCTCGCGGAGATGCATCTGGTCCATCACCCGGCGCATCACCTCGATCGGACAGGGTGAGCCGGCCATGATGCCGGCGCGCAGGCTCGAAAGGTCGAACTTGGCGAAGTCGGGATGCTGCATCTCGGCGATGAACATGGTCGGCACACCATGGACGAGCGTGCAGCGCTCGGCCTGGATCGCGTCCAGCACGGCCAAGGGATCGAAGCCCTCGCCCGGGAACACCATGGCGGCGCCATGGGTCATCGAGGACAGCACCGACATGACCATGCCGAAGCAATGGTAGAGCGGCACCGGGATGCAGAGCCGGTCGCCCTCGCGGAGCCCCATCGCCTCGGCCACGAAGAAGCCGTTGTTGAGGATGTTGTGGTGGGTCAGCGTCGCGCCCTTGGGCAGGCCGGTGGTACCGCTGGTGAACTGGATATTGACCGGATCGTCGAACTGCAGCCGATCGGCGAGTTCGTCGAGCCGGGCCCGTTCGGCCGGGCCGCCCAGGGCCGCGACCGTGGCGAATTTCAGCATGCCCGGCTGCTCGGCCGGGTCGAGGTGGATGACCGCGCGCAGGTCCGGCAGGCTCTTCGCCTGGAGCTCGTTGGGTTTGGCCGTCGCCAGTTCCGGTGCCAGATCGCGCAGCATGGCGAGATAGTCGCTGCTCTTGAACCGGCTCGCCGTCACCAGCGCCTTGCAGCCAGAGAGCGTCAGCGCATGCTCGAGCTCGGCCAGGCGATAGGCCGGGTTGATGGTGACCAGGATCAGTCCGGCCTTGGCACTCGCGAACTGCAGCTGGACCCATTCGGCATTGTTGGGCGACCAGATGCCGATGCGGTCGCCGGGTTCAAGCCCGAGGGTCAGCAGGCCGGCCGCGAGGGCGTCCACTCGCTCGGCGAGTTCGCGATAGGTCCAGCGCACGCCCTGGTGCCGCACGATCAGGCCGTCAAGCGCACCCCAGCGCGCGACGGCCCGGTCGAAATGCCGGCCGATCGTCTCCCCGATGAGCGGAACCGTGCTCGTCCCGCTGACGTAGCTCGCCTGCTGCATGAAGGCCTCCCTGCTTTGATTTTTAGACCGTCGTCCCCGCGCAGGCGGGGACCCAGGGCAAGCGACAGGTCGCACGGCAACCCTGGATTCCCACCTTCGCGGGAACGACGGAATTTGGTGTCTTACACTTCCGCGAACGCGATCAGCTCGGCGCCGTCCTCGACCAGGTCGCCGACGGCGTAGCGCACGCGGCCGATCGTGCCGTCCATCGGCGCCGTGATCGTGTGCTCCATCTTCATGGCCTCGACCACGAGCAGCGGCGTGCCGCGCTTCACCGCCTCGCCGGCCGCGACCAGCACCTGGGTGATCTTGCCTGGCATCGGCGCCGTCAGCCGACCGACGCCCGCCGCCTCGCTGCGCGCCGGGCGGAGCGGGTCGATCGCAGTCAAGCGATGGGCAGCACCCGCCAGCATGACCGTGAATTCGTCGCCGACACGCACGACCGGCACGCGCTGCTTGACGCCGTCGAGCCGGAGCACCAGCGCGCCGTCCGCGTCCTCGCTGCCGGCGACCTCGGCCGAGCCGCCCGGCAGATCGAGCCCGAAACCGTCGCGCCGGGGATGAGCGCGCACGGCAACCGGCGTCTCGCCATCCATCAGGATCATGTCCTGGTAGCCGTCACCGTTCATGCGCCAGGCATGGGCCAGGTTCCAGGGCGAGTGCGGGTCGGCCGAGAGTGCCGCCGCTTCCGTCACCGCGCGCTGCCGGTCGATCAGCAGGCGGAGGGCCGCCGCCGCCAACGCCAGGCGCGGCGCCGGGCCGGCGGCCGGGAACAGGTCCTGGCCGTGCCGGCCGATGAAGCCGGTGTCGAGCTCGGCGGCACGGAACGCCGGATGGTCGGCGAGGGTCTTCAGGAAGCCCAAGTTGGTCGTGACGCCGACCACCTCGTACTCGGCCAGCGCCTCGGACAGGCGCTGCGCCGCCGATGCGCGGTCGCGGTCCCAGACGATGAGCTTCGCGATCATCGGGTCGTAGTGGATCGAGATCGTGTCGCCGGCGCGCACGCCGGTGTCGACGCGCACATGCGGCCCCTCGGCCGGCGGCTTCAGATGGGCGAGCATGCCGATCGACGGCAGGAAGTCACGGCTCGGATCCTCGGCATAGACGCGCACCTCGATCGCATGGCCGTTGATCGCGAGTTCATCCTGCTTGAGCGGCAGCGGCTCGCCGGCGGCAACGCACAGCTGCCACTCGACCAGGTCCTGGCCGGTAATCGCCTCCGTCACCGGATGCTCGACCTGCAGGCGCGTGTTCATTTCCATGAAATAGAACGCGTCGCCCTCGGCGATGAACTCGACCGTGCCGGCGCCGACATAGCCGATGGCGCGCGCCGCGGCGCAGGCCGCCTCGCCCATGCTGCGGCGGCGTTCCGGGTCCATGCCGGGCGCCGGCGCTTCTTCCACCACCTTCTGGTGCCGGCGCTGGATCGAGCAGTCGCGCTCGAACAGCGAGACCGTGTTGCCCTGCGTGTCGGCGAATACCTGGATCTCGATATGGCGCGGCCGGCCGAGATACTTCTCGATCAGCACCTGGTCGTCGCCGAACGAGGCCGCGGCCTCGCGCTTGGCGGACGCGATCGCCGCTTCGAGATCTTCCGGCTTCTCGACCACGCGCATGCCCTTGCCGCCGCCGCCGGCCGACGCCTTGATCAGCACCGGATAGCCGATGCGCGCGGCTTCGGACGTCAAGAGCTTCAGATCCTGGTCGGCGCCGTGATAACCCGGCACCAGCGGCACGCCGGACTTCTCCATGAGCGCCTTCGCCGCCGACTTCGAGCCCATGGCGCGGATCGCGTCCGGCGGCGGGCCGATGAAGGTGATGCCGGCCTTGGCACAGGCTTCGGCGAAGCCGGCGTTTTCGCTCAAGAACCCATAACCTGGATGGATCGCCTGGGCGCCGGACCGCTTCGCGGCTTCCAGGATCTTCTCGACCACCAGATAGGATTCGCGCGCCGGCGCGGGGCCGATCGGATAGGCCTCGTCGGCGAGCGCCACGTGGCGGGCGTTCACATCGGCGTCGGAATAGACCGCGACCGTGCGGATGCCGAGCCGCTTCGCCGTCTTGATGACCCGGCAGGCGATCTCGCCGCGGTTGGCGATCAGGATCTTCGAGAACATCGGGTCTACTCCGAGCGCCGCCAGGCGGGATCGCGTTTGGCAAGGAAGGCGCCGACGCCTTCCCGCCCCTCGTCGGACGCTCGCCGGAGTGCGATGCGCCGGCCGGTCTCGGCAATGACCTCGCCGGTCAGCGGCCGGTCGACCGTGAACACGAGGTCCTTGGCATCGGCCTGGGCGCCGGGCGCGCCCAGGAAGATCGCGGCCAGGACCTTGTCACGCGCCGCCTCGAGCTCGTGCAGCGGCACGACTTCGTGCACGAGGCCGATGCGGCGCGCTTCCTCGGCCGAGATCACCTCGGCCGTCTGGAAATAGCGCCGGGCCTGGCGCTGGCCGATCGCGGCCACAACATAGGGGCTGATCGCCGCCGGCAACAGGCCGAGCTTGACCTCGGACAGGCAGAAGCTCGCCCGGTCGGCCGCGATCGCGATGTCGCAGCAGGCAACCAGGCCCACGCCGCCGCCATAGGCCGCCCCATTGATGAGCCCGATCACGGGCTTCGGCAGCCGGTCGAGCACTTGCATGAGCCGGGCGAGCCCGGCGGCGTCGGCCAGGTTCTCCTCATAGGAATATCCCGCCATGCGCTTCATCCAGCCGAGATCGGCGCCGGCCGAGAAGCTCTTGCCGGCACCGGTCAGCACCAGCGCACGGACGGTCGGGTTGGCGCCGTAGGTCTCGAGCACGCTCGTCAGATGGGCAATCAGCGCGTCGTCGAACGCGTTGTGCAGCTCGGGCCGGTTCAAGGTCACGGTCGCGACGCCGCGCGCGTCGAGGGTGTGGTT
Organism: Aliidongia dinghuensis; assembly: GCF_014643535.1. Lineage (NCBI taxonomy): Bacteria > Pseudomonadati > Pseudomonadota > Alphaproteobacteria > Rhodospirillales > Dongiaceae > Aliidongia > Aliidongia dinghuensis. The sequence goes on along the minus strand of NZ_BMJQ01000011.1, from coordinate 173,648 downwards.
GAGGGCTTCGCTCATGATCATCACATCCGGAACAGGCCGAAGCGGGTCGGTTCGATCGGCGCGTTGAACGAGGCGGAAAGCCCCAGGCCCAGCACCAGCCGCGTGTCCGCCGGGTCGATGACGCCGTCGTCCCAGAGCCTGGCGCTCGCGTAATAGGGATGGCCCTGCGTCTCGTACTGGGCGCGGATCGGCGTCTTGAACGCCTCTTCCTCGTCCAAGGGCCACCTACCGCCCTTGGCCTCGATGCCGTCGCGCCGAACCTGCGCCAGGACCGAGGCCGCCTGCTCGCCGCCCATGACGCTGATGCGCGCGTTGGGCCACATCCAGAGGAAGCGCGGGCCATAGGCCCGGCCGCACATGCCGTAATTGCCGGCACCGAAGCTGCCGCCGACGATGACAGTGAACTTGGGCACATTCGCCGTCGCCACAGCGGTCACCATCTTGGCGCCGTCCTTGGCGATGCCGCCGGCCTCGTATTTGCGGCCGACCATGAAGCCGGTGATGTTCTGCAGGAACACGAGCGGAATGCCGCGCTGGGCGCAGAGCTCGATGAAATGGGCGCCCTTCTGCGCGCTTTCGGAGAACAGGATGCCGTTGTTGGCGACGATGCCGACCGGGTAGCCCCAGATGCGGGCGAAGCCGGTGACGAGCGTCGGCCCGTAGAGCTGCTTGAATTCGTCGAACTCGCTGCCGTCGACGATGCGCGCGATGATCTCGCGCACGTCATAGGGCTTGCGCGCATCGGCCGGCACGACGCCGTAGATCTCCTCGGCCGCATAGCGCGGCTCGACCGGCTCGCTGAGGTCGACACCCGGCCGCTTCACCCGGTTCAAGTTGCCGACGATGCGACGCGCCAGGCCCAGCGCATGGGAGTCGTTGTCGGCCATATGGTCGGTGACGCCGGAGATCCGGCTATGCACCTCGGCGCCGCCCAGGTCCTCGGCCGAGACGACCTCGCCGGTCGCGGCCTTCACGAGCGGCGGGCCGGCCAGGAAGATCGTGCCCTGGTTCCGGACGATGATTGATTCGTCGGACATGGCCGGCACATAGGCGCCGCCCGCGGTGCACGAGCCCATGACGACGGCAATCTGCGGGATGCCGGCCGCCGACATCTGCGCCTGATTGTAGAAGATCCGGCCGAAATGATCGCGGTCGGGGAACACCTCGTCCTGGTTCGGCAGGTTGGCGCCGCCCGAGTCGACCAGATAGATGCACGGCAGATGATTCTCGCGCGCGATGTCCTGGGCGCGGAGATGCTTCTTCACCGTCATCGGGAAGTAGGTGCCGCCCTTGACCGTCGCGTCATTGGCGACGATGACGCATTCCCGGCCCGAGACGCGGCCGATACCGGTGATGATCCCGGCCGACGGGATGTCGCCGCCGTACATGTCGTAGGCCGCGAGCTGCGAGAATTCGAGGAACGGCGAGCCCGGGTCGATCAGTGCCCGGATGCGGTCGCGCGGCAGGAGCTTGCCGCGCGCCAGATGCTTCGCGCGCGCGCCCTCGCCGCCGCCCAAGCGGATCGCGTCGACCTTGTCGCGCAGGTCCAGAACGAGCGCGCGCATCGCCGCCTCGTTGGCGCGGAACCCGTCGGAGCGGACGTCCAAGGCGCTGGAGAGATGCATCGTGAGGTTTCCCGATTGTGTAGCGCGGCATCTGGCACCCTCACCCCAACCCTCTCCCGCTTGCGGGAGGGAGGGACCCGCGACAGCGGGAGGGTGAGGGTCTGTGATGCGACGGATGTTACGCCGTTTCCTTGAACAGCTCGCGGCCGATCAGCATGCGGCGGATCTCCGACGTGCCGGCGCCGATCTCGTACAGCTTGGCGTCGCGCAAGAGGCGCCCGGTCGCATATTCGTTGATGTAGCCGTTGCCGCCCAGGCACTGGATCGCCTCCAAGGCCATCCAGGTCGCCTTCTCCGCCGCGTAGAGGATGGCGCCGGCCGCGTCCTTGCGCGTCGTCTCGCCCCGGTCGCACGCCTGGGCCACCGCATAGACGTAGGCGCGGGCGGCATTGAGCGTCACATACATGTCGGCGAGCTTGCCCTGCATCAGCTGGAACTCGCCGATCGCCTGGCCGAACTGCCGCCGCTCATGGACATAGGGCACCACCACGTCGAGGCAGGCCTGCATGATGCCGATCGGACCCGCCGCCAGCACCGCCCGCTCGTAGTCGAGCCCGCTCATCAGCACATTGACGCCGCGCCCGACCTCAGCCAGCACGTTCTCTGCCGGCACCTCGCAGTCCGCGAACACCAGCTCGCACGTGTTCGAGCCGCGCATGCCGAGCTTGTCGAGCTTCTGTGCCGTCGAGAACCCCTTGAAGCCCTTCTCGACCAGGAACGCCGTCATGCCCTTGGGGCCCGCCGAAGGATCGGTCTTGGCATAGACCACCAGCGTGTCGGCGTCCGGGCCGTTCGTGATCCACATCTTCGTGCCGTTCAGCACATAGCGGTCGCCGCGCTTGTCCGCGCGCAACTTCATCGACACCACGTCCGAGCCGGCGCCCGGCTCCGACATGGCCAGCGCCCCGACATGCTCGCCCGACACCAGCTTCGGCAGGTACTTCTGCTTCTGCGCCGCCGTGCCATTGAGCTTGATCTGGTTCACACACAGGTTCGAGTGCGCGCCATAGGAGAGACCGACCGAGGCCGACGCCCGGCTGATCTCCTCCATCGCGACCACATGCTCGAGATAGCCCAAGCCCGCGCCGCCGTATTCCTCCGGCACGGTCACGCCCAACACACCCAGGTCGCCGAACTTGCGCCACAGGTCCATCGGGAACTGGTTCGTCCGGTCGATCTCCGCCGCCCGGGGCGCGATCTCCACCGCCGAGAAGCTCGAAACGCTCTCCCGGATCGCCTCCGCCGTCTCCCCCAATGCGAAGTTCAAGCCAGGCATCTGATTCGCCAGCATCGGCACGCTCCCTAAACGACCGCGGAAAGAAACGGTCAACCGTTTGTTTCCTTGTACAATGCCGAAAACCCAGCCAAGCTGCAAGGGGGCAAAACGGAGACGCACATGTCGCGCACGGCGGGATCGCACGGTCCGGCGACCTTGGCCGCGATCCGCAAGGCGGGTCTGAGGCTGATCTACGAGCATGGCTACGAGGCGCTGACGCTGCGCCGGCTCGCGGCCGACGTCGGCATCCTGTCGGGCTCGCTCTACAACCACATCAAAACCAAGCAGGACCTGCTGTTCACGCTCGTGCGCAACCACATGACCGACCTGCTGGCCAATCTCGACCAGGCGCTCGCCGGCCTGGACGATCCCGTTGCGGCGCTCGCCGCCTTCGTCCGCCTCCATGTCACCTATCACATGGAGCGGCGCTACGAGGTCTATATCGCCAATTCCGAGCTGCGCAGCCTGGAGCCGGAGAACCGGGCCACAATCGTCGCCATGCGCGAGCGCTACGAACGGCAACTGATCGAGATCCTCGACCACGGCGTCGCGGCCGGGCGCTTCCGGGTCGCCGACACGCGCGTCGGCGCCTTCGCCATCATCGCCATGCTGACCGGCATCTGCACCTGGTACCGCCCCGATGGCCCGCTCGGGCCGGAGGAGATCGTGCGCATCCACACGGACCTGGTGATGCAGGGGCTGGCGGGGTAGGTCCCACCCGTCATTCCCGCGAAGGCGGGAATCCAGCCAAGAGCCGCGTCTGCGGCGACATTGAGTCTTTATTTCCGCGCTGCCGCGCGTAAAGGCGTGACAAACCTGCGGTTTGCGCGTGGATCCCCGCCTCCGCGGGGATGACGCCTTTTGGCTAGACCACCCGTTCGAGCTCACCCAGCTCGAAGTCGAAATGCCAGCCGTGGAGCTTGAGCCGGCCGGCCTGCACCCGTTCGACGACCCAGGGGAAGGTCATGAGATTGTCGACCGCGACCTTGATGCTTTCGCGCTCGCACAGGTGCTGGGCGCCTTCATGCGAGGTCTGGGCCGCGACCAGTGCCTGCTCGCGCGCTTTGGCTGCGATCTCCATCCAGCGGCCGATGAAGTCGCCCTGATCGCCGCCCGCGAGCAGCGCACGGATGCCGCCGCACTGGGCATGGCCCAGCACGATGACGTGCTCGACCTCGAGAGAGCGCACAGCGAACTCGATTGCCGCCGACGTGCCGTGATGGAAGCTGTCGGTCTTGTAGGGCGGGACCAGCGCCGCAACATTGCGCACGCAGAAGATCTCGCCAGGCTTGGCGTCGAAGATCAGTTGCGGGTCGACCCGCGAATCGGCGCAGGTAATCACCATGGCGCGCGGCGACTGGCCCGCGGCCAGCGCCTCGAAGACGTCCTTGTTCTGGACCCAGTAGGTCTCGCGAAACCGGCGATAGCCCTCGATCAAACGTTCCATGCAGCCCTCGTTTCGGTCGTCGTTTTTGCAGGGGCGAGCCGGATGTATGCCGCCTTGTCCGGCACTCGGCAATGTTTGTTATTGCAAGCGCGTAACAGGACACCGCAGCGCACAACCACGGCGATTTTTATCTCTCCCCTCTAAAATTCTTCTATCGGATTATATCCTATATCGGATATATAGCGGCTCGCGAAACCGTTTCCGTGGAGACAGCCTCACGATGGCCATGCAGATCTCGCTCTATGACGCCAGCGTCGGCAGCTATCTCCAGACGCTGAACGCGGTCGCGGGCCTTCTCAGCCGCGGCCTGGCGCATTGCCGGGACAAGGGCATCGACCTCAGCGAAATCGTCGAAGCGCGGCTTATCGCCGACATGCAGCCGTTCCGCTTCCAGATCCAGCGCATCGCCTTTCATTCGGCGGGTGCCATCGAGGCGATCCGGACCGGCATCCTGGGCCAGCCGGCCGTGAAGCCGCTCGGCAACTATGCCGCCCTCCAGGCGCTGATCGACGAGACCCGCGCGGCGCTCGCCGACCTGCCGCCGGAGGCGGTCAACGCGCGCGCCGGCGCCGAGGTGATCTTCCGGGCGGGCGAGGTCGAGCGGCTGTTCACCGCCGAAGGCTTCCTCCTGTCCTTCTCCCTGCCGAACTTCCATTTCCACGCCACGACAGCCTACGGCATCTTGCGCTCGCGGGGCGTGCCGCTCAGCAAGCTCGACTACATGGGCGCGCTGCGGCTCAAGGAGCGGGAGGCGCTATGATCCAGATCGCCGAAGCGCCCCCCTCAGCGCCGTCGCTGTTCACCGTCGCCGGCCGGCGCGTCTTCCGCCTGACCGAGGCCGACGCGCCGATGATCCAGCGCCTGTTCGCGCGCTCGGCCGACTATTTCGAGCTGGTCGAAGGCGGCCCGGCCGGACCGGACGCAGCGCTCGGGCAGCTCCGCGACGGGCCTGCCGAACGAGCGTCTGAGGATATCATCAATCTCGGCATCGCCGACCGGGACGGCGGGCTCGCCGGCCTCGTGGGCGTCCTGCGCCATCACCGAGTGCCCGATCAATGGTACCTGGGCCTGATGCTGCTCGACCCGGCGTGGCGCGGCTACGGCTTCGGCTCGACCGTCTATTGGTCGGTCCAGCATTGGATCGAGCGTCAGGGCGGCCGGTCGATCCTCCTCGCCGTGGTCGCGAGCAACCATCGTGCCCACCGCTTCTGGCAGAGCCTGGGCTTCGCCCTGCCCCGCAGCTATCCGGCGCGCCGGATTGGCCGCCGGCAGCACGTGCTGATCGAGTACGAGAAGGCGCTGGCGGGCTGAGCCCACCAGCCGCCTGCGTCTACCAGCCGCCCTTCTCCAGCCAGAGATCGACCTGGTCGAGCCGGTCGTGCCCCCAGAACGGCTCGTCGCCGACATAGAAAAACGGCGAGCCGAACACTTCGCGCCGGATCGCGGCGTCGACCTCGGCCTTGACCAGTTCCTTGGTCTCGTGCGCCTGGATGCCGGACTGGATCTTGTCCGCGTCGAAGCCGAGCTCGGCCGCGACGCCGACCACGGCCTCGACCGGGCAGATGTCGCGGCCCTTGCCGAACGCATGGTCGTAGAGCGCGCGGGCAAGCCGGACGGCACCCTCGGGGTCGGTCTGGGCGATGAAGTAATAGGCGCGGCAGGCGGTCACCGTGCCGAACGGGAACTGCGCCGGTAACCGGAACGGCAGGCCGACAAGCCGGGCCGAGCGCGGCACATCGTGGATGAAGTAGTCGCCCTTGAGCGGCAGGGTCGGCTGCGGCCCCGCCCCGGTGATCTTGAAGACCGCACCCAGAAGGATCGGCCGCCAATTGACCGGCACGCCGTGCTTGCGGCCGATCTCGTCGATGCGCGCGGTTGCGAAATAGCCGTAGGGCGAGGAGAAATCGAAGTAGAAATCGATCGCTTCAGCCATCAGTCGTTCGCTCCCTAATGTTAGTTCGCGCCGCTCTCGTTCGCGAGCTGGCGGGCGATCACCAGTCGTTGGATGTCGCTGGTGCCTTCGTAGATCTGGCAGACCCGGACGTCGCGATAGATGCGCTCGACCGGGAAGTCCTTGAGATACCCATAGCCGCCGTGGATCTGGATCGCGGCGGAGCACACCCACTCGGCCATTTCCGACGCATAAAGCTTGGCCATGGCCGCCTCCTTGAGGCAAGGCCTGCCGGCGTCGCGGAGTGCTGCCGCCTGCAGATAGAGCAGCCGCGCCGCCTCGATCCTGGTCGCCATGTCGGCCAACCGAAAGCCAACCGCCTGATGCTCGCGGATCTTGACGCCGAACGTCTCGCGCTCGCCGGCGTAGCGCTCCGCTGCCTCGAACGCGGCCCGCGCCATGCCGACGGACTGGGCGGCGATGCCGATGCGCCCGCCCTCGAGATTCGAGAGCGCGATCTTGTAGCCCTCACCCTCGCGGCCCAGCATCAGGTCGGCCTCGAGCGCCATCTCCTCGAAAGTGATCTGCGCCGTGTCGGAGGCATGCTGGCCGAGCTTTTCCTCGACGCGGGCGACCGTGTAGCCCGGCGTCGAGGTCGGCACGATGAAGGCCGAGATGCCGCGCTTGCCGGCTTGGGCGTCGGTCACCGCGAAGACGATCGCGACGTCGCCATTCTTGCCCGAGGTGATGAACTGCTTCGTGCCGGTGAGCACCCATTTGTCGCCCACGCGCCGGGCGCGCGTGCGCAGCGCCGAGGCGTCGGAGCCCGCCTGCGGCTCGGTCAGGCAGAAGGCGCCCAGCATGCGGCCGCGCGCCATGGGCTTCAGGAACCGCTCCGTCTGCGCGTCGGTGCCGAACTTCAGGATCGGCATGCAGCCGACCGAGTTGTGCACGCTCATGATGGTCGAGGTCGCCCCCTCGCCGGCCGCGATCTCCTCGATCGCGAGCGCATAGGCGACATGGTCGACACCGGCACCGTCGTACTCTTCCGGCACCAGCATGCCGAGGAATCCGAGTTCGCCCATTTCCTTGAGCGCCTCGCGCGGGAAGCGGTGCTCGCGGTCCCGGGCCTCGGCCTCGGGTGCTAGCCGCTCGCGCGCGAACTGGCGCGCCATGTCCCGGATCATCGTCTGTTGTTCGTTGAGAATCATGGTCCGGCTCTCACCAGGGCAGTTCCGCCCCGTCGTAATTGTAGAAGCGCCCGGTCTCGGCGACGGTCAGCCGATCGATCACCTGGCGCATGCCGGTGACGCTCTCGACCGGGTCGATGTCGGCGTCCTTGCCGCCCATGTCGGTCTTGACCCAGCCGGGATGCAGCACCGCCATGGCATAGCCCTGTGCCGCAAGGTCGAGCGCCAGCGAGTGCCAGGCCGCGTTCAAGGCCGCCTTGGACGAGCGATAGGCATAGCTCCCGCCGGAGACATTGCCGCCGATCGAGCCCATCCGGCTCGAAACCGCGACCAGCTTCTTGTGCTTGCCCTTTTCCGTATTGCGCTTCAAGGCGCCGACGATCGCGATCGGCGCCACCGCGTTGACCGCGAAGGTCTCGAGCCAGCTCACCCGGTCGACATTGTCAGCCGTCATGCCGCGCGGGCCGATCACGCCGGCATTGGCGATCAGGATGTCGAGCGGGGCCGAGCCGAACGACTGGACGAGCGCGTCGATCGAACGCTTCTCGGTCACTTCGAGCGGCAGGACGATGATGTCGCCCTTGAGGCTGGCGAGCCCGCCCGGCCGCGTCACGTCGCGGCACGTGGCATAGACCCGCCAGCCCTCGTCGGCATATTGCCGGGCGAATTCCAGGCCGAGGCCCCGGCTGGCCCCGGTCACGAGCACGCTGCCGGCCATGCTGGTCAGACCCGCTCGACGGCGAGTGCCGTCGCCTCGCCGCCGCCGATACAGAGCGAGGCGACGCCGCGCTTCAGGTCATATTGCTCGAGCGCGGCAATGAGCGTCACGATCAGCCGCGCGCCCGACGCGCCGATCGGATGGCCGAGCGCACAGGCGCCGCCATGGACGTTGACCTTGTCGTGGGGCAGGTCGAGCTCGCGCATCGCCGCCATGGTGACGACGGCGAAGGCCTCGTTGATCTCGTAGAGGTCGACGTCGCCAGCCCGCCAGTCGAGCTTGGCCAGGAGATTGCCGATCGCCTTGACCGGCGCCGTGGTGAACCAGGCCGGCGCCTGGGCGTGCGTCGCATGGCCGCGGATGACGGCGAGCGGCTTCAAGCCACGCCGCTCGGCCTCCGACTGGGGCATCAGCACGAGTGCCGCCGCGCCGTCGGAGATCGACGAGGAATTGGCAGCCGTCACCGTGCCGTCGGGCCGGAACGCCGGCTTCAGGGTCGGGATCTTGTCCGGCCGCGCCTTCAGCGGCTGCTCGTCGGTGTCGACGACCGTGTCGCCGCCGCGGCCCTTGATCGCGACCGGCGCAATCTCGCTCTTGAAGTGCCCGCCCTCGATCGCCTTCTTGGCACGGTCGAGAGATGCCAGCGCAAAAGCGTCCTGGTCCTCGCGCCTGAACTGGTAATGGCTGGCGCAATCCTCGGCGAAGGTGCCCATGAGCCGGCCCTTGTCGTAGGCGTCCTCGAGCCCGTCCAGGAACATGTGGTCGAGCGTCCGGCCGTGGCCCAGGCGATAGCCGCCGCGCGCCTTGTCCAGGAGATAGGGCGCGTTCGACATGCTCTCCATGCCGCCCGCGACCATGATCCGGTTGGTGCCGGCCGCGATCAGGTCGTGGGCCAGCATCGCCGCCTTCATGCCCGAGCCGCACACCTTGTTGATCGTCGTGCAGCCGACCGATTGCGGCAGGCCGGCGCCCAAGGCCGCCTGGCGGGCCGGCGCCTGGCCCAGACCGGCCGGCAACACGCAGCCCATGATCGCCTCGTCGATTTCGTCGACGCCGACCTGGGCGCGCTCGATCGCAGCCTTGATTGCCGTGGCACCGAGCTGCGGCGCTGCGACATCCTTGAGATCACCCTGGAACCCGCCCATGGCGGTGCGGGCCATGCCGACGATGACGATCGGATCGTTCATCCGAGAAAACTCCCTTAAAACCTTGTTCTGGCCCTACGACCCTCACCCTCCCGCTGTCGCGGGTCCCGCCCTCTCCCGCGAGCGGGAGAGGGTTGGGGTGAGGGTCTGTGATGCGACGGATGTTACGCCGTTTCCTTGAACAGCTCGCGGCCGATCAGCATGCGGCGGATCTCCGACGTGCCGGCGCCGATCTCGTACAGCTTGGCGTCGCGCAAGAGGCGCCCGGTCGCATATTCGTTGATGTAGCCGTTGCCGCCCAGGCACTGGATCGCCTCCAAGGCCATCCAGGTCGCCTTCTCCGCCGCGTAGAGGATGGCGCCGGCCGCGTCCTTGCGCGTCGTCTCGCCCCGGTCGCACGCCTGGGCCACCGCATAGACGTAGGCGCGGGCGGCATTGAGCGTCACATACATGTCGGCGAGCTTGCCCTGCATCAGCTGGAACTCGCCGATCGCCTGGCCGAACTGCCGCCGCTCATGGACATAGGGCACCACCACGTCGAGGCAGGCCTGCATGATGCCGATCGGACCCGCCGCCAGCACCGCCCGCTCGTAGTCGAGCCCGCTCATCAGCACATTGACGCCGCGCCCGACCTCAGCCAGCACGTTCTCTGCCGGCACCTCGCAGTCCGCGAACACCAGCTCGCACGTGTTCGAGCCGCGCATGCCGAGCTTGTCGAGCTTCTGTGCCGTCGAGAACCCCTTGAAGCCCTTCTCGACCAGGAACGCCGTCATGCCCTTGGGGCCCGCCGAAGGATCCGTCTTGGCATAGACCACCAGCGTGTCGGCGTCCGGGCCGTTCGTGATCCACATCTTCGTGCCGTTCAGCACATAGCGGTCGCCGCGCTTCTCCGCGCGCAACTTCATCGACACCACGTCCGAGCCGGCGCCCGGCTCCGACATGGCCAGCGCCCCGACATGCTCGCCCGACACCAGCTTCGGCAGGTACTTCTGCTTCTGCGCCGCCGTGCCATTGAGCTTGATCTGGTTCACACACAGATTGGAGTGCGCGCCATAGGAGAGACCGACCGAGGCCGACGCCCGGCTGATCTCCTCCATCGCGACCACATGCTCGAGATAGCCCAAGCCCGCGCCGCCGTATTCCTCCGGCACGGTCACGCCCAGCACACCCAGGTCGCCGAACTTGCGCCACAGGTCCATCGGGAACTGGTTCGTCCGGTCGATCTCCGCCGCCCGCGGCGCAATCTCAACCGCCGAGAAGCTCGAAACGCTCTCCCGGATCGCCTCCGCCGTCTCCCCCAATGCGAAGTTCAAGCCAGGCATCTGATTCGCCAGCATCGGCACGCTCCCTTGACCGAACCGCCTCTATTTAGCGCGGGGCATGCCGCGCTGCCCAGTGGCATCAGTAGTGAGGCATCGGCGGCGCCGGGATAGCGCCGGGAATCGTTGCGCGATTGCGGGCCGGGATTACTGCGGCGCCTGCTCCGGCGGCGGCGGGACCGGCGTCGGCGTGGAATGGCGAAAGACGCTGCCGACCCTGAAATCAGGCGAGGTCGCGAACTGATCCTGGCCATAGTAGGTCAAGTTCGGCTGCACCACGTCCGGCTGCTTCAAGAGGCTGCCGGTCCGGTAGACGAGCGCCTGGTCGGACGGCGATGGTTCGGATCCGGCACAGGCGGCGAGCGCGGTCGCCGCGGCCAGCAGCGTGAAACCCAGCATGCGCATGACGGTCTCCTTCGAGGCGGGGCCCCGGCGGGTTCGTTCCCGCCAATAATGTAGGAAGATCAGGTGCGAGGCGCCATAGCCCCGTCGGATAAGACCCGCACGACGGATGGCAGCTTCCGGCGCGGTCGATCAATTTCCTGTGAGGCGATCCTACTGACCACGCTCCAGCACCTGTTGGGCGTCTTCTTCCGCATCGGCCAGCAGCCTGTGCATGGCGCCGCGGGCCGCCGCCTCGTCCCGCGCCAGCACGGCGTCAAGCACCGCGCGATGCAGGCCCATGGAATAGCCGAGCCCGCCGGGACGGCCCAACGCCAGCCGCGCAGTCGATCGGATGACCGTGTCGATGACGGCGCCGAGCGAACTCAGATAGCGGTTGCCCGCCGCCTGCAGGATGGTCAGGTGAAAGGTGATGTCGACGTCGAGTGCCGCGGCCCCGGCATCGGCATGCGGACCAAGCGCGTCGAAGGCAGCCTGCATGGCGAGCGCCGCTGCGGCGTCGTGCCGCCGGGCAGCGAGCGCCGCCCCCTCGGGCTCGACCAGCCGGCGGATCTCGAACAGTTCGCCGAGCGTATCGGCGAACCCATCGGATGCCGCCTCCCAGGTCAGCACCGCCGGATCGAGCAGGTTCCAATGCTCGCGCCCGCGCACCACGGTGCCGGTCTTGGGCTTCGCGAGCACCAACCCCTTGGCGGCCAGCACCTTGATCGCTTCGCGCAAGGTCGTGCGGCTGACGCCCAGTTGGCTCAGATACACGGTCTCGGCCGGCAGCACGTCGCCAGGCTTCAATTCGCCATTCAGGATCTTCTTGCCCAGCGTCTCGACGATGGCCCCGGGCAGGCCGGCCACCGGTGGGCGGGCCCGCGTGGAACTCTTTCTCGAACGAGACCTCTTGCCGACATCGCTCGACAGCATGCCGCCTCCCTTTCCTGCAGTCCTCCGCCGCCGGTCGCGGCAGGGCTTTTCTTGTCGTTCGTCCAACGCTCGTATCAGGGGCGTTTCGCCTCGTCAATCGTCGGAGTAATATCGAAACGTTTCCTGGTGAAGTTGCGCGGGGCCGCCGGCAGCGCCTTCATGCCGCGGATCGCGATGCCGGCCCTGGTGCCATCATGGGCGGCCTCGCCTCCACCCGCCGAATCGGAAACGAGCCGCCAAGAACTTGAGAACCCCCTCCCTCCGCCTCACCTGACCGAGGCAATCCCATCAACCGGAGAGACCAAGACCATGGAATATCGCCATCTCGGCGCGTCGGGCTTCCGCGTGCCCGTGCTCGCGTTCGGCACCGCGACCTTCGGCGGCACGACCGACTTCTTCAAGGCCTGGGGCTCGACTGACGTCGCCGCCGCAAGCCGGCTCATCGACATCTGCCTCGACCACGGCGTGACGCTGTTCGACAGCGCCGACGTCTATTCGAACGGGGCGGCCGAGGAGATCCTGGGCGCCGCGATCAAGGGCAAGCGCGATCGCGTGCTGATCTCGACCAAGGCGACCTTTCCGGCGGGCAACGGCCCGAACGACTACGGTTCGTCGCGCTTCCACCTGACCCGCTCGGTCGATGCCGCGCTGAAGCGGCTCGGCACCGACCACATCGAGCTCCTGCAGCTGCACGGCCAGGACAACAATACGCCGGTCGAAGAGACGCTGGCGACGCTCGACCAGATCGTGCGCGCCGGCAAGGTCGGCTATATCGGCTGCTCGAACTTCCACGGCTGGCACCTGATGAAGTCGCTGGCGGCGTCCGACCGGCACGGCTTCCCACGCTATGTGGCGCACCAGGCTTACTACTCGCTCCTGAACCGCGACTACGAGTGGGAGCTCATGCCGCTGGGCCGCGACCAGGGCGTCGGTGCCGTCATCTGGAGCCCGCTCGGCTGGGGCAAGCTCACCGGCAAGATCCGCCCCGGCCAGCCGGCCCAGCCCGGCAGCCGCGCCCATGATATCGCCGGCAGCGGCCCCGCCTATCCGGAAGAACGGCTCTTCGCCATCGTCGACGCGCTGGACGAGGTGGCCGAGGAAGTGGGCAAGACCATCCCGCAGGTGGCGCTCAACTGGCTGCTGCAGCGCCCGACCGTGTCGACCGTCATCATCGGCGCCCGCAACGAGGAGCAGCTCATTCAGAACATGGGCGCCGTCGGCTGGAATCTGACGGCCGAGCAGGTCGCGAAGCTCGACGCGGCGAGCGAGGCGACGCCGTCCTACCCGACCTGGCACCAGAAGGGATTCCCGATGCTGGCGAAGCAGCGGGTGTAGCGCACGGATGCGGGTCCGTCGTCAAGCGGACCCGCCATCTCGTCACGACGACTGCCGTCCGGCTCGGCCAAGGCGATAGCCAAGCCAACAACCGACGAACAGGAGGAGCGTCGAATAGCTCAAGGAGCTGAGCTCATCGAGCATTACGTCCTCTTCGACGTTCGAATAAGAGAACACGTAGTGAGCCCACGGCGGCGGCCAGATCCATGGCCAGTCGCCCAGCCAGATTGCATGTCCGCAGTAAACGATCGAGAAGATCACCGAGATCAGCAGTGTGAGCGTAATCATCAGCGCGCGAAGCAGATGGATCATCTGCCGTGAACAGCAGGATCGACGACGGCGGACATGATGCTCCTTCCGGCTCAAAGAACCGGAAGGAAATCAGAACAAAGAGCGAACATACGCAACTAGAGGCCGAGACCCTCTTTCAATTCACCACCGATGAACGGTCAGTCGGCCGATTGCGTCGCCGCAGCCGCCTCCTCGGCGAGCGCGCTCGTCACTTGCGCGTCATAGACCGCGATGGCGCTCATGTTGACGAGGCCGCGCACGGTGGTCGACGGCGTCACGATATGGGCGGGCTTGCGCACGCCCAGGAGCGCCGGGCCGATCGCGAGACCGTCGCCCAATGCCTTCAGGAGATTGAAGGCGATGTTGGCGGCATCGAGCGTCGGCATGATGAGCAGGTTGGCCGAGCCGGTGAGCCGCGAGTTCGGGAAGGCGCGGTGGCGGCTCTCGGCCGAGAAGGCGAGATCGGCCTGCATCTCGCCCTCGACCTCGAGTTCGGGCGCCCGCTCGCGGATCAGCTCCAGCGCCCGGCGCATCTTCTTGGCCGAGGGCGCGTCGGAACTGCCGAAGCTCGCGTGCGACAGCAGCGCCACCTTGGGCTCGAAGCCGAAATGCTTCACGGTCGCGGCGGCATGGACCGTGATCCAGGCCAGGTCCTCCGCGCACGGGTCGTGGGCGACGAACGTGTCGGCCAGGAAGAAGGTGCCGGTCGGCAGGATCAGGACCGAGAGCGCGAACGGCCGGTCGACACCCGGCTGCAGGCCGATCACATCGACGACGTGATGCAGGTGGCGGTGGAACTCACCCACGGCACCGCACAGCATGGCGTCGGCCTCGCCGCGCTCGACCATCAGCGCCGCGATCACGCTGTTGCGCGTGCGGACCACGTGGCGCGCGAAATCGGGCGAGACGCCCTTGCGCTCCATGACGCTGTGATAGTGCGTCCAGTAGCTGTGGTAGCGCGGGTCGTCCTGCGGGTCGCACAGCTCGAAATCCTGGTCGATCCGGATGTGCAGGCCGAGCCGCTCGAGCCGCTTCTCGACGACGTCGCGCCGGCCGATCACGATCGGCTTCGCGATGCCCTCGTCGATCACGGTCTGCACGGCCCTGAGCACGCGCTCGTCCTCGCCCTCGGCATAGGCGATGCGCCGCGGGTCCTGCTTCGCCCGCTCGAACACCGGCTTCATGACGAGGCCGGAGCGGAAGACGAATTGCGAGAGGCGCTGGCGATAGGCGTCGAAATCGGTGATCGGCCGGGTTGCGACGCCGCTTTCCATCGCCGCCTTGGCGACGGCCGGGGCGAGCGTGGTGATGAGCCTGGGGTCGAACGGCTTCGGGATCAGGTAGTCGGGCCCGAAGGTGAGATTCTGGTCGCCATAGGCGGCGGCGACCACATCCGACGCCTCGGCCATGGCGAGGTCGGCCAGCGCCTCGACGCAGGCGATCTTCATCGCCTCGTTGATCGTGGTGGCACCGACGTCGAGCGCGCCGCGGAAGATGTAGGGGAAGCAGAGAACGTTGTTGACCTGGTTCGGATAGTCCGACCGGCCGGTGCAGATGATGGCGTCAGGCCGGACGGCGCGCGCGTCCTCCGGCGAGATCTCCGGCGTCGGGTTGGCGAGCGCCATGATGATCGGGCCGTTTTCCATCTGCGCCAGGAGTTCCGGCTTCAGCACGTTCGGCGCGGACAGGCCCAGGAACACGTCGGCGCCGCCGATCACGTCGGCAAGCGTGCGCGCGTTCGTCTCCTTGGCGTAGCGGTCCTTGCGCGGATCCATCTCCTCCTTGCGGCCGACCCAGACGACGCCATAGCGGTCGGTCACCCAGA
Organism: Aliidongia dinghuensis; assembly: GCF_014643535.1. Classification (NCBI taxonomy): domain Bacteria; kingdom Pseudomonadati; phylum Pseudomonadota; class Alphaproteobacteria; order Rhodospirillales; family Dongiaceae; genus Aliidongia; species Aliidongia dinghuensis. The sequence continues at coordinate 158,269 of NZ_BMJQ01000011.1, read as the reverse complement.
CGTTCTCGACCTTGAGCCCCATGTCGACGAGCAGGTCGAGGCAGGCGAGTGCAGCAGCGCCGGCGCCGGACGCGACCAGCTTGATCTCGTCGAGCTTCTTGCCGCGCAGCTTCAGGGCATTGCGGATCGCGGCGGCGACGATGATGGCGGTGCCGTGCTGATCGTCGTGGAAGACCGGGATCTTCATGCGGGCGCGGAGCTTCGCCTCGATCTCGAAGCATTCGGGCGCCTTGATGTCCTCGAGATTGATGCCGCCGAAGGTCGGCTCCAAGGCCGAGACCACATCGACGAACCGGTCCGGGTCAAGCGCGTCGACCTCGATGTCGAACACGTCGATGCCGGCGAACTTCTTGAACAGCACGCCCTTGCCTTCCATGACGGGCTTGGAGGCGAGCGGGCCGATGTTGCCGAGGCCCAGCACGGCCGTGCCGTTCGAAATGACGCCGACCAGGTTGCCGCGCGAGGTCATGTTCGCGACCTCGGCCGGATCCTTGGCGATCAGCAGGCAGGCTTCGGCGACGCCCGGCGAATAGGCCAGCGCCAGGTCGCGCTGGGTCGACAGCGGCTTGGTCGCATGGACCCCGATCTTACCCGGCGTCGGATAGCGGTGATAATCGAGGGCGGCTTCGCGCAGATCTTCGGCCATAGGCTTCTTTCCCAAGAGCTCTTCTAGAGCACAGGTAAGCCTGAGGCCCCGTCCGTGCACAAGGGCTACGTCGCACGGAGCAGATCAGATTTTTTCGAAGAGAAAGAAGATGGTGCGGTCGAGAAGACTCGAACTTCCACAGGGTTTCCCCCACAGCGACCTCAACGCTGCGCGTCTACCAATTCCGCCACGACCGCACGTCGTATCAATCCCGCCCGAAGCATGGGCGGTCCGTTGAGGTTCGGGGTGGATAGCAAATCGGCATTACCATATCAAGCGATGCTTTTCGAAGACGGTGACAGACCTGCCCTGCGAGGCGGGTAGAGATGTTCCGGCTTGACGAATTTCCGACGAACGGGCGGTCTCGACGGCATGAGCATGGAATGGCGGATCAGCGACGGGCTGGTCGATTACGAGACGGCGAGCCGCGAGATGGAAGCGCGCGTCGCCCAGATCCACGACGGCACGGCGCCGGAGCAGGTCTGGCTGCTCGAGCACCCGCCGCTCTACACCGCCGGCACCAGCGCCCGCGACGAGGACCTGTTGGACACGGCGGGCCTGCCGGTTTACCGCACCGGTCGCGGCGGCCAGTTCACCTATCACGGACCCGGCCAGCGCGTGGGCTACGTCATGCTCGACCTGAAGCACCATGGCGGCGACATCCGGCGCTATGTACACGACCTCGAGGAATGGCTGATCCGCACCCTCGCCCGCTTCCAGGTGAAGGGCGAGCGGCGCGACGGCCGTGTCGGCATCTGGGTCGCCGAGCGCGACGGAGCCGAGAACAAGATCGCCGCGATCGGCGTGCGCGTGCGCCATTGGGTGACGTTCCACGGCGTGGCGCTCAACGTCGAGCCGGACCTGAAGAATTTCGCCGGCATCGTGCCCTGCGGCATCCGCCAGCACGGCGTCACTTCGCTCGCGGCGCAAGGCATCCTGGTCTCGATGCCCGAGGTCGACGCCGCCATGCGCGCCGCCTTCGGCGAGGTGTTCGGCCGGGATTAGCCTTCCCAGGGGTTGATGACCGGCAATCCGGCGGCTACGAACGGCCCCGTATCTCGGGTCGCAACGATGAGTCCGCGCGCCGCCGCCGTTGCTGCGATCTGGCCGTCAGCCATGCCGATGGTGAAGCCCGCTCTGCGTGTCCGGCCGACGATGTCGGCGAAGGCGATAGCCGCTGCCTCATCGAAACCGAGCAGCCGTTCGCCGAACAACGGCACCGCCCGCTCGCGCAGCGCTCGCTCCAAGTCCCGCTTCCGCTGTCCGTCTGGCAGCACGGCGATGCCCAGCAGCAACTCGGCGAGACTGATCGTCGAGAGATGGAGCATCTCGCGCCGTTGCGCGTCGAGCCACGTCACGACCCTGGGGTCCGGCATCCGCCGCATCGTTTCGGACACGACGTTGGTATCGACCAGGATCATTCGAAGCGCGCGGGCTCCATCGGCGAGCGATCGCGCTCGATTTCGATATCGACGCCGGCCGACGGCCGGAAAATCTCGACCAGTGCTGCCCCCATTTTGATCTCGTCCGGTGGATGCACCGCCGCGTCGAGGATGGCGCGCACCTCCGCTTCCGTGCTGCGGCCATGCTCTGCCGCTCGCAGCCTGAGGGCCCGGTGCGTCTCATCCGACAGGTTCCTGATGGTGATCGCCGCCATCGATATCACCGCACCAAAATTGATATCCACGATATCACTTTGCAAAGACCGATATCAACCGGTGCCTTCAAAACTCCTCCGCCTGCGGCAGACCGTCGGTGATCGTGAACCAGGGTGCCTTGGAGCCCACGAAGATGTGCCGGCTCGGGCGGATCGACGGGTCGTCGATGAGCGTGCCCATGGCGACATGGACATAGGCGCCGTCGCGGACCAGCGAATAGAGCAGCGAGCCGCAGAGCCGGCAATGCGCGTCGTGGCCGGTTTCGTCGCCGTAACGCATGAGCTTGTCCGCGCCCTCGGTCACCGTCAACTTGTCGGTCTCGATGCCCGCGAACGGCTTGAAGGCCGCCCCCGTTGTCCGCCGGCAGTTCGAGCAATGGCAGTTCATGGCATAGACGAACTCGTCAGTCACTTCATAACGGACAGCACCGCAATAGCATCCGCCGGTGAGCATCCGGTCGGTCATGGCGATCCCCCTCGCCGATAGGCCGTCGGGCTGGCACCCATTACGCGACGGAAACGGCGGTTGAAGGTTGAAAGGTCGCCGAAGCCGGCGTCATAGGCGATGGCCGAGACCGGCTCGTCCGTCCGGCTAAGGCACACGGCCGCGCGGCGCATCCGCTCGCCCAGCACGAACTGATACGGCGTGACACCGGCGACCCTGCGGAAGGTTCTGAGAAAATGGAACGGGCTCATCGCCGCATCGCGGGCAAGCTCGGCCAGCGGGATCGTCTCCTCCGCCTGCTCCAGGCGGCGGAGCGCGGCACCGATCCGCCGTTCATCGCGCCGGCTGGGCTCCCGCGACGGCTTGCGGCCGGCCGTCATCGCCGCGACGGCGCCGGCAAGACGCAGGCCCAGTTCCTCGAGCAGTGGCGCATCGATGTCAGTCGGCTCAGCCACGGCCGCCTCGACCACAGCCAGGAGCGGAATCAGCGCTGGTGCCGGCGGCAGGCTCGGCCGCGTGAAGTCCAGCCGTCGCGCGCCCGGCACGGCGGCCAGGATCCGCTCGAAATAGGCCGGATCGAAGTGGAACGAGACGCAATGGTCGCCGACGCCGTGAGCGTGGCCGCACTCGAAGCATGTGTCGGCATTGCCCAGCAGCAGGGCGCCCGGCGCCAGCAGGGCCGCCCCCGGGGCCGCGCGATACTGGAAGCTGCCGCGCAGCACCGCGGCGATGCACATGGCGCCGTGCCGCTCCTCGAACGGGCGCGTCGCCGGGCCGGCCGTGCACATGAGGTCGCGCACGCTCCAGCCGTCCCCCGATGCGAGCAGGCGAGCGGTCGTCGTCATGCCGCCAGCATAGACCAGCAGGCCCGCCACCACGAGCCTGCCGGTCGGTTTATCAGAGCGACGCCTTGCCGATCGAGGCGCCGCCGTCGACGAACAGCGTCTGGCCGGTGACGAAGCCTGCGTCCTCGGCGAGGAAGAAGGCGATCGCGGCCGCAAGTTCGTTCGGCTGGCCCACGCGGCGCATCGGCACCAGCGCCAGGAAGCGGCGCTCGGCCTCGCTGCCGACGGACGTGTTGCGGCGGAACATCTCCGTCTCGGTCGGCCCTGGTGCCACGCCGTTCACGGTGATGCCGGTCTCGGCCAGCTCAAGCGCCCAGGTCCGGGTCATGCTGATCACCGCCGCCTTGGCCGCCGCATAGGCCGTCCGGTTCATGGCGCCGAGCGAGACCAGGCTCGACAGATTGACGATGCGGCCCCAGCCTCTCGCCTTCATGCCCGGCAACAGCGCCTGCACGGTCTGGATCGTCGGATGCAGGTTCGTGCGGAAGATGTCGTCGACATCGGCAAGATCGATCGCGCCCACGGCATGCAGCCGGGCCAGGCCGACATTGTTGACGACGCCGTCGAAATCATGGCGCGCCGCCAGCTCGGCAAGCGCAGCAGCGCTTGCGGCCCGATCATCGAGATCGAGCTGGACGAGCGTGCCCGGAAAGCTCGCGTCGGCACCGCGGGCGATGCCGACGACATGATGCCCCTCGGCCGCCAGGCGTTCCGAGAGAGCCAGGCCAATGCCCTTGCTGGCGCCGGTGACGAGGAATTTACGCCGAACCATCTGTGCACCTCTTCGTCTGCGCCGGCATCAGCGCCGGCTTGGCGGATAGTTTTGGATCATTTGCTCCGAAATGAAATCGCAGAGCTTGCATGGCGCGCATTCGGTCATGCGCACTTGAGCAATTTCTCCCAAGCGCGAGGCGCGGCGGACGACTTAGGAAGAGACGACCGCCATCACGGAGCTAGTCTCATGAACGCCGTTTCGTTCTCGCTCGCCGATCTCTTGTTCGCCAACGGCCCGGCCGCGGACCGCGCCGACAAGATGGGCCTCTACGGCCAGTTCATCGGCGCCTGGGAGATGGATGCCATCCTCACCGCCGACGATGGCAGCCGCAGCACCGGCCGCGGCCGTATCCGCTTCGCCTGGGCGCTCGAAGGCCGGGCGATCCAGGATGTCTGGGCCCTGCCGGGCGTGTTCTACGGCACGACCTTGCGCATCTACGACCCCGGCCTCGACGCGTGGCACATCCTGTGGAGCGATCCGGTCCGACAGTACTATACCCGCCAGATCGGCCGGGCCGAGGGCCCGGACATCGTCCAGCTCGGCAAGACCGACGTCGGCGTGCCGGTGCGCTGGAGCTTCCGCGAGATTACGCCGGAATCCTTTCGCTGGCTGGGCGAGCGCTCGCTCGACGACGGCCGGACCTGGCACGAGCAGGCGGAATACCGCGCGCACCGGCTCGGGGGATAGCGGTCGCACGCCCCTCGACCGCTACGGCAGACAGCGCAACGCCCGGGCTGTATTTTCGCACGTGCCGATCGAAGGGGAGCATCAATGACGGACCTGGATCTCATCGCCGCCCGCGTCGCGGCACGGCTTATCGCGCGCGGCGAAACAATCGCCGTGGCGGAATCCTCAGCCGGCGGACTGGTCTCGGCGGCCCTGCTCGCGGTCCCGGGCGCCTCGGCCTATTTCCTCGGCGGCGCCGTCGTCTATACCGGCATCGCCCGTGCGGCGCTGCTCGGCGTCACGCCCGACGATCTCATCGGCATCCGGCCGGCGACCGAGCCCTATGCGGCGCTCCTCGCCCGGACGGTCCGTCAGAAGTTCGGCGCGACCTGGGGCCTGGCCGAGACGGGCGCCTCCGGCCCCACGGGCAATCGCTACGGCGATCCGGCCGGTCACGCCTGTTTGGCAATCGACGGCCCGACGAGCCAGGAACGGCGGATCGAGACGGGATCGGCCGACCGGGCAGCCAACATGCGCGCCTTCACGGCGGCCGCCCTGGAGCTTCTGGCGTCGGCCCTCGACTGAGCCGCCGTGCGTCCGGTTCAGCGGCTGCGGCGGTTCACCCAATAGTCGATCCGTTCCAGGAGCTTGTCCGGATCGAACGGCTTGACGATGAAATCATTGCCGCCGGCGCTCAGGCCCTGGGTCACGTCTTCGGCGGTCTTGCGCGCCGTCAGGAACGCGATCGGCACCGACTTCAGCGCCGGGTTCGTCCGCAGCAGACGACAGGTCTCAAAGCCATCGATGAGCGGCATCTGCACGTCGAGCAGGATCAGCCGCGGCACCATGCGGTCGGTGAGCGTCACCGCCTCGCGGCCGCGTCGCGCCCCGATGAAGGCGTAGCCGGCACTCTCGACGAAGCTCTGGATCAGCAGCAGCGTCTCGGCCTGATCGTCGACCGCCATGATGATCTTATGACGGCGATCGGTCGGGGCCCTTTCTACTGGGTCGGGGCTCATGCGTCGGTCCTTTGCTTGAGCCCCGACCCAACAGAATGGTTCCCGACAGGATGAGCCTCGACGGAACGGCTGCGGAGATAGGCGTCGAGCGCCGCCATGCTCGATGCGGCCGTGGCCTCGAACGCGGCGAGCAGGTGCCGGACCACCGCGCGATCTCCCGCCCGCGCGGCGCGCTCCAGCTCGGACGACAGACGCTCCATCTCGCGGACGCCGAGATTGCCGGACGTGCCCTTCATCTCATGGGCGGCCCGCGCGAGCGCCTGCAGGTCAGCGGCGCGGGCCAGGCTCGCGAACTCGACGAGCTGCGCCAGGACGGATCCGAGAAAGGTTTCGACGATGACGGCGAAGCGCACCTTGGACATCATGGCCGACAAGCGGTCGAGATGGCCGACGTCGAGCCATCCCGCCTCGACCGTATCGCCCGGCAATGCGACCTCGGTCACGGTGTCGGAGATCCATCGCTCGACGGCCGCGAGCAGCGTATCGGGCTCGAACGGTTTCGAGACGTAGTCATTCATGCCGGCGGCGAGGCAGGTCTCCCGATCGCCCAGCATCGCGTTGGCGGTGACCGCCACGATCGGCACCTTGCCGGCGGCGCCCGCCATGGCGCGAATCTCGCGGGTCGCCTGCAGACCGTCGACACCCGGCATCTGGACATCCATCAGCACGAGATCATAGGGCTCGCGCGCAACGGCCTCGACCGCCTCGCGCCCATTGTTCGCCAGATCGACGCGATAGCCGGCGCCGCGCAGGATCGTCTCCGCAATCTCCTGATTGATCACGTTGTCCTCGGCAATCAGCACACGCGGCCCGACGCCGGCGACCGACGGCTCCGCCGTCACCGCACCGGCCTGCTCCGGCGCGGCAACCGGCCCCAGCACCCGATCGATCGTCTCGACGAGGGTCTGGTGGCGGACCGGCTTGGTCAGGAACGCGTCGAACCCGGCCGACGCGGCGCGGTCGGCCTTGAGCGGGGTCCCGACCGAGGAGACCAGCACCATGCTCATCGAACATCCCTCGGGCGTGGCGCGAATGCGCCCGGCGAGCGTCGGCCCATCCATGTCCGGCATCAGCTCGTCGACCAGTGCCAGATCGAACCGCCGGCCAGCCGCCTCGGCCGCGGCGATCGCCGCCAGCGCCGCCGGACCGTCCTCGGCCTCGACCACCTCGGCGCCACCCCCCGTCAGTTGCCGCGCGAGAATCAGGCGGTTGATCGGCAGGTCGTCGACGACGAGGAGCCGCCGCCCGATCAATGTCGCGCCGATGGCGCGGGCCGCCTGGACCCCGCGGGCCGCGGCAAGCGACACCTCGAACCAGAAGAGCGTGCCGCCACCCGGACGGTCCTCGACGCCGAGCGTTCCACCCATCAGCTCGACCAGCTGCTTGGCGATGTTGAGGCCAAGGCCCGTGCCGCCGAAGCGTCGGGTGATCGTGTCGTCGGCCTGGGCGAATTTCTCGAACAGCCGGCGCTTGCCCTGCTCGTCGAGGCCGATCCCGGTATCTGCGACCTCGACCCGGATCCGATTGCGGCCGAGCGCCGTCACTTCGACCGAGACGAAGCCTTCAGCCGTGAACTTGACCGCGTTGGACAGGAAGTTCAGCAGGATCTGCCGCAGCCGGGTCGGGTCGCCGCGAAACGCGCGGGCCGCCCCAGTGTCGACCAGCATGGCCAGCTCGATGCGTTTGTCATAGGCGCGCGGCGCCATCAGTTCGACCGCATCGCCAACCAGGGCCTCCAGGTCGAAATCGATCGTCTCGAGCTCGAGCTTGCCGGCCTCGAGCTTCGAGAGGTCGAGAATGTCGTTGATGACGGTGAGCAGCGCCTCGGCCGAGGCCCCGACCGCTTCGGCGAAGCGACGCTGCTCGGCATCGAGGGCGGTCGACAACAGCAGCGCGTTCATGCCGATGACGCCGTTCATCGGCGTGCGGATCTCGTGGCTCATCCTGGCGAGGAAGTCGCTCTTGGCGGCATTCGCCGCGTCGGCCACCTCGCGCGCCGCGCGCAGGTCGGCCGCCGTCGCCGTGAGTTCGGCCGCCTGCCGCTCGGACTGGGCGCGCTGCCGCTCGAGCTCGAACTCGCGCGCGCGGCGCTCGGTGACATCGCGCACGAGCACGACGAAGCCGAGATCGTCCTTCATGGGGTTGCGCCGCACTTCGATCCACGTGCCGTTCGTGAGCTGCTGCTCGCGGACCGCCGGCCCTTCCGAGCGCATGCGCCGGATATGGTCGGCCTCGATCCGGTCCGGATCGCCCGGACCGAAATCGCCGCGCCGGATCAGCATCCGGCGCAATTCCATCGCCGGCTCTGCCGCTGCGAGGATCTTGTCGCGCGGCAGCCCCAGGATCTCGAACAGGCGCTCGTTGGCGTGGATCAGCCGCAGGTCCGGATCGAGCACCTCGATCCCGTCCGGAATGGTCATGAGCGTTGTCGCCAGCACCTCTGCCTCGCGGGCCCGGGCGCGCGCCGCCAGGATCTCCCCGGTCACATCGCGCCCCGTGCCGCGGTATCCCAGGAACCGGCCATCGCGATCGAGATGCGGCTTGCCGCTGACCGAGATGAAGACCTCGCGGCCATCGGCCTCGGCCAGCCGATAGGTGAAGTCGCGGAACGGCCGATGGGCGGCGATCGTGTCGAGATGATCCTTGACCGCGCCCGGCACCAGGTCCGGGCTGAATTTGACGAGCGCGGTGCGGTCCCGCCCGATCACGCTGGCCGGATCGTAGCCGATGCGCCGCAGTCCGTCCGACATGTAGGTGATGCGGTGCTCGGCATCGCATTCCCAGAACCAGTCGGTCGACGCCTCGGCCCAGTCGGCAAAGCGCGCCTCGGCCATGGCGCGGCGGCGCGTCTGGCGATGGAGGAACCAGGCGAACAGCAGGATCGCGACATCGACCAGAACGACGACGGTGGTCTGCTCGATCGTGTCCCGGCGCCAGGCCGCCATCCATTCCCGTTGGGACAATCCGACGACCATGACCAGCGGATAGGCGTCGAGCCGGCGATAGGCCTTGAACCGGGCAATCTTGTCGTAGCGCCCCGGGCTTTCGTATTCGCCGGCCGGCGCCTTCGGCAGTTCCCGCTTGAGCACGAGCTCGCCCGCGTCGGTGCGCCCCAGCAGGTCGGCGCGGAACGGGTGCCGGATGAGCGCCACGCCGTCGAGCCGGATGAGCGAGATCGTGCCGTCGCGGCCGACGTCGAAATTCTTGTAGAACGATTGGAACTGGTCGCCGTCGAGCGCCGCTGCCAGCACACCCGCGAACGCCCCGTCCGGCCCTTCGACCCGGCGCGCCATGATGATGGTCAGCCGGCCGGAAGCACGGCTGTACAGCGGCTCCGAGATGTAGGTCCCGAGTTCCGGATGATCGCGCAGGCGGACGAAATAGTCGCGATCGGAATTGTTGATTTCGGTGCGCACGGCCGGCAGCGAGGCCGCGAGCCAATGACCGTCCGGACCGATCAGCACCAGCTCGCGGATCTGCGGCGCGAGCTGGATCCGACTCGCCAGGATCTCGTCGAGATGCGGCAAAGATTCGGGCGGCAGCCCGTTGTCCTTGATCCGCTGGGCAATCCCCGCCAAGGCCAGGTCCGCCGTCTCGAGCGTACGCTCGGCATGCTGCGACAAGGCCTGGGCCAGGTTACGGACGCTAGTAAAGCCTTCGCCGCGCTCGATCGCTCGGGCCCGCAGCACGATCGCCGCGTCGAAGGCCAGGAGGATGATGCAGAGCAGCAGCGCGCACAGCAGGATCGAGGCTTGCGCCATCGATCCTGCGTGGCGTGAACCACCCATCGTGCCTCGGCCTTGCGCGCGCATAACGGCAAGCCTAGCAACTCCTGCGGGTTCCGTCTCTCTCAGCTTGCGCCGCCGGCGGTCCTTCGCCGAGTTTCGATCGGACAAACGGCAAAGACCGCATGCCGCCCGGCAGGGCAACATGCGGTCCCATCTGTCATTTTCATCCGGCGGACGTCACCATCCGCCGGCGCCGAAATCAGCCCCTGGGGATCGGTCCCCGGAGATCACTCCCTCAGGATCAGTCCCCGAGCGAGATCGACAGAGCCTCGCGGCCCTTCGGCGTATCGACGACCTTCATCGAGACGGCCTGGCCCTCGACCAGATGCGAGATGCCCGCCTGGGACAGGATGGAGATATGGACGAACACGTCCTTGCCGCCATCCTGGGTCGCGACGAAGCCGAAGCCCTTCTCCGGATTGAACCACTTGACGCTGCCGTCGAGCGAGACCGCCTGAGACGCATCCGGCTGGAAGCGCGGCGGACGACCGCCGCCCATGCCGCCGCCACCGAAGCCGCCCGGACGCGGGCTGCGCGGCGGCTGTGCCTGGGCCGTGCTCTCGTCGACCTCGATCACGCGCGTGATCTGCATGCCCTTGGCGCCCTGGCCGACCTGGACCTTGAGCTTCGAGGCCGGCGCCACCGCGTCATGCCCGGCCGCCTGCAACGCGCCGATGTGCAGGAACGCGTCGCCCGACCCGTCGGCCAGCTCCGCAAAACCGAAACCCTTCTCAGGGTTGAACCACTTCACCGTCGCCTCGACCACCGGACCCGCGGGGGTGCTATCGAACGACGACGGACCGCCGAACGGACGCGACGCCGGGCGTGCCGGCGGTCGCGCGTCGTAAGGCTGCGGCATATCATCATCGAACCCGCGCCGCCGCGGCTGCCGGAAATCCCTGCCCTTGCTCATGTCGCTTACTCATCTCCATTGCGGCGGGAGCCTCGCTCCGCGCCCTTCTCCCGCAGGGCAGTTTCTCTGCTGCTGCCGAAGTCTACTACTTCGCGCCGACCGCGTCACCCCGGGCAGGGGCGTTGGCAGCCGTCTTTCAACGCGACGGCACCTCGCACGTCGCGCATTACGATATTTACCACGGCTTTGAGACAATTGGGCGCGCTTTTATTGCCTCGTGCTTCGACTCTCGTCGTGGCGCCCGAGCTTCCGTTGCATAGGAAACACACCTGGGGTCGAGCGCCGGCGCTCGGCCCCCGTTGCAGACGCGAGCTTTTCGCCTTCGGCAGCAGGCTAGCTGCGAGGCGCATATTTGACCGAGCAGCCATAGGCAGTGGTCGCCGACACAGCGACCGGCCGGCCCGCCAGCGTCTCGTCAAGCGCCGCCTTCACGTAGTTATGGGCGATTGCGACATCGGCCGGGTTGGTCGACGGCATGTCGTCGATGGCCCCGCGATAGACGAGCTGCCCGGCCTTGTCGATGACGAACATGTGCGGCGTCGCCCGCGCGCCGTAGAGCCGGCCGACCGTCCCGCCCGGATCGAGCAGCACGGCAGTCGGGGCAGCGTCGCGGGCCGCGGTGTCGCGATCCGCCTCCGCCGGCGTCACGTAGCCGGGCTCGCCCTCGGCCGACGACGCGACCGTGAGCCACACGACGCCCTCGCCGGTGTAGGTCCGCTGCAGCGCCTGCATGTTGCCGCTGCGATAATGCTTGGCGACGAACGGGCAGGCATCGTTGGTCCATTCCAGCACCACGACGCGTCCGCGGTAATCCGAAAGATGGACGAGCGCGCCCTTGGTGTCGCGCGCCGAGAAATCCGGCGCCGGGGCGCCGATCGCGACCGAGGCGACATTGCCAGCGGCAGCTCCGTCCTCGGTTCCGAGTATGACCGCGCCCGCGATCATCGACAGGCCGAGCGCAAGCAACCAGAATGTCCCGAATCCTCGTCGCACCGCATGCCTCTCGCTTCGGAAGTCCGCTGTCCTTGGCCATTCTACGGAACGGTCGGGCGCTTCATCCCTCGCTGATGCGGCGGTCCGGCCGGGCAAGGGGCCAGAATGGAGACATGGCGGATGACGGCGGAAATTCTGCGGATCGGCGAAGATCTAGACTTGAGCCCGGTCGGATCGGCGGAGATCGACCGGCTGACGCGCTTGCAGCGGGCGGCCTACGCGCCCTGGCTGCCGGTCCTGGGCCTCGAACCCCTGCCCTACCGGGCCGATTACCGGCAACTGCTCGAAGACCACGAGGCGTGGTTCGTCCGCCGCGGCGACGGCACGGAGGTGGGCGCACTCGTCATCGAGACCTTGCCCGACCATCTCCTGATCTGGAGCGTGGCGGTCGCGCCGGAATGCCACGGGCAGGGCATCGGCCGCGCGCTGATGGGTTTTGCCGAAGCGGAGACGGTACGGCGCGGCCGATCAGAGGTCCGGCTCTATACCCATGTGCTGATGGCGAAGAACATCGCGCTCTACCAGCGGCTGGGCTATGTCGAGACCGGGCGGGAGGCGACGCCGGACGGCCGGCGCATCGTCCATATGGCGAAGCGCCTGGAACCACGTTGATACCTAAAACCACGTTGATACCTAAGGGGCAAGCGCCCGCACCTGGCAGCGGTTCGAGGAGCAGACGGCGCATTTGAGCCGGCCGTTGAGGTTGGGCGGCACGATGTCGGGGCCGAACTTGGCCAGCAGCGTACCGGCCGACACGGTCTTGCGCCGGAGGCAGCCGGTGCACAGCACCTCGATCTGAAGCCCCCGCTCAGCACATTGGCCGAGCGTCAGCAGTCTGGTCACGGCCTCGATACTCCCTGGGCGCGAATCGCCGACCAAGAGTATCACACCCCGTCTCGCGACCAGGATTGAAACAGAGACCGGCCCATCCCGAGAGATGGCGTCTCGAGAGACGGGCCGGCCTTCTAGGTCATTGGAACAGCTTCAGCGCATTCTCCAGGGTCTTCTCGACCCCCCAGATGAGCGGAATGCCGACGGCGAGCCAGAGCACGACGAGACGAGTGGTCATGGTTTCCTCCCCTGGCTCAGGAATGCGCCGCGGCTTCGCGGTAATAATGCCGCTCCGCCACCGCCCGCATCGCGAGGTTGGCGAGGAATCCCACCAGCAGCAATGCGCACATGATGTACATGGTGATCGAATAGGCCTGAGCCTTGGGCACACCCGCCTCGATCTGGTACTGGCGGATATAGTTCACCAGCACCGGCCCCAGCACGCCCGCCGCCGACCAGGCCGTCAAGAGGCGGCCGTGGATGGCACCGACATGCATGGTGCCGAACACGTCGCGCAGGTAGGCCGGAATGGTCGCGAAGCCGCCGCCGTACATCGACAGGATGATGGCGAAGGCCGCCACGAACAGGGTGATCGAGCCGATCTGGCCGGTGGTCGGCACCAGGGCGTAGAGCGCAATGCCCAGGAGGAAGAACACCATGTAGGTGTTGCGCCGGCCGAGATAGTCCGACGTCGAGGCCCAGAAGAACCGGCCGGCCATGTTGAAGATGCTCAAGAGGCCGACGAACCCGGCCGCGGAGGCGGCAGTGACCCGGCTGCCGAACATCTCCTGGATCATCGGCGAGGCTTGGCCGAGCACGCCGATGCCGGCGGTCACGTTCATGCACAGCACGACCCAGAGCAGCCAGAATTGCCGCGTGCGCCACGCCACGTCGACATGGACGTGGTTGGTCGTCACCAGCCTCCTCGCCGCGGCCGGTGCCACCCAGCCTTCAGGCTTCCAGCCGTCGGCCGGCACGCGGACGGCATAGACGCCGATCATCATGAAGCAGAAATAGACGATGCCCATGACGACGAAGGCGCCGACCACGCCGTTCGAGGTCGCGGTCTTGAAATAGTTCATCAGGAACACGGACATCGGCGCCGCGATCATCGCCCCGCCGCCGAAGCCCATGATCGCCATGCCGGTCGCCATGCCGGGCCGGTCGGGGAACCATTTGATCAGGGTCGAGACCGGCGAGATGTAGCCGATGCCGAGGCCGCAGCCGCCGAGCACGCCGTATCCCAGATAGAGCAGCCAGAGCTGATGGATCTGGACGCCGAGGGCGGAGACGAGGAAGCCGCCGCCGAAGCAGCACGCGGCCGTGAACATCGCCCGGCGCGGCCCGACATTCTCGACCCAGCGGCCGAACACGGCGGCGGAAACGCCGAGAAAGACGATCGCGATCGAGAAGGTCCAGCCCAGCTGCGCCAGGTTCCAATCGTCCGGCGCCGAGGCGGTGATGCCGATAAGCTTGCTTAGCGGCAGGTTGAAGGTCGAGAAGGCATAAGCCTGCCCGATCGAAAGGTGCACCGCGAGTGCCGCGGGAGGCACCATGAACCGGTTGTAGCCCGGTGGCGCGACCGTATGCGCGCGGTCCAAAAAGGAACTCATCTGCCCCTCGCTCTCCCTATGAAATGCGCGAACCACCTAGGGGTTTCGCGTCGCGGTTATCCTCCGAATTTTCTTCGAACGGCGGTCCCCCTACCGCCGCCCTATTACGACAATCGCTCGACCGCCGGCCGGACCAGATCGTGCAGCCCCTCGCCGCCGGCGGCGACATGGGCCTTGATCTGGGCCAGCATGCGCGGCTCCCAGAAGTGCTTCAGATGGTCGGCGACCCCGGCCACCGCTTCGTCGTGCGGATAGGCCGCGAAATAGGTCGCGATCTGGTTGGCATTGTGGATCATCCGATCCTTTTGCATCAGGAAACCTCTTTGAGATCGGCAATCCGGTCGGCGCCGGCATAGACCGTGACCGAATCGGCGCGGGCGAGAGCCACGAGGCAGAGGCCGGCCCGCTCGGCCGCCTCGACCGCAAGTGCCGTCGGCGCGGAAATCGCGACCAGCGCCGAAATGCCGGTCGTGGCCGCCTTCTGCACCAGCTCGTAGCTGAGGCGGCTGGTCAGCACGGCAAAACCGGGCGGCCGGCCGCCGGGACGGGCCGCCATGGCGCCGATGACCTTGTCGAACGCGTTGTGCCGGCCGACGTCTTCGGCCAGATGGACAATCTGCCCGTCCCAGCCGGCCCAGGCGGCGGCATGGACGGCGCCGGCCAGCCGGTTGAGCCGCTGCCGCGGCTCGAGCCCGTCGAGCGCGCGCCGGATCGCCTTCAAGGACAACATCGTCCGATCCTCGAGCCGCGGCAGCGGCCGCATGGCGTCGTCGAGGCTCTCGACCCCACACAGGCCGCAACCGGTGCGCCCGATGAGCGCCCGCCGCCGATCCTTCAAGCCCGCGAACCGGCGCTGGGTGATGGTGAGGCGCACCTCCATCCCCTCGCCAATGGGCACGACTTCCAAGTCCAGCAGTTCGTCGGCCGACGCGATGATGCTTTCACTGAGCGCGAAGCCCAGCGCGAAATCGGCGAGATCACAGGGGCTTGCCAGCATGACCGCGTGGCTGACACCGTTGAACACGAGAGCGACCGGCACTTCCTCGATCAGCCGCACCGGGATCGGCTCAGTCGTCGCACCCAGCCGCCAAGCCTCGCGCTCGACGACGCCTGGACCGTCGGAAGGAGGAAGCTGCGCCGAACGAGCCGCCTGCTTCATGCCGGACTCATTTTGCCACGCTCATTCCGTCACTCATTCATTCCGCCGCCACGGGATCGGTGACGCGTGTCGTCTCCTCGCGCATCGCCGCGTAGCGGTCCTGCCAGCCGGACCGATGGTTGGTCAGCCGCACCTGCACCGCCGTCACCTTGTACTCTGGGCAGTTGGTCGCCCAGTCGGAGTAGTCGGTCGTCACAACGTTCGCCGCAGTCTCGGGATTGTGGAACGTCGTATATACCACGCCTGGCTGCATCCGGTCGCTGATCTTCGCGCGGAGGCTGGTCTCGCCGGCCCGGCTCACCAGCGACACCCAGTCGCCATCCGCGATGCCGCGATGCTCCGCGTCGAACGGATGGATCTCGAGCAGGTCCTCCTCGTGCCAGACGACATTCTCGGTCCGCCGGGTCTGCGCGCCGACATTGTATTGCGAGAGAATGCGGCCGGTCGTCAGGATCAAAGGGAAGCGCGCCGACGTGCGCTCGTCGGTCGGCACGAACTCGGTGATCGCGAACCTGCCCTTGCCGCGCACGAAGCCGCCGACATGCATGGTCGGCGTGCCCTCGGGCGCCTTGTCGTTGCACGGCCATTGCACGCTGCCCAGGCGCTCGATCTTCTCGAACGACACGCCGGCGAAGGTCGGCGTGAGCCGCGCGATCTCGTCCATGATCTCGGACGGGTGCTTGTAGTCCATGGGATAGCCGAGCGCGTTCGACAGCAGCATCGTCACTTCCCAGTCGGCATAGACCGCCATCGGCGGCAGCGCTTGCCGCACCATGCTGATGCGGCGCTCGGCGTTGGTGAAGGTGCCGTCCTTCTCGAGGAACGACGAGCCGGGCAGGAACACATGGGCGAAGCTCGCCGTCTCGTTGAGGAACAGGTCCTGGACGACGACGCATTCCATCGCGGCCAAGCCGGCCGTGACATGGGTGATGTCCGGGTCCGACTGGGCGATGTCCTCGCCCTGGATGTAGAGGCCCTTGAACGTGCCGTCGACCGCGGCGTCGAGCATGTTGGGGATGCGCAGGCCCGGCTCGCCGCGGAGCGTCACGTTCCAGACCGCCTCGAAGCTCTCACGCACCGCGTCGTTCGAGACATGGCGATAGCCGGTGAACTCGTGCGGGAACGAGCCCATGTCGCACGAGCCCTGCACGTTGTTCTGGCCGCGGAGCGGATTGACGCCGACGCCTTCGCGGCCAACGTTCCCGGTCGCCATGGCCAGATTCGCCATACCCATGACCATGGTCGAGCCCTGGCTGTGCTCCGTGACGCCAAGGCCGTAGTAGATCGCGGCATTGCCGCCGGTCGCATAGAGCCGGGTGGCAGCCCGCACGTCAGCCGCCGGCACGCCGGTGATGGCCTCAACCGCCTCAGGCGAATGACGCTGCTCGGCAATGAAGGCGCGCCAGCGGGCGAACTCGACCGGGTCGCAGCGCTCGGCCACGTAATCCTCGGCGACCAGGCCCTCGGCCACGACGACATGGGCCATGGCGTTGATGAGCGCCACGTTCGCGCCGGGCTTCAATTGCAGGTGATAGTCCGCCTCGACATGGGGCGTGCGCACCAGGTCGATCCGGCGCGGGTCGGCGACGATGAGGCGGGCGCCCTCGCGCAGCCGCTTCTTCATGCGGCTGCCGAACACCGGATGAGCGTCGGTCGGGTTGGCGCCGATCACCAGGATGACGTCGGCCTGCATGACCGAGTCGAAATCCTGGGTGCCGGCCGAGGTGCCGAAGGTCGTGCTGAGGCCGTAGCCGGTCGGCGAGTGGCAGACGCGCGCGCACGTGTCGACGTTGTTGTTGCCGAAGCCGGCGCGGACCAGCTTCTGCACCAGATAGGTCTCTTCGTTCGTGCAGCGCGAGGAGGTGATGCCGCCGATCGAATCCTGGCCGTATTTCGCCTGGATGCGCTTGAACTCGGACGCGGCGTAGGCGATCGCCTCCTCCCAGCTGACCTCGCGCCACGGGTCGGTAATCTTGGCACGGATCATCGGCTTCAGGATGCGCTCCTTGTGGGTGGCATAGCCCCAGGCGAAGCGGCCCTTGACGCAGGAATGGCCGTGGTTTGCCTGGCCGTCCTTCCACGGCATCATGCGCACGACCTCGGTGCCGCGCATCTCGGCCTTGAAGCCGCAGCCGACGCCGCAATAGGCGCAGGTCGTGATCACGCTGTGCTCGGCCTGGCCCGCCTCGATCACCGAGTTTTCCATGAGCGTCGCGGTCGGGCAGGCCTGGACGCAGGCGCCGCACGAGACGCATTCGGACGCGAGGAAGTCCGTTCCGCCCGGCGACACGGCCGAGGCGAAGCCACGCCCGTCGATGGTGAGCGCGAACGTGCCCTGCACCTCCTCGCACGCCCTGACGCAGCGCGAGCAGACGATGCATTTCGCCGGATCGAACGTGAAATAGGGGTTGGACGTGTCCTTCTCGGCCGCGAGATGGTTGGCGCCGTCGTAGCCATAGCGCACCTCGCGCAGCCCCACGACGCCGGCCATGTCCTGCAGCTCGCAATCGCCGTTGGCGGCGCAGGTCAGGCAGTCGAGCGGATGGTCGGAGATATAGAGCTCCATCACGCCGCGCCGGAGCTTCGCCAGCCGATTGGTCTGGGTCTTGACCTTCATGCCCGGCTCGACCGGCGTGGTGCAGGAGGCGGGCGTGCCGCGCCGGCCTTCGATCTCGACCAGGCAGAGCCGGCACGAGCCGAACGGCTCCAGGCTGTCGGTGGCACAGAGCTTCGGCACCTGCGTGCCGATCTCGCTCGCCGCCCGCATGACGGACGTGCCGGCCGGCACGGTGACGGCAATGCCATCGATCTCGAGCGTGACCATCTCGCTCGCCAGGCTCGGCGGCGTGCCGTAGTCGGTCTCGTGAATGAGCGACATGGGTCCTCCTATTCCGCCGCGCGCGCCGGAGGCGCAGCAACCGGACGGTCGAAATCGTCAGGGAAATGCTGGAGCGCGCTCAGCACCGGATAAGGCGTCAAGCCGCCCAAGGCACAGAGCGAGCCGTCGAGCATCAGCGTGCAGAGGTCGTCGAGCAGCTCGAGGTTCTTCGCCCGGTCCTGGCCAGCGATGATCCGCTCGATCACCTCGACGCCGCGGGTCGAGCCGATGCGGCAGGGCGTGCATTTGCCGCAGCTTTCGATGGCGCAGAACTCCATGGCGAAGCGCGCTTGCTCCGCCAAATCGACCCGGTCGTCGAACACCACGACGCCGCCATGGCCGACCATGCCTTTGACCGCCGTGAAGGCCTCATAGTCGAGCGGCGTGTCGAGCAGGCTCTCGGGGAAGTAGGCGCCCAGAGGCCCACCGACCTGGACCGCGCGGAACGGCCGGCCCGACGCCGTGCCCCCGCCATAGTCCTCGATCAGCTCCCGGAGCGTGATGCCGAACGCGCGCTCGACGAGCCCGCCGCGCTTGACGTTGCCGGCGAGCTGGATCGGCAGCGTGCCGCGCGAGCGGCCCATGCCGAAGTCGCGATAGAATTCCCAGCCCTTCTCGAAGATGACCGGCACGGTCGCGAGCGACACCAGGTTGTTGACGATGGTCGGCTTGCCGAACAGCCCTTGGATCGCCGGCAGCGGCGGCTTGAAGCGCACGAGCCCGCGCTTGCCTTCGAGGCTTTCCAAGAGCGAGGTCTCCTCGCCGCAGATATAGGCACCGGCGCCGAGGCGTGCCTCGAGGCGGAACGCCTTGCCCGAGCCCATGACCGAGGCGCCGAGGAACCCTGCGGCCTCGGCGAGCTCGATCGCGCGCGAGAAGGTCCGGAACGCGTGCGGATATTCGGAGCGGATATAGACGTAGCCCTCGGTGGCGCCGACCGCGACGCCGGCGATCGCCATGCCCTCGATCAGCGAGAACGGGTCGCCCTCCATCAGCATGCGGTCGGCGAAGGTGCCGCTGTCGCCCTCGTCGGCATTGCACACGACATATTTCTGGGCGGCCGGCGCGTTCAGCACGGTGCGCCACTTGATGCCGGTCGGGAAGCCGGCGCCGCCGCGGCCGCGCAGGCCGGACTGGGTCACCTGCTCGACGATCTCGGCGCCTGAAAGCTTGAGCGCCGTCTCGAGCCCCTTCCAGCCGCCATGGGCACGGTAGTCGTCGACCGACAGCGGATCGACGATGCCGCAGCGGACGAAGGTCAGGCGCTCCTGGCGCTTGAGGTACTCGATCTCCTCGGTCGGCCCGAGCGTCAGCGCATGGGCGCCACCCGCGAGGAAGTCCGCGTCGAACAGGCCCGGCACGTCCGCGGCCGCGACCGGGCCGTAGGCAACGCGGCCAGCCGGTGTTTCGACCTCGACGAGCGGCTCCAGCCAGAAAAGACCTCGCGAGCCGTTGCGGACGAGCGTTATGGCAAGGCCGCGCCGCGCCGCCTCCGCCGCGACGGCATCCGCCACCTGCTGAGCGCCGACCGAAAGCGCGGCCGCATCGATCGGCACGAACACGCGCACGCTCATCGCCGGCCTCCGCGGAATGCGGGCAGCTCGGCAACAAGCGCGTCGAAACGCGCGGCATCGACGCGGCCGTGGAGCGTGCCGTCGATCATCACCGCGGGCGAGAGCGCGCAATTGCCGAGGCAATAGACCGCGTCCAGCGTGGCTGCACCATCGGCGCGCGTGCCGCCCATCGCGACGCCCAGGCGCTCCTCGGCATGGCGCTGAAGATCGCGGCAGCCCATCGACTGGCAAGCCTCGGCGCGGCAGAGCTGGATGACATGAGCCCCGGCCGGCTTGCCGCGGAATTCGTGATAGAAGCCAATAACGCCGTGGATCTCGGCGCGGGAGAGATTGAGCGCATCGGCGATGAGCGGCACCGCCGCCGGATCGACATAGCCGAAGCGATCCTGGAGGGCGTGAAGGATCGGCAGGGTGGCACCCGGAAGATGCTTCAGACCATCAATCACTTCCCGGGCGGTCGCCGGGTCGAAGGGCGCGGAATGCGCCATGCCTGTCCTCCCACGCAGCCCTCGGTAATCTCACGAATAATTGCCTTGGGCCCGCTAGCAAATCGTTACCACCGCTCACTATTTGCTAAGCGCAGCAGGATGTTCCATTCGTTTTTTCCTATTTTGCGATAGCGAAAAGCCGCCTGTGCACCTGCGGGAGAACCGTCCGAATCACTACCATGGTAGCGTCAAGCCTAGCTGCGCACACGTCCGACTGAAACGTGAAGAAGCAACTACGTTCCAATGACGACCCGGTCGTCCGACCATCGTCTCATCCTAAAGGCCAATCGAAGAACTGCAGGAAGCCGTTCGCCGACAGGAACAGGCCGCCGGCCGCGAACAGGACGGAGACGAGCAGCAGCTGGCGGGACGCGGTCAGGATGCAGGTGGACGCCAGCACGATCGCGATCTGCAGCAGGGCTTCCGCGATCTCGAAGCTCTCGCCGCGCGCCTGCGCCAGGTCACGGCGCGCCTCGGCCGCCTCGGCTTCGGCCTTGAGCTCGGTCTTGCCGCCGCTCGTGGGATCACTCTCGTAGTGCTGGATCGCCTGGCGATAGGCGTCGATCCGGGCACCGATCGCCGTGCGTGCCGCATCGGGCAGGTCGGGCCGGCCGGCGAGCGTCAGTTCGAGCTGGTCCTCTGCAAGCTTGGTCGCGGTCTCGCGGATGTTGCGTGCCTGGTAGAAGTTCCAGGCGTCGGACCGCTCGATATTGGCGTTGATCGTCGCCTTCATCGCGTTGGTGCTGCCGGTCCCGGTGATGGCGAGCAGCACGGCCAGCACGCTGATGAACAGGCCGACCCGCTTGCGGAAGGTCGTATCGTTCACCGCGTGGTCGGCATGGCCGTGATGGCTGCCCGCTTCGGCGATATGGTCGGAAACTTCGGTCGCTTCCATCTTTCCTCTATCCGTATTGGCGGAGCGGCCATTGCATGGCCTCGGCAAGGCCGAGCGTCGGGGCCAGCGCGAACAGTGCGCGGGCGAGCGGCTGGGCCGGCTCGCGGTCGGGCATGACGAAGCCCAGGGTGTAGGAGACTTCGGGCCGGGTAAGCTCGACCGCGATCGTACCGTCGGGCAGGCCCGGCATGTCGAGCAATGTATGGGGCATGACGCTCGACAGCTGGCCGGCGCTCACGTGCAGGCACAGGGTCACGATCGAGTTGGTCTCGAGCGTCGGCTGCGGCGTCTGGCCGACCGACTGGAAGATCTTGTCGACGATCCGGCGGTTCTGCATGTCCGGGCTCAGGAGGCAGAGCGGCACCGACGCCGCCTCGGCCCAGGTGGCACTTTGGCGCCCGGCGAACGGCCCTCCCGCCGGCGTCAGCAGGATGTAATGCTCGCGATAGAGCGGCAGCGTGCGCATCCGCGAGACCGGCTCGTTGTCGAGATATGTCAGACCCACGTCGAGCACGAATTCGTCGATCTGCTTCTGAATCTCGATCGAGGTCAGCGACATGATCGTGACCGACACGCGCGGGTGGCTGACCGCGAACGGCCCGGTGATGCGCGAGACGATCGGCAGTGCGGACGGCACGACGCCGATCCTCAAGTGCCCCGTCAGGCCCTGGCGCATCTCCGACAGGTCCTGCCGGAGCGCGTCGCAGTCGGCGACGATGCGCCGGGCATATTCCAGCACCCGCTCGCCCTCGGGCGTGAAGCCGATGAAGCGGTTGCCACGTTCGACGATCGGCACCTGCAGCTCATCCTCGAGCTGGCGGATGGCGGCGGACAGCGTCGGCTGGCTGATGTGGCTGCGCTCGGCCGCGAGGCCGAAATGCCGTTCGCGGGCAAGCGCCAGCAGATAGACCAGTTGCTTGATGACCATGGGCGGAACCTACCTCAAGCGCCCATTTCGCGACAGAGCTCCCGGCAGGCCTCGATGAGTGCCGCCGCCGCCGCATCGACATCCGGCTCGCCGGTCGAGCGACCAAGCCCGATGCGGAGTGCGCCCAGCGCTGCCGTCTCGTCGAGGCCAATCGCACGGAGCACGGTCGACGGCGTGCGCTCGGCCGACGCGCAGGCAGCGCCGGTCGAGATCGCGACCCGGTCGCGCACCCGCGCGATGATCGCGTCGGCATCGAGCCCCTCGACCCGGAAATTGATGTTGCCGGGCAATCGGCGCGCCGGATCGCCGTGCAGTCGGATGGGCAGGCCGGCCGTCCGCAACTGCGCGAGCAGGCGATCGCGGTGTGCCACCAGGCGGACCGCCTCGGCGCCCATCTCGGCCGCGGCAAGCGCCGCCGCGGCGCCGAGCCCGACGACGAGCGGCGCCGGCACGGTGCCGGACCGCAGCCCCTGCTCCTGGCCGCCGCCCAGGATCAGCGGCCGGACCCGCGGCCGGACCGCCCGGCGCACCGCGAGCGCGCCGACGCCCTTCGGGCCGTAGAGCTTGTGCGCCGAAAGCGTCATGAGGTCGATCTCGCGCATGGAAAGCGGGATCTTGCCGGCCGCCTGGGCGGCGTCGACATGGAAGAGCGCACCCGCCGCGCGCGCCAGCCGGCCGATCTCGTCGATCGGCTGCAGCGTGCCGATCTCATGGTTGGCCGCCATCACGGTGACGAGCCCCACATCCGGCCCGAGCCTCGCCGCGACCTCGGCCGGATCGACCACGCCCGCCGGCCCGACCGGAAGGAACCGAACCGCGAAGCCGTCGGCCGCAAGCGCCTCGAGGCAGGCATTGACGCAGGGATGCTCGAGCGGCGACGCGAGGATGCCGAAGCGCCCGGCCTTGGCAAGGCCCGGCGCCACACCCCTCAGCGCCAGGTTGTTCGCCTCGGTGGCACCCGAGGTGAAGACGATCTCGCGCGGCTCGGCACCGATGAGGGCCGCGACCTGGCGCCGCGCCGCCTCGACCGCCTCCTCGGCCGCCCAGCCGTAGGCATGGTCGACCGAATGCGGGTTGCCGAACCCTTCCTTGAACCAGGGCAGCATGGCGTCGAGCACGCGCGGATCGAGCGGCGTGGTCGCGTGATGGTCGAGATAGATGGGTGCCGTCATGCCGCGCCTCGGCAGGCGCTCACGCTCGCGCCGGAAGTGTCGCCCGCACCGCCGCCGACCGGTCCCAGAGATTGGGCAGCACCGTGTTGACGTAGCCCGAGACGAACGGCACGGTCTCGCCGCTCTCGCGATAGACGTGGCGCGCGACCGCGCCGATGTTGGCGCCGTAGACGTGAATGCTGATCGAGACCCGGTCCGCGAGGGCGTTCTCGACCTGGTGCACGTCGCCGATGCTGGGCGAGACGGCATCGACCATGCCAGGCTCGAGCCGCGTGGTGCCTGTCCGGCAGCGTGTCGCCAGATCCCAGCCATGGGAGAGCTCGGCGCCGCGCAGCATGCCGATCAGGCCCCAGACCGTGTGGTCATGAATCGGCGTCGACTGCCCCGGGCCCCAGACGAAGCTCACCATGGAGAAGCGTTCGAGCGGGTCGCAATAGAGCAGATATTGCTGGTAACGCTCGGGATCGGGCACAGCGCAGGCGTCGGGCAGCCAATCGTCGACCGCAATCAGCTCGCCCAGCAGCCGCCTGCCCTCGTCCAGCAAGCGCTCCTCCGTGAGCCTGGCCTCGACCAGCCGGGTGAAGCCGGCGATGCACCGGCGCAGACGCTCGATTCCTTCGGCCATCGTCCGCCCTTCTCCGTTCTTTCGATAGGTTAGACGGAAGCCGCGATGGAAGTCGAGGCGATGGAAGTCGAGACGCGAGCCGCCTATCCTGCCGTAGGTCCATTGGCCTTTGCCGCCTCGCCCGAGAGAGCCCGCGCCCATGACGATCCGCAATCTTGCCCGCCTGTTCGAGCCGCGCTCGGTGGCGCTCATCGGCGCCAGCGACCGGCCGCATTCCATCGGCGCCGTCGTCGCGCGCAACCTGCTGCGCAGCGGCTTCAACGGCCCGATCATGCCGGTCAATCCACGCCACACGGCAGTCGAGAGCGTGCTCTGCTATCCGGACGTGGCGCACCTGCCGGTCGTGCCGGACCTCGCCGTCATCGCGACGCCGGCCAAGGGTGTACCCGCCCTGATCGAGGAACTGGGCGCCCGCGGCTGCCGCGCCGCGATCGTATTGAGTGCGGACTTCGGCCGCGGCACCGAAGAGGGCGCCCAGCTCCGCCAGGCAATGCTCGACGCGGCCAAGCCCTATCTCCTGCGCGTGGTCGGGCCGAACTGCCTCGGCGTCGCGGTGCCGGGCATCGGGCTCAACGCCACCTTCTCGCATATCACGCCGCTCACCGGCGACGTCGCGTGCCTGACCCAGTCGGGCGCCATCGCGACCACGCTCATCGACTGGGCGACCAGCCGCGGCATCGGCTTCAGCCATATGGTCTCGCTCGGCGACATGGCCGATGTCGACGTCGGCGACATGCTCGACTACCTGGCACGCGACTGTCAGGTGCGCGCGATCCTGGCCTATGTCGAGGGCGTGACCGAGGCACGCAAGTTCATGTCGGCGGCACGCTCCGCCGCGCGCACCAAGCCGGTGATCATCCTCAAGGCCGGGCGCTACCGGGCAAGCGCTCAGGCCGCAGCCTCGCACACGGGCGCCCTCGCCGGCGCGGACGCGGTCTATGACGCGGCGTTCCGCCGTGCCGGCATGCTCAGGGTCTCCTCGCTCGACGAGATGTTCTCGGCCCTCGAGACCCTGAGCCATGGGCGCCGGATCTCGGGCGATCGCCTGACCATCCTGACCAACGGCGGTGGCGTCGGCGTGCTCGCGACCGATGCGCTCATCGACGCAGGCGGCTCGCTCGCAGAGCTGTCGCCCGACACGCTGGCGGCACTCGACCAGATCCTGCCGCGCACCTGGTCGCGCGGCAACCCGGTCGACATCTTGGGCGACGCCGACGGTCCGCGCTATGCGGCGGCGCTCGACATCCTGCTGGCCGACCCGCAGACCGACGCCTGCCTGGTGCTGAACTGCCCGCAGGCGGTTACGACCACGCTCGAGGCCGCCGAGGCAGTGATCGCAACGCTCGCCCGCCACGGCAGCCGGGCCCAGGCCAAGGTCATAGTCAATTGGCTGGGCGAAGGGGCGGCGCGCAAGGCGCGCGCCCGTTTCGCCACCGCCGGTCTGCCCAGCTACGAAACGCCGGAGCGTGCGGTCACCGGTTTCATGCACTTGAGGGAATTCCGGCGCAACCAGCGCTTGCTCGTGCGCGTGCCGCCGGCGATCCCGGCGGATTTCTCCCCGGCCCTCCAGGCCGCACGCGGCATCGTCGCCGGCGCCGCTGCGGGCGGGCCAAATGGGACCGGGCACGAGTGGCTGGACGAAGCCGATTCGAAAGCGCTGCTCGCCGCCTACGGCATTCCGGTCGCAACCGTCCGGCGCGTGCCGGACGCGGATCGGGTGGCGGACGCCGCGCGTGAGATCGGCCGGCCGGTCGCGGTCAAGATCATGTCGCCCGACATCGTGCACAAGTCGGACATGGGCGGCGTGGCGCTCGACCTCGCGACACCGGATGCGGCCGCCGCCGCCGCCCAGGCCATGCTGGCGCGCATCCGCGCCGCCAAGCCCGACATCCGCATCGACGGCTTCGCGGTGCAGGAGATGGTGACGCGGCCCGATGCGATCGAGCTCATCGTCGGGCTCGCGTCCGACCCGACCTTCGGGCCGGTGCTGCTGTTCGGTCGCGGGGGCACGGCGGTCGAAGTGATCGGCGACAAGGCGCTGGCGCTCGCCCCGCTCGACATGATGCTGGCGCGCGATCTCATCCAGTCGACCCGCGTCGCCCGCCGGCTCGCGGGCTTCCGCAACGTGCCGGCCGCCAATGTCGATGCCATCGCCTTGAGCCTGGTCAAGCTGTCGCAGATGGCGTCGGACCTGCCCGAGCTCGTCGAGATCGACATCAATCCGCTGTTGGCGGACGCCCATGGCATCATGGCGCTCGACGCGCGCATCCGGCTCGGCCGGCGCGCGCCTTTCGCCATCCTGCCCTATCCGTCCCAGCTCGAACGGCGCATCGCGCTCGCGGACGGCACGCCGCTCCTCATCCGCCCGGTCAAGCCCGAGGACGCACCCGCCTTCGAGCGGAGTTTCGAGCGGATGCGGCCCGAGGACATCCAGCACCGCTTCTTCGCCGCCATGAAGGCGCTGCCGGCCCAGTTGCTGGCGCGCCTCACCCAGATCGACTACGACCGCGAGATGGCGTTCGTGGCCGTGCCGCCGCCGGAGGCCGGTCAAGGGGACGACGGCTACGGCGTCGTGCGCATCGCCGCCGATCCGGACAACGAGCGCGCGGAATTCGCGGTCACGGTGCGCAGCGACTGGCAGGGTCGCGGCCTCGGCCGCGCGCTCATGGACCTCATCATCGACTATTCCCGGACGCGTGGCCTCAACGAGGTCTGGGGCGCCATCCTCCGCGACAATACCGGCATGATCGACCTGGTCCGGCGTGTCGGCTTTACCGTCCAGGCACATCCGGAAGATCCGAGCCTGGTCACCGCCACCCTGCCGATTGCGGCCAATCGTTAACGCCTTCTACGTGAAGCCCCATGTTAGCTTGCCCCAATGGCGGAGTGATCGATGGCGCCGCTGGGGGAGACGACGGGGATGCGGCGACACGTGTGGCGTCTGGCCATTTTGGGCCTATGGCTCGGCCTCGCAGGCGCGCCTGGGGGCCTGTCCGCAGTGGCTGCGGCATCGGGCACTGCGCCGGCCTTGCGCTTCTATACCGAGGAATACCCGCCGATCACCTTCTCCGATAACGGCAGGCCGGCCGGCCTCGGCACGGACGTCGTCACGGAAATCCTGCGCCGCAGCGGCCTCGAGGCCAGTATCGAAGTGGTACCCTGGGCGCGCGGCTACAGCTATGCCACCACCCAGGCGCTCGTCGGCCTGTTCGTCACGACGCGTACCGCGGAGCGCGAGCCGCTCTTCAAATGGGTCGGCCCGATCTCCGCGACCCGGGGTTCGCTCTACGTGCTGAACACGGCGGAGATCCGGCCGAAGGATCTGCAGGATGCGCGCAAGCTCGACGGCATCGCCGTCCCGCGCGAATGGTATTTGCAGCAGATGTTGCAAGGCGAGGGCTTCGCCAATCTGCAGCTCACGTCCAATCCGGTGGCATCGCTGAAGCTGCTGATGAGCGGCCATGTCCAGGCGGTGGCGCTCGACGACGTCACGCTCGAGATGAGCAGCCGTGCGGCCGAGGTGCCGTCGTCCGGGTTCCGGCCGGTCCTGGAGATCGCCGAGGCCAGCCAATTCCTGGCCCTGTCGCGCGACACGCCCGATGAAGTCGTCGAACGGTGCCAGCATGCGCTGGACGGCATGAAGGCCGACGGCACCTTCGCGCGGATCTATCACCGCTGGCTGCCCGCCGCGGCGCCGCCAGGCAGCCTGGTGGCGGACGGAACGGCGACGGACTGACGAATGCCCCTGAACGGAGGGCTTGAACATCTTTCGTTCATTGATGGCGCGCAAAACTCGCCGGGCGCAACCGCCAGAAGAAAGCCGTCGCCCGGATGACATTGCCGTTCCGTCTCTTGTCGGCCTGCCTCGCCCTGCTGGCAGCGTTCGTGGCCGGCATCGCCCGGGCCGACATGGTCACGATCGCGGCGTGCGAGAATTACGCGCCCTATTCCGACGCGAGCCTGCCGGGCGACGGCTTTGCCAACGACCTGACGGCCCGGATCATGAGCCGGGCCGGCTACGACGTCTCGGTCACGATCATGCCCTGGGTCCGGGCGCTCCAAGGGACGGAGACCGGCACCTTCGACATCCTGCCATCGGCCTGGTACACCGAGGCGCGCGGCCGGACCCTGCTGTTCAGCCAGCCGATCGCGCTCAGCCGGCTCGTGTTCGTCAAGCCGGTGAGCTCACCGTTCGAATTCCACTCGCTGGATGATTTGCGCGGGCTCACGGTCGGCACGGTTTCCGGCTATGCCTATACGCCCGATTTCCTGACCTCGCCGCTGTTCCAGCGGACGGCGGTCGCCGACATCGTGCTGAACCTGCGCATGGTCGCGGCGCGACGCATCGATCTCACGCTCGACGACGAGCTGACGCTCCGCTTCATCATCCATAGCCGGGCGCCGGAACTGGCGCCGCTCCTAAGCCTGACCCGCGGCGTGCTCTCGGAGCAGCCGCTCTATGTCGCCTTTTCGCGCACCCGGCCTGATGCGGAACGCCTGGTCGCCGCCTTCGACGCCGGCCTCGCCCGCATGCAGGCCGACGGCGACTATCAGCGGCTCCTGGCGCTCCACCAGATGGAGTGAACCGTCGAGGCTGCGCTAGGCAGCCTTCTTGAAGGTCCAGACAAAGGCCGGCGGCACGTTGCGGATGACGCGGGCGACGCGGCGCGCATGCAGGTGATGCTCGTGGGCCGGCAGCGGCGCGTTGAAGCCATAGGTGAACTGGATGAGCGGCCGGCCGGGCGGCAGCAGCGCGAAGCAGCCGTCGACCACGGCGCGGCGCGCGTCGTCGGGGAACAACAGCAGCGGCAGGCCCGAAACCACAGCGGCGACGCGCGTGATGCCGCGGTCGGCGAGCAGCGCCGTGAGCTCGCGCGCATCGCCGCACAGGATCGTGACGCCATGGAAGCGCTTCGCGAGCAGGTCGGCCAGGCTCGGATCGCGCTCGAGCACGATCAGCCGATGCGGCGGAATGCCGGAATCGAGAATGCCGCGGGTGATGCTGCCCGTACCGCCGCCGAGTTCGACGATCGGCGCCGCGTCATGCCGCGCATCGGGCGGAATCTGTCGGGCCATGGCGTCGGCGAGCCGCCGGCTCGACGGCACGACTGCCCCCATGCGGCTGGGCGCACGCAGCCATTGCAGGAAGAACACGGCTGCGGAATTGCCATGCCGCAGGCGCGCGGCCGTGGTGTGCAGGCCGGCGGCGCCCCGCGGCCGCGGCGGGTTTTTCGGGTTGGACGTCAGGATCGCACGCTCCGTTTTCATCTCCATCGCTTCGCGGCTCGCAAGATTGGGGGTTGTCGCCGCCATCCAATCCGTTAGTTTGCCGCTCGCGTAGGCAATTGGTGCCGATTTTTAAGGCATTCAGACTTCGACGGAAAACCGCCGATCGCTTTGCGCATGTCGTTGTAATAGAGAAGAACGAAGAAGGCGAAGCCCCAGCGTGAACCCCGGCGTCGATCGGCGAGCACCGATCGACGCAAGAGAGGCAGCAGGCGGCGCCGACATCCGGGAGAGACCCCATGCCGCTCAATGCGGAAAACGAAAAACTGGCGCTCATCGACAAGGTCGCAGCCGCGGCCGTGAAGGCCAAGATCGACGAGCACTTCGTCCGGACCTTCTACAGGAACGTCCCGCCTGACGACATTCTGCCCCGTCCGCCGGCGGCCCTGGTCGCGGGCGCCGAGGCGCTGTGGCAGTTCATGGCCGAACGGCGTCCGGGCAAGGCCAAGATCCGCGTGCTGTCGCCCGCCGACAAGGCGAACGGCTGGACCGCCGGCCGCACCGTCGTGCAGATCGTCAACGACGACATGCCGTTCCTGGTCGACAGCGTCACCGCGTGCCTGAATGCGCTCGAGCTGGTCGTCCATCTGGTGATCCATCCGGTCATGCCCGTGCTGCGCGCCGCCGGCGGCAAGCTGATCGCGGTCGACGAGACGAACCCGGACGCGCTGTCCGAATCGGTCATGCAGATCGAGATCGCCGGCCGCATCGACGCGGAGCTCGAAAAGCGCGTCGTCGCCGACCTCGAGCGGGTGCTGGGCGACGTCCGCGCCGCCGTCGTCGACTGGGAGGCGATGAGCAAGAAGGTGGGCCACATCGCCGACGACATCGGCAATGCCTCCCTGCCCGTGCCGGCGTCCGAGGCGGTCGAGGTCTCGGCCTTCCTCACCTGGCTTACCGACCGCAACTTCACGTTCCTGGGTTATCGCGAGTACGCGATCGACAAGGACGGCATGAAGGTCGTCCCCGGCGCCGGCCGCGGCGTGCTGCGCGACGATTCCTACCTGGTGTTCGACGGGCTCCGGAACTTCACCGCGCTGTCGCCCGACGTGCAGCAGTTCCTGCGCTCGCCGCAGCTGATGCAGATCTCCAAGTCGAACCGCCGCTCGACCGTGCATCGGCCGGTGCAGTTCGACACGATCGGCATCAAGACCTTCAACGCCGAGGGCGAGGTGGTCGGCCAGAAGCTGATCGTCGGCCTGTTCACGACCGCCGCCTACGCCAAGTCGCCGCGCTCGATCCCGGTTCTGCGCCGCAAGGTCCAGCGCACCGTCGAGCGCTCGGGCTTCGCGCCGGACAGCCACGATGGCAAGGCGCTGCAGCACATCGTCGACTCGTTCCCGCGCGACGAGCTGTTCCAGATCGCGGAAACCGATCTGTTCTCGACCGCGATCGGCATCCTCAACCTGCAGGAACGCCAGCGCATCGCCGCCTTCACCCGGCGCGATCCGTTCGAGCGGTTCGTGAGCTGCCTCGTTTATGTACCGCGCGACCGGTACAACTCGGCCGTCCGCCGGCGCATGGCGCAGATCCTCGAGACCGCGTTCAACGGCAAGCTCACCTCCGACTCGGTCCAGCTCGACGAGAGCGTGCTGGCGCGCATCCATTTCATCATCAACACCAATCCCGGCCAGGTGCCGGACGTCGATCCGGCGACGCTCGAGAAGCAACTGGTCGAAGCGGGCCGCGTCTGGGCCGACAAGCTCGGCGAGGCGCTCGGCCAGTCGTACGAGGAAGGCGAGGCGCAGACGCTGCTGCGCCGCTTCGCCGACGCGTTCCCGACCAACTACACCGAGCGCTTCACGGCGCAATCGGCCGTCTATGACATCCAGGAGATCGCGACGCTCGAGGCGGGCGCCCCGGTCGCCCTGGCGCTCTACCACACGCCCGACGCCGGCCCGTCGGAGCTTCGGCTCAAGACCTTCTCGATCGGCAAGCCGATCCCACTCTCCGACGTGCTGCCCATGCTCGAGAACCTGGGCATGAAGGTGATCACGGAGAATCCGTTCCGGGTGAAGCCGCGCGACGCTGAGACCAAGTACTGGGTCCAGGAGTTCGAGCTCGTGACCCGCGGCCAGCAATCGGTCGATCTCGACGAGGTCGGTCCGCGCTTCGAAGAGGCGTTCCCCGCGGTCTATGGCGGCGCGGTCGAGGACGACGGCTTCAACCGGCTGGTCGTGCTCGCGGGCCTGGCGGCGCGCGAGATCATCGTGCTCCGGACCTATTGCAAGATCCTGCGCCAGGCCGGCTCGACCTTCAGCCAGCCCTACATGGAGGACACGCTCTCGGCCCATCCGGCGATCGCGCACAAGCTCGTCCGCCTGTTCGAGACGCAGTTCGATCCGGCGCTCAAGACCAAGAACCGCGACGCCGCCGCCGACAAGCTCGCGGCCGGGATCGAGCAGGATCTCGACCAGGTCTCGAACCTGGACGAGGACCGCATCCTCAGGAGCTTCCTGCTGCTCATCCGCAAGTCGCTCCGGACGAACTTCTACCAGCCGGGCGCGGACGGCAAACCCAAGCCCTATCTCTCGGTCAAGCTCGCGAGCCAGGAGATCGACCTCCTGCCGCAGCCGCGGCCGCTGGTCGAGATCTTCGTCTACAGCCCGCGCATGGAGGGCTGCCACCTGCGCGGCGGCCGGGTCGCGCGCGGCGGCATCCGCTGGTCCGACCGCAAGGAGGATTTCCGCACGGAGATCCTGGGCTTGATGAAGGCGCAGCAGGTCAAGAACTCGGTCATCGTGCCGGTGGGGTCCAAGGGCGGCTTCGTGGTGAAGCGGCCGGCGACCGGCGACCGCGAGGCGGTCATGGCCGAGGTCGTCGCCTGCTACAAGACGCTGATGTACGGGCTCCTCGACCTGACCGACACGATAGCGGGGCCGAACGTGGTGCCGCCGAAGAGCGTGGTCAGGCGCGACGGCGACGATCCCTATCTGGTCGTGGCCGCCGACAAGGGCACGGCCACCTTCTCCGACATCGCCAACGGCTGCGCCATCGAGTACGGCTTCTGGCTGGGCGACGCCTTCGCGTCCGGCGGCTCGATCGGCTACGACCACAAGGCCATGGGCATCACCGCCCGCGGCGCGTGGGAGGCGGTGAAGCGGCATTTCCGCGAGCTCGGCACCGACATCCAGACGACCGACTTCACCAGCGTCGGCGTCGGCGACATGGCGGGCGACGTGTTCGGCAACGGCATGCTGCTCTCCAAGCACACGCGCCTCATCGCCGCGTTCAACCACATGCACATCTTCATCGATCCGGAACCGGATGCGGCGAAGAGCTGGGTCGAGCGCAAGCGGCTGTTCGACCTGCCGCGCTCGACCTGGAACGACTATGACCGCAAGCTGCTCTCCAAAGGCGGCGCCATCTATGAGCGTTCGGCCAAGTCGCTGACACTGTCGCCCGAGGCCCAGGCACGCCTTGGACTCAAGTCCGCGGCCATCACGCCCAATGACCTCATCCGCGTGCTCCTGAAGCTGCCAGTCGACCTGCTTTGGTTCGGCGGCATCGGCACCTATGTCAAGGCGTCGACCGAGAGCCAGGCCGAAGCCGGCGACCGGGCGAACGATGCGCTCCGCATCAACGGGCGCGAGATCGTTGCCAAGGTCGTGGGCGAAGGCGCCAACCTGGCGCTGACCCAGCGCGGCCGCATCGAGTACGCGCTCGCCGGCGGCCGGCTCAACACCGACGCGATCGACAATTCGGCCGGCGTCGACACGTCGGACCACGAGGTCAACATCAAGATCGGCGCCGGCGCCATGCTGACGTCGGGCAAGCTCA
Organism: Aliidongia dinghuensis; assembly: GCF_014643535.1. Classification (NCBI taxonomy): domain Bacteria; kingdom Pseudomonadati; phylum Pseudomonadota; class Alphaproteobacteria; order Rhodospirillales; family Dongiaceae; genus Aliidongia; species Aliidongia dinghuensis. Next base: position 125,293 of record NZ_BMJQ01000011.1, on the reverse strand, counting down.
AGGCCGACAAGCGCAACGCCTTCCTCGGCACCATGACCGACGAGGTGGCGGAGCTGGTGCTGGAGGACAATTACCTGCAGACCCTCGCGCTCTCGATCGCCGAGGCCGAGGCGCCGACGCTCTTGGACGAACACACGCGGCTCATGCGCTCGCTCGAGCGGGCCGGCAAGCTCGATCGCGCGATCGAGTTCCTGCCGGACGACGAGGCCTTGACCCAGCGCGCGGCGGCAAAGCGCGGCCTGACCCGGCCTGAGCTGTCCGTGCTCATGGCCTATGCCAAGAACGCGATCTATGCCGAGCTCCTGACCACCGACCTGCCGGACGAGCCGGAGCTGGAGGAGGAGCTCCTCGGCTACTTCCCGCGCCAGATGGTCCAGCTGTCGAAAGCGGACTTGAAGGCGCACCGCCTCCGGCGCGAGATCGTGGCGACGGTCGTGACCAACGCCATGATCAACCGCCTCGGCCCGAGCTTCGTCAGCGAGATGCAGTCGAAGACCGGCCGCTCGACCGAGGAGGTGACGCGCGCCTATCGCATCACCCGCGTCATCTTCGACCTGCCGAGCCTGTGGCGGTCGATCGAGGCGCTCGACAACGTCATCCCGGCGGCGGTGCAGACCAAGCTGTTCCTGGCCGTGCGCACGGTCGCCGAGCAGTCGGCGCGCTGGTTCCTGCAGTCGGGTCAGAACCTGAGTGTCACGCCGCGCATCAAGGAGTTCGGGCCGGGCATCAAGGCGCTGGCAGCGAAGCTGGTCTCGCTCCTGCCCGAGAGCGAGCGGGCGGCACACGAGGCGCGCGTCGCGGCCTATGTCGCGCAAGGTGTTCCGACCGAGCTGGCCGAGCGCGTCGTGGCGCTCGACAGCCTGTCGGCCGCCATGGACATCGTGCGCATCGATGAGGGCACCAAGCTCGACATCGTCGAACTCGGCCGGCTCTATTTCGCGACCGGAGCCCGGCTAGGCTTGGCCACGCTGCGTGAAAAGGCTCACGCGCTACCGGCGGCAACCCCATGGCAGCGGCTTGCGATCGGCGCGCTGGCCGACGATTTCTCGGCGATGCAGCGCGAGATCGTGGGCCACGTCCTGGCCGAGAGCGACGGCGCCGTCGCGGGCCGGCTCGAGGCTTGGACCGGCCGCCGTGCCGACGCGATGGGCAAGGTGCAGGAGATGGTCGCCGACGTCACCCGCATCTCGCCGCCCGACCTCGCCATGCTGACCGTGGTCGGCCGGCAATTGCGCGCGCTGACTGTCTGACCTGGAGCCGGATCGGAATGAGTGGAATCGCCTGGCGATCCACTCATTCCGTGAATCCGTCTCTAATCAAATAACGAGAGCGCAAGGAGGCGCCCGGCGGGGAAATCCGCCGGGCGTTTGGGGCTCAGGCCTCATCGGGCGCCAGGGCCGCAGTCTCGGCGTCGGGCCGCGCCGCGCCGTGCCCCGGAAAGCCATGCCCCAGAAAGCCGTGCCCCAGAAACAGGAATACGACGATCGCCGTCACGACCGTGACGACGGCGAGCAGAAGCAGCAATGTCCCGAAGGCCGCGCCATAGGCATGAACCAGCGCCGAACGATCGGCTGCGGGAAAGGCTGATGCGGCATCGGCCAGATCGCCGGTAACGAGCCGTTGCGCCGCCCTGGCCGCGACGGCGCCTGGCCCGGCCAGACGCGCGGCGGTCAGGGCCGACAGGACCGCGCTGACGACGGCGAGCGCCACCCCTTCGCCCGCGACGCGCGTCGTGCTGAAGATGCCGGCCGCCATGCCCGCCCGTTCCTTGGGCACGACGCTGACCGCAAGCCCATCCATCAGGCCCCATGGCAAGCCGATGCCCGTGCCGATCACCGATAGGGGCGCCACCATCGCCGACGCGGTGCTGCTCATCGGAACGCGGCTCAGCCAATAGAGGCCGGCGGCCGAGACAAGGAGACCGGCGCCGCAGATCGTGGCCGGCGCCAAGCATCGCGTAAGCAGGCCTGCGGCGATCGGCAGGATGAGCAGCGGGGCCGACAGCGCAATCATCAATCGACCGGCGGCGACCTCGCTCATGCCCTCGATGCCGACGAAGCGAACGGGCAGCAGGACGAGCAAGACGACGAACGCATAGGCAGGCGCCGCCGCCAGCAATTGCACACCGACAAAGCGCGGATAGCGGAACAGCGAAAGATCGAGCATGGGCCGGGCGACGCGCCGCTCGACGACGGCAAAGGCCGCGAACAGCAGAGCAGCGCCCGTCAGGAGACCGATGACGAGCGGGCTGCCCCACCCGCTCTCCGGCGCCGCCAGCACACCATAGGTGAAAAGGGCCAGCGCCCCCGTGAAGCTCGACGCTCCCGGCCAGTCGAGGCCGGCGGCGTCGGGATCGCGAGACTCGCGCAAGCTGCGCAGCCCCAAGACGAAAGCCAGCAGCACCAGAACGACGACGAGCAGGAAGATCGAGGGCCAGCCGAACAGGTCGATCATCATGCCCGACGTGATCGGACCAAAGGCAAGGCCGGTGCCGAAGCTCGTGCCGACGACGCTGAAGGCGCGGACGCGGGACGGTCCGTCAAACTCCTGAGCCAGAACCGCCATCCCGCCGGACAGGGCGGCAGCGGCCGCCATGCCCTGGGCGGCTCTCAGCAGATCGAACGAGAGGATCGTCGGCGCGAAGGGGAGCCCGGCCGAGACGACGGCGAAGGCCGCCGTCCCGGCGAGGAAGATGCGTTTGCGCCCATAACCGTCCGCGAGCGCACCGGCCGCCATCAGGCTGCTGCCGAACGTCAGCATGAAGGCGTTCGTCACCCAATTGAGGGTCATGGGGGTGCCGCCGAGCGTTCGGCCGATGGCCGGCAGAGCCACGGCGGCGCCGGTGAAGGTCAGCGGCATCGCGGCGGCGGCAAGGCACACGGCCAGAAGGATGAGCGCTTTTCTCGCTGCGCTCGGTATCGTTGTGTCGGTCATGAAATCCGTGGAGCCGGGGATGCGAGGGCGACAAATGGAGGCCACAGGGGTGGCGCCGCCTCTGGTCGCGGAAAGAAGATAGATCTGCGATAATCGATGGAGAACCGGGGCGATTATCCGCACATACCGGAATTAAATGCTCGAATGGGATCGCGATGGATCGATTGAATGGCCTGACCGCGTTCGTGCGCGCTGCCGATCTCGGCAGCTTCGTCGCGGCCGGCCGCTCCCTTGGCCTTTCGGCCTCGGCCATCGGCAAGGCGGTTGCGAAGCTCGAGGACCAGTTGGGCGTGCGCTTGTTCCAGCGCTCGACGCGCAGCCTCAGGCTGACCGAGGAAGGCCGCCTGTTTCACGAGCGTTGCCGGCACATCCTCGATGAGCTCGACGATGCCCAGATCGAGCTCGCCCGGACGCGGGAGGCGCCGCGCGGACGGCTGCGGGTCAGCGCGCCGCTCGTCAGCTATCACCTGTTGTTGCCGGTCCTGCCGGCGTTCATGGAGCGATACCCGGCGATCGAACTCGATCTGGATTTCAACGACCGCATCGTCGATCTCATCGACGATGGCGTCGACGTGGCGATCCGCAGCGGCGACTTGCCGGATTCGCGGCTGATGGCCCGCGCACTGCGCCCGTTCCGGCTGCTGCTTTGCGCGGCACCGGCGTATCTCGATCGCTGGGGCACGCCCCAGTCGCCCCGCGATCTCGACCGGCATCTTGCCATCCGCTTCCGCTTTCCCAACAGCGGGAAGCTTCAGGAATGGCCCCTGACACTCACACCAGGCGAACCGGAACTGCGCCCCCGCACGATCGTCACCTGCAACAACATGGAAGCGCTACGGGGTGCCACGATCCGCGGGCTCGGCATCGGATGCCTGCCGGATTTCCTGGCGCGCGAGCCCCTGGAGACGGGAGCACTCCGCACGCTGCTCGACGACTATCTCGACAGCCCCGGCCAGTTTCGCCTGCTCTGGCCATCGAGCCGGCATCTCTCGCCCAAGGTCCGCGTCTTCGTCGACTTCGTCAGCGAGCGGCTCTTTGCGTCCAGTTGCTATGTCCCGCCCGAGGCTCCGGCGGCGGGTTGATCGCGGCGAGCTTCAGGGCGTTACGTCGGCAGCCGCGCGCACTTAGGATCCGATCTTCGAGCCGAAACAAAACATTCAAACCGCCACCATCGAACATCGAGCAAATCCCTATGTGATTGCAACCACGGAACCTTTATGCTCTGGAGTTGTTCGCGTTGCGCTATCCCGGTAGGGACGCCTGCCCAAGACGAAGAAGGATGGACGATCATGAATGTTCGCGTACCCCTCCTCGCCGCCTCCCTTCTCCTGCCTCTCGCCATCGGCGGCTGCGCCCCTGCGGGCACTGTGATGCTGCCGCCCGGTGTCTGTAACCCGAGCGGTGCCGCCGTGATGTTCGGTTATCCGGACAAGACCGGACAAGTCGACACCACCCGCTACTCCACGGCGAACTGCAAGAAGTAACGCCGTCTTTCCCAAGAACGACGACGCAGGCACGCTTCGGCCGGCACCCGGCCGGAGCGTGCCTTATTGCATGGCCGCGTCGTAGGTCTTCTGCCATTTGCCGGACGCGATCGCCTGCCACATCCAGCCGTCGACCACGGCATGGAGGTCCTTGTCCTTGCGCAGGAGATAGGCGTCCTCGAAATGGGTGAAGGGGGCCGTGACCGCGGCCGGGCATAGCACGCCCGGATGCAGCTTCGACTGCAGGTCGACCTCGACGCCATCGGTCACCATGACGTCGGCCTTGTTGTCGACGATCTGGTCGAAGATCGTCTTGTTGTCGGGCCAGACCGCGATCTGCGCCTTGGTGAAATGCTCGTGGGCGAACTTGTCGTTGGTGCCGCCGGGGTTGGTCACGACCCGCGTCGCCGGCACGTCGATCGCATCCAAGCTCGTGTATTTGCTCTTGTCGGCGCAGCGCACGATCGGCCGCTTGCCGTCCGACACGTTCGGGATCGAGAAGTCGCCGGCGGCGGCGCGGTCAGGATTGACGGTAATGCCGCCCAGCGCCACGTCGAACTTGCCGGCCTTGAAGTCGTCGAGCAGCGTCTTCCAGGTCGTGGGCACGAATTCCGGCCTGACGCCCAGCGTCGCCGCCAAGTCCTTCGCCATCTCGATGTCGGCACCGGTGAGCGTGCCGTCCGGCGTCTTGAAGCTGAACGGCTTGTAGTCGCCGGTCGTGCCGATCCGGAGCACCCCCGCCTGCTGGATCTGCAGGAGCACGCTCGGCTCCGCAGGCTTCTTGCCCTGCCCCGAAGCGGCCAAGGCCGCCGCCAGCACCACGCCTGTCACTGCGAACTTCAACATGGAATGCCCCCCGGATGTGCTTCTTCCCCGGGGGCGAGCCTAGCACGAAATTCGCGCTGGAAAATCACGGGCCGGTCTCTTGACCTTCCCACCGTGGCAAGCCCCATCTGTCTGGCGAAAGGGAGTTTTGCCATGCAGTCTTTCACCGTGACCGGCATGACCTGCGGCCATTGCGTCCGTGCCGTGACCGAGGCCATCACCCGGCTCGATGCGGCGGCCACCGTCCGGGTCGACCTGGCGGCCGGCCGCGTCGAGACCGACAGCCGGCTGCCGCGCGCCGCACTCGCCGGCGCCATTGCCGAGGAAGGCTACGACGTGGCGTCCGCCTGATCCGCAACCAAAGACAAAACGATGATCGTTTCTACATCGAAACGATCATCGTTCATCATTCGTATCCCCGCCCTACTCGACGTCGTTGGCGAGCCGTGCCTTGTGGCCGAGATAGCCGCCGTGATGGCGCAGGCCATAGTCGCGGCGGGTGATGCCCTTCAATTCCATGAGCGTGAGCGCCAGCGCATCGCCGATCGCCGACATCGCCGCCATGCTGGCGGACGGCGTCAGTCCGAGCGGGCACGGCTCCTCGATCACGCCCATGTCGAGCACGACGTCGGACAGGCGCCGGAGCTCGCTTTCGGGATGGGACGTGATGCAGATGACGCGCGCGCTCGTCAGATGCCGCGACAGCTCGACGAGCTCGACGATCTCGAGCGTCTTGCCGCTGGTCGAGAAGGCGACGATGCAGTCGCCCTCCGCGATCAGGCCCAGGTCGCCGTGCGCCGCTTCCGCCGGATGGATGAACACAGCCGGCGTGCCGGTCGAGCTCAAGGTCGCGGCAAACTTGCGCGCCAGGAACCCGGCCTTGCCCATGCCGGTCGTGACGACCTTACCGGCGCAGGTGAGCAGCGTATCGATCGCCGCCTCGTAAGTGGCGTCGACCCGGATCGCCTGGATCGCCGCCGCTTCCCGTTCCAGCACAAAGCGCACCTTCGCCTGAACGTCCAACGTGCTCATGCCGCCCCTCAGTGCCGGAAGTGACGCAGGCCGGTGAAGACCATGGCGAGGCCCTTCTCGTCCGCGGCCGCAATCACCTCGGCGTCGCGCTTGGAACCGCCGGGCTGGATCACCGCCGTGGCGCCGGCCTCGGCCGCGGCGAGCAAGCCGTCGGCGAACGGGAAGAATGCGTCGGACGCCACCACCGAGCCGATCGCCGGGCTCTTGGCGCCCTTGTCGCCGCCCGCCGCGGCGACGCCGGCCTCCGCCGCCTTCCAGGCCGCAATACGCGAGCTGTCGACCCGGCTCATCTGGCCGGCACCGATGCCGACCGTCGCCCCGCCCTTGGCATAGACGATGGCGTTCGACTTCACATGCTTCGCGACGCGGAACGCGAACAGCAGGTCGGCCATCTCGGCCGCGGTCGGCGCGCGCTTGGTCACGACCTGCAGCGAGCTCTCGCTCACCCGGCCAGCGTCGCGGTTCTGCATGAGGAAGCCGCCCGAGAGCGAGCGGAAGGTCATGCCGCCCGCTGCCGGATCCGGCATGCCGCCGGTCGCGAGCAGGCGCAGCTGGGTCTTGCGCGCCAGGATCTCGCGGGCCTCGTCATCGACCGCGGGGGCGATGACGACTTCGGCGAAGAGGGCCGCCACCGCCTCCGCCGTCGCCGCGTCGAGCGCCCGGTTGACCGCAATGATGCCGCCGAAGGCGCTGACCGGATCGCAGGCGAGCGCCTTCTTGTAGGCGTCGAGCAGGTCGGTGCCGAGCGCCACACCGCACGGGTTGGCGTGCTTGATGATGGCAACCGCCGGCTCGGCGAACTCGGCCACCGCCTCGAAGGCGGCGTCCGTGTCGTTGAGGTTGTTGTAGCTGAGCTCCTTGCCCTGCAGCTGGGTCGCGGTCGCGACACCCGGCCGCGTGTCCTTGGCGATGGCATAGAACGCCGCTTCCTGGTGCGGATTCTCGCCGTAGCGCAGGAGCTGCTTGCGCTTGCCGGCGATCGACAGTGTCTCCGGGAAGGTCTCGCCGCGCTCCTCCGCCATCCAGGCGGCGATGGCGGCGTCATAGGCCGAAGTCCGGGCATAGGCCATGCCGGCGAGCTTGCGCCGGGTCTTGAGCGTGGTGGCGCCGCCGTTCGCGGCCAGATCGGCCAGCACGGTCTCGTAGTCCGCCGGATCGGTCACGACCGTCACGAAATCATGGTTCTTGGCGGCACCGCGGATCAGCGACGGCCCGCCGATGTCGATCTTCTCGATGCAGTCTTCCCAGCTGGCGCCGCTCGCGACCGTCGCCTCGAACGGATAGAGGTTGCAGACGACCAGGTCGATCTCGCTGATATCGTGCTTGGCGAGCGCGTCGCGGTGCGCAGTCAGGTCACGCCGCGCGAGGATGCCGCCGTGGATCGCCGGGTGCAGCGTCTTGACCCGGCCGTCGAGCATTTCCGGGAAGCCCGTGACGCTTGCGACGTCGGTGACCGCGAGCCCCGCGTCGGCGAGCGCCTTCGACGAGCCGCCGGTCGAGATCAGAACGACCCCGCGCTCGGCGAGCGCGCGCGCAAAGGGCAGAAGGCCGGTCTTGTCGTAAACGGAGATCAGCGCCCGACGGATCGGGCGATCGAATTGACTGGTCATAGGCGGGCGTCCGGGTTTGCTGCCAAACGAAGGCGGGACCATAGGGCCGCCTGCCGGTCCGATCAAGCGTACCCGGTGACGCTCAGACCAGGGATGCTTTGGCCTGGGATGCTTTGGCCTGGAATGCTCAGGCCTCCGAGGTCACCGCGTCGCGCCGGCCCAGTTCCCACAGAAGCGTGCCGACGACGACGATCGCGAGGATCGTCGCAATCCACGGCCAGTCGAGCCCGAGCACGGCGAGGCCGACCAGGAGGAGGTCGGCCGCCAGGATGCGCAGCACGACGGCGCCGTGACCGAGGCCGCTCTGCACGGCGCGCTGATAGAAATGCTCGCGATGGGCATGCCAGATCCGCTCGAACCGCACCGCGCGGCGCAGGAGCGTGATCGTCGCATCGACCAGGTAATAGAGCGGCAGGATCAGGGCCGGCGCCCAATGGCCGTCGCCGGCCATGCTCAGCATCAGCCAGCCGATGAGATAGCCCAAGGGGATCGAGCCGACGTCACCCATGAAGAGCTTGGCCGGCGCCCAGTTCCAGGCGAGGAAGCCCAGCGCCGCGGCACCGAGCGCCAGGCCCAGCGGCAAGGCGCCGCTGTTCGGATCGGACGAGACGAAGGCGACGAGCGCCGCACCGAAGCCGATCGCGGCCGTCTGCCCTCCGGTGATGCCGTCGATGCCGTCCATGAAGTTGAACAGGTTGACGAACCAGAGCCAGATGAGCGCCGTCGCCGCGTAGTCGAGCACGGGCGGCAGCAGGCCCTGGAACACGTGGCCTGCCCCGCGCACGAACAGGAGCCCGAACAGGATCGCCACGAACTGGGCGCCGAAGCGCTGCAGCACCGGCAGGCCGCCGCGGTCGTCGCGCCAGCACAGCATCGCGAGCGCGACGGCAACCGCGATCACCGGCAGGGTCGAAAGCGGCGCCAGACCGAGCGCCGCCAGGCCCGCCCAGGCCACCGCCAGGATCGGCACCAGGGCGAGGCCGCCGCCGCGCGGTGTCGGGTTCGTATGGCTCGAGCGATGATTGGGCTCATCCAGGATCTGGCGGTGCTTCAGCCACCACAGCACGCCGCCGGTCGCGACCAGGCTCACCACGAAGCACAGAAACGTGAGTTCGGCGACCACGGTGAAGGACATGAACGATCCTGATCGAAAGCAAATGCCGGCGGTGAGGTAACAGGGACGCCGGTCCGGGGCAAGGCCTGCGGGCCATGATCCAAACAAACAGGCGATCCAAATGAAAGGGCCCCGTCCTGCAGGGGACGGGGCCCTCGATCGGCCGAAGCCGATGGATCAGGCGGTACGGACGAGCCGACCGGCAAAGAAGCCGTCGATGCCGTCGTACTCGGCGAGATGGCACGGCAGCGTGCGCACGTCGCCATCCGGCGTCAGGATCTCGGCCAGACCGCCAACCTCGTCGGCCGTCACCGGCTTGCGCTCGATCGGCAGGCCCTTGGCCAGCAGCTTCTTCACCTGCTGCGGCCCTTCCTCGGGCTCGAGCGAGCAGGTGCAATAGACCAGCACCCCGCCCGGCTCCAGCATGTCGACCGCCGCCGTCAGCAGCCGCTCCTGCACGGCCGCGAGCCGCGCCACGTCGTCGGGCGTCTTCAGATGCGGCACGTCCGGATGCCGGCGGATGGCGCCGGTCGCGGTGCAGGGCGCATCGAGCAGCACGCCCCAGACCTTTTCCGGCGGCCGCCAGCTGACCGCGTCGGCGCTGAAGGTCTCGACCTTGAGCGACAGGCGATGCAGGTTGTTGACCATGCGGTCGAGCCGGCGCGGCGACCGGTCGATCGCCGTGACGTTGGCCCCGGCCGCAACGAGCTGTGCGGTCTTGCCGCCGGGGGCGGCGCAGAGATCGACCATGCGGCGGCCGGAAATCTCGCCGAACAGCTTCGCAGGAATGGCCGCGGCCGCGTCCTGGACCCACCAGGCGCCCTCGCTGTAGCCGGGCAGGTTGGCGATGGCGCCGCCGGCGGCCCGGCGCAGCGTCCCGGTCGGCAGCAGGGTCGCGTCCAGCCGATCAGCCCAGCCGGCGCGATCGAGCCGCGCCGTGATATCGAGCGGCGCCTCACGCAGGTGCACCTCGGCGATCCTGCGCGCGGTGTCCTCGCCATAGGCGTCCGACCAGGCCTGCCACAGCCACTTCGGCGTATTGAGGCGCGGCGCGTCCTGGAGCGCCACCAGGCCGGGGCCATCCTGGGACAGACGGCGCAGCACCGCGTTCACCAGGCCTTTATGCGTCATGAAGCCGCGCGCGTCGGCCAGATCGACCGTCGTCGCGACCGCGGCATGGGCCGGCGTGCGCAGAAACAGGAGCTGAGCGATGCCGAGCCGCAGCATGTCGTGGACCTGCGCCGCGCGCGGCGGCAACGGGGTCGCGAGGCAATGGCTGATAAGCGCGTCGATCTGGCCCAGCCGGCGCAGCACAGTCGCAACCAGGAGACGAGCGAACGCTCGATCTCGGACCGACAGACTGGGCAGATCGGGGGCCTCGTCGATCGCGTCGTCCAGCGGCCGACGCCGGCGCAGGACCGCGCCGAGCAAATCCACGGCGACGCCGCGGGCTGTAGGAACGGGGGTGGAGGTCAGCAAAGTACTATCTGCCATCTTATCCTGAACGCGCCAAATCAGCTGGCAAACACGCGGAACGAGCAAGGGTTCCGCCCGGGTTTGGAAAAATCTTCTCGTCCGCTGGCCGTAAGCCTACCGCATCGACGAACGCGCGGCATCATGCCTGCGCGCGTTTTTTCCGGCAAATTCAACGCTTCCCTCACTGGTTGCACGTCCCATTCCCGCGATGCCGAACAGACCGGCCGCGCGAGCGCTTGTTAGACCCTTGGCGAAGCGGTTTTGCTAGTCATATATGGAGCATGACCGACAAGACCACCCGCCCCGCGCCCGTTCCGGCGACCCCCGGCCCGACGATCAAACCATCCGCGACGCCTGACTCCATGACGGCCGACAAGGCGCCCGATACCGCCGCGGCCAAGCCGGCGCCCGACGAAATCGGCGGCCCCTCCGGGCCGGAGCCGACTCGCTACGGCGACTGGGAACGCGGCGGCCGCTGCAGCGATTTCTGAGCCGCGGCGGGCCGTTCGGCCGCAGCAGCCAGCACATCAGGGTTGCCCCGCCTGCAGAACCGCAATCGGCGGCTCCGAATCGACACCCCCCTGCCTCTTGCTCGTTACGGCCCGGCGGCCTATCAAGCGCGGTATCTTCCTCCACGGAGCTTCGATGCTGCGCGTCCTGTTCGACGACGAGATCTTCTCGACTCAGATCGAGGGCGGCGTGTCGCGCTATTTCACCCATCTGGTCGAAGAGCTGCCGGCGGCGGGGGCCACACCCATCCTGCCCTTTCGCCTGACTTGCAACAGGCACCTGGCACAGTCGACCGTCTTCAAAGGCTGGCGTCCGCCGCGGTTCCCCGGCTCGCGCCGGCTGATCCGGGCGATCAACCGGCCACGGAGCCGCGCAGCGATCGGTCAGGGCGGCTTCGACGTCTGGCATGCGACCTGGTACGACGGCGCGCCGGTCGCCCTCGCCCGGTCGCATCCTGGGGTCCGGATCGTGACCACGATCCACGACATGACGCCGGAGATCATGCCGGACATGGCCGTGGGCCACATCGGTAATCCGCACGCCGGCAAGCTCGCCATGGTCGAAGTGGCAGACCTCGTCGTCGCCGTCTCGGCTGCGACCAAGGCGGACCTGCTGCGCTTCTCGGACGTGCCGGCCGAGCGGGTCCGTGTCGTCCCGCTCGGCGTCGGCAACGGCCTGCTGTGGCGCCCTGACCAGGGGCGCCCCGAAGGCCTGCCAGAGCGCTTCCTGCTGTTTGTCGGCAAGCGCGGCGGCTACAAGAATTTCGCTGGCGTGGCGCCGGCGCTTTCCGCCCTGCTCCGTGCGACGCCGGACCTGCATCTCGTCTGCGTCGGCGGCGGGCCGCTCGATGCCGCGGAACGGGCGCCATTCGAGACGGCGGGCGTGTCGGACCAGGTGCGGCAGATCGCGGCCGACGACCGGACGCTCGCCTGGTGCTACGCCCACGCCGCAGTCTTCCTCTTCCCGTCTCGTTACGAAGGCTTCGGCCTGCCGATCCTGGAGGCCTTCGTGAACCGCTGCCCGGCGGTGCTGGCCGAGCGCAGCTGCTTCCCCGAGATCGGCGGCGAGGCCGCACTCTATTTCGACCCGGATCGGCCGGACGCGCTCGTCGACCTGATCGGCCGGCTGCTGGCGGCGCCCGGCGAGCGGGAACGCCTCGGGGCCTTGGGCGCGCTGCGCGCCCGCGACTTCACCTGGGCCCGGACCGCCGCCGCCCACGCCATGCTCTATCGCGAGCTCAGCGCATGACCGCCGAGCACGCCCGGCGGCGCAACCGGCGCATGCTCTGGTCCATGCTCGCCGGCTTCCCGGTGCGCATGCTGCAGATCGTGAGCGGCCTCCTGATCGTGCCGCTCGCCTATCGCTACCTCGGCGCCGAGCGATACGGGCTCTGGGCCGCGGTGACGGCGATCGGCCAGATGGTGCCGCTCGCCGATCTCGGCATCGGCAACGGCCTCATCACCGCGATCTCGGCCGCGACCGGGCGCGAGGAACCGGAGCGTATCCGCAGCGCCGTCTCGACCGCCATGCTGATCGTCGGCACCATCGCCGCCCTGCTGCTGGTCGTGCTCGGCCTTCTGGTGCTGTTCAGCGACTGGGCCCGGTGGCTGAACGTCGCCGGGACGGACGCCGCCGGCGATGCCCGCCCGGCCGGCGCCGTCTGCGTGCTGATGGCGCTGCTGACGCTGCCGGTCGGCCTCGCCGCCAAGATCCGCATCGGCCTGCAGGAGACGTTCCGCAACAGTGTGTGGGACGCGTCCGGGGTCGTCGTGACACTCGGCCTGTTCGTGGCCGCGACCCGGCTCGACGCCGGCATGGCGGTGCTCGCGGTGGCGCTCGGCACCGGCCCGCTGCTGGCGGCATGCTGCAACGGCATCGAGCTCTGGCGCCGCCGGAACCTGACACCGCGCTGGGTGGCGATCGATTTCACCGGCTTCCGGCCGGTCGCCCGGCTGGGCCTGCTCTATTTCGCGCTCGCCTGCTCCGCAGCGCTGGCGACGGCGGCCGACAACGTGATCGCCATCCGCTTGCTCGGCGCCGAGAGTGCCGCCGCGGTCGGCATTGCCGGCAAGGTATTCGGCGCGTCGCAGGCGGTGGTGATCGTGGCGCTGATGCCGCTCTGGCCGGCGTTCGGCGAGGCACTGGCGCGCGGTGACCACCAATGGGCGCGCCGGGCGCTCTGGCGCGCGGTCATCCTGTCCTTCTGTGTCAGCGCGGCCGGCGCCGGCGTCCTGCTGGCGATCGCCAAGCCGGCGATCCATATCTGGCTCGGCCGGAACGCGGACCTGCCGACCGGGTTGCTGCTCGCCAACGCCGCCTGGCTCGTCTCACAGAGCGTCGGCAACGTGTTCGCCATGCTGTTGAACGGCGCCGGCGTAATCCGCTTCCAGATCATCGTCTCGGTGAGCTACGCGCTCATCGCGCTGGCGCTCAAGCTCTGGCTCGCTCACGTGCTGGGCATCGCCGGCATCGTCTGGGCGACGGTCGCGAGCTACGTGCTGTTCCTGCTGCCGCTCTATGCCCGCTACGCCTGGCGGCACCTGGCAAGGATAGCCGCCGCGGGTTGAGACCGCGGCGGCCTCCGTTCCGGGTCAGCGGTTCATCCGGTTCTCGATCAGACCGTCGACCACGGCCGGATCAGCGAGCGTCGAGGTGTCGCCGAGCGAGCCCTGCTCGTTCGCCGCGATCTTGCGCAGGATGCGGCGCATGATCTTGCCGGAGCGGGTCTTGGGCAGGCCCGGCGCCCACTGGATGAGGTCCGGCGACGCAATCGGCCCGATCTCGCGCCGGACCCAGGCGACGAGCTCCTTGCGCAGCTCCTCCGTCGGCTCGACACCGGTCATCAGCGTCACATAGGCATAGATGCCCTGGCCCTTGACGTCGTGTGGATAGCCCACGACCGCGGCCTCGGCGACCATCTCGTGGGCGACGAGCGCGCTCTCGATCTCGGCCGTGCCCAAGCGATGGCCGGCAACGTTGATAACGTCGTCGACCCGGCCGGTAATCCAGTAATAGCCGTCCTCGTCGCGCCGGCAGCCGTCACCGGTGAAGTAGCGGGCGGGGTACATCGAGAAATAGGTCTCCACGAACCGCGGGTGGTCGCGGAAGATCGTGCGCATCTGGCCGGGCCAGCTGTCGGCGATGCAGAGATTGCCTTCGGTCGCCCCGGTGAGCTCCTTGCCCTCCGCATCGACGATCACCGGTTTCACGCCGAAGAATGGTTTCGTCGCCGAGCCCGGCTTGGTGGAGATGGCGCCCGGCAGCGGCGAGATCAGGATGCCGCCGGTCTCGGTCTGCCACCAGGTGTCGACGATCGGGCAGCGCCCCGCGCCGACATGCTCGTGGTACCAGAGCCAGGCCTCGGGATTGATCGGCTCCCCGACCGAGCCCAGGAGCCGGAGCGACTGGCGGCTCGTGCGCTCGAGCGGCTCCAGCCCCTCGCGCATCAGCGCGCGGATCGCCGTCGGCGCCGTGTAGAAGATCGAGACCTTGTGCTTGTCGACGACCTGCCAGAAGCGGGCGGCGTCCGGATAGTTCGGCACGCCCTCGAACATGAGCGTGGTGGCACCGTTGGCGAGCGGCCCATAGAGGATGTAGCTGTGGCCGGTAACCCAGCCGACGTCGGCCGTGCACCAGTAGACCTCGCCGTCGCGATAGTCGAAGATCTCGCGGTGGGTCAATGCCGCATAGACCAGATAGCCGCCGGTCGTGTGCAGCACGCCCTTGGGCTTGCCGGTCGAGCCCGAAGTATAGAGGATGAACAGCGGATCTTCCGCCCCCATCGGCTCCGGCGGGCAGTCGGCCGACGCCGTCGCAAGCGCCTCGTGATACCAGACGTCGCGTGAGGCATCCCAGGCAATCTGGCCGCCGGTGCGGCGCACGACCAGCACGGTCGAAACCTCCGGGCAGGACTTGAGCGCCACGTCGGCATTGGCCTTCAGGGGCACCTTGCGGCCGCCGCGCACGCCCTCGTCGGCGGTGATGAGCACGGTCGAGGACGCGTCCTGGATGCGGCCCACGAGGCTGTCGGGCGAGAAGCCGCCGAACACGACGGAATGGATGGCGCCGAGCCGCGCGCAGGCCAGCATGGCGAAGGCCGCCTCGGGGATCATCGGCAGATAGATCGTGACCCGGTCGCCCTTCTTGACGCCGCGCGCCTTCAGCACGTTCGCGAGCTTCGAGACCTGCTCATGCAGCTCGCGGTAGGTGATGTGGCGGGACTGGGCAGGATCGTCGCCTTCCCAGATGATGGCGGTCTGGTCGCCGCGCGTCGCCAGATGCCGGTCGATGCAGTTGGCCGACGCGTTCAGCACCCCGTCCTCGAACCATTTGATCGAGACGTCGCCGGTGAACTGAGTGTTCTTGACTTTGGTGAACGGCTTGATCCAGTCGACGATCTTCCCTTGCTCGGCCCAGAACGCATCCGGCTCCTCGACCGAGCGGCGATAGAGGCGCTCGTACGCGGCGGCATCGATGGTCTTGGAACCGGCGAATCCCGGCGGCACGGGGAACAGGCTCTGATCGGACATGGTAGGCTACCTTCCTCCTCGGTCATCGCGGATCGTGCTCGCGGTCCGCGTGCGGCCTTCTGACGGTCCGCAGGGTCGATACGCACATTCGCCCCCGTTGTGCGGGGGAAGTATCCGGGGATTTGCGCCTCGAAACAAGTCCCGCCCCCAAGTTTCGCAAGCAGTTACCTTACCTGGGGCAGATCCGGCGGCCTTGCGAAACGGGCTCCGGGCGACGACCTGTCGCTTGTGCCCGCCGCGCCGACGAGCAATCCTGCGCCATAATCTTGGGCGGTCGATCCCGCCCGCATCCGTTCCCTGGAGTTTCCTCTTCATGCTGCTGCAACACGCCACCTGGATCGAGGCCGAAGCCTATCTCCGCCGCTCGAACGGCATCATCATGCCGATCGGCTCGACCGAGCAGCACGGCCCCAACGGTCTCATCGGCACCGACGCGCTCTGCGCCGAGGTGATCGCCCGCGGCGTCGGCGAGGCGGCCCAAGCCTTCGTCGGCCCGACCATCGGCGTCGGCATGGCGGTGCACCACATGGGCTTCGCAGGATCGATGACGCTCCGGCCCTCGACGTTGATCCAGATCATCCACGACTACGTCTTGTCGCTCGCCCGGCACGGTTTCCGCCGCTTTTTCTTCCTGAACGGCCATGGCGGCAACATCGCGACGGTCAACGCCGCCTTCTACGAGATCTATGCCGCGGCGGAGGGTGCGCTCGGCCAAGCAGCGGTCGATCAACCGCTGCAGTGCAAGCTGGTCAATTGGTGGGACAGCCCGGCGGCGTCAGTAGTCGCCCGCGAGCTGTTCGGCGACGACGACGGCAGCCACGCGACCGCGTCTGAAGTTTCGGTTACCCAATGGGCCTTCCCGGACACAATCAAGCGCGGCGTGACGCTCGACCCGCCCCGCGCGCCTGCAGGCCGTTTCTATGGCCCGGCCGATTTCCGCAAGCGCTATCCAGACGGGCGGATCGGCTCCAACCCCGGCCTCGCCACGCCGGACAAGGGCAAGCGTCTCTACGACGCGGCCGTGCCGGATATCACCAACATGTATCGGGAATTCGTCGCGGCCGAATGAGGCCGCACAAGATACCAGTCCCGCGCCATGGCCAGGTCTGCCCCGGCCATCGGCGCGTCGGACGTCGAACGAAAGGTGACCTCAGGCGACGCCTTGACCGTCGCCGGGCCTGATCACCCCTGTGCCGCCGAACGCCTCCTCGTCGTCGGCCATCGCATGGCGCAGCACCCAGGCTTCAGCCTCGGCGCGGGTTGCGAAGTCGAGTGGCGGTTGGCCGAGCGTCGTCAGGCCGATCGCGCGGACCGCGAACCGGCCGTTGGCCAGGGGAACCACCCCCATCGTCGCCTTGTAAGTTTCGAGCATGTCGGTCTCTCCTGAACCGAGCAGGGAATCGGTAGCACGTCGCGGCGATGGGGATATTTTAGATCGGCCGCCGGGCCAGGATCAAGGTCGAGGGGGTCGGGCGCGTCTCCACACGCTCGATCGTGACCTGGACGAAACCGGCCGCCGCGAGTGCCTGGCTGAGCGCCGCCGGCGATAGGCACTTCGGTGTCGATTCAGGCCCTTGTCGCTCGGCGCCACGCAGGCCGAACAGCGCCCGGCCGCCGGGCCTGAGCAGCCGGCGGACGACGGCCAGATGGCTGATCAGATCCGGCCAATATTGCACGCAGTCGACCGCCAGCACCGCATCGAAGCTGCGCTCGGCAAACGGCACGGCATCGATACCGGCGAGTCGCAACTCCATGGCGCCGCGCGTGATCGCTGGACGATTGCACTGCTCGGCCATGGCCAGCATGGTGGGCGAGTGATCGATGCCGGCGATCTTGCCGATCCCCTTCACCGCTGCGAGCCGGCGCAGCGCCTCGCCCGGGCCGAAGCCGATCTCCAGCACCCGGTCGCCCGGAAACGGCACCAGCGCGTCGATCGCCGCCGCATTGAGGTCGGCGTTGCGCCAGCGCAGATAGAGGCCGACCGCCCAGCCGATCAGGCCCGAAGGCCGACCAGCCTGACTAGATCGGGCCTGGCCGTATCCGGCCTTGTTGTCCAAACTCACAGCCGTACCGCCCGGATGGAAGCGCCGGTCAGGCGGGGATGCCCGCCATGGCACAGAGGATGGCCCATTCGGCGTCCCGCACCGGGACGACCGACAGGCGTCCCTGCCGCACCAGCGCGAAATCGGCGAGCCGCGGATCGGCCTTGATCTGGGCCAGCGTCACCGGGGTTGCGACCGGCATCATCGGCTTGACGTCGACCATGACGAAGCGGCCGGTCTCATCGCCTGGATCCGGATAAGCCGTCCGGGCGATCTCGACCACGCCCACGATCTCCTTGCCTTCGTTCGAATGATAGAAGAAGGCGCGATCGCCGACCTGCATGGCCTTGAGATTGTTCGCCGCCTGATAATTGCGCACGCCGTCCCAATGGGTTCGGCCGTCGGCCACCATCTGCGACCAGGAATATTTGAACGGCTCAGACTTCACCAACCAATGGGCCATGGTCGCTCACGCCGCCGGCGGGTTGAGGAAGACGAGCCGGTACGGCTGGACCGTGACCGAGGCGAAGAGCCCGGCGGCCGCATAGGGGTCACCCGCGGCGATCGCCTGGGCCGTCGCCTTGTCCGCGGCCTCGACCAGCAGCAGGCTGCCGGTCGGCGTGGCGCCGTCGTCGGCCAGGAAAGGGCCCGCGACGACCAGGGTCTTGCCCAGCGATTTCAGGTATTCCAGATGCGCCGGCCGGGTCGCGGCGCGGACGCCGGAGGCATCGGGGCGATCGATGCAGGTGATGGCGAAGATCATCAGTCGGGCTCGCACGGTTCGAAAAACTTTTGGACCGGCAACCTAGCCGATCGGTTCCGGCGCGGCTAGAACCCTTCGGCCTTGAACGGCCGCGCGAGCAGGCTCGAGATCGCCGTGTCGATCGCGGCCCCCCGGTGCAGGATGGCGTCCACCGCCGCCACGATCGGCATGTCGAGGCCGAGCCGTGCTGCCAGCGCCGCGACGGCGGCGGCCGAGGCGACGCCCTCCGCCACCGACCGGCGCTCGCCCAGCACGTCGGCGAGGCTGCGCCCCTGGCCAAGCGCCGCCCCCAGCGAGCAGTTGCGCGACTGCATCGCGGTGCAGGTCAGCACCAGGTCGCCCAGGCCCGAGAGGCCCATGAGCGTCTCGGGCTTGCCGCCCTTGGCGACGGCCAGGCGGACCATTTCGGCGAGGCCGCGGGTGATGAGCGCGGCCCGCGCATTGTCGCCCAGGCCCCGGCCCGACACGATGCCGCAAGCGATCGCCAGCACGTTCTTGACGGCGCCGCCGATCTCGCAGCCGACCGGGTCGTCGGAGAGATAGGGGCGGAACGTCTGGGTCCCGAGCGCCGCCACCAGCTCGGCGCCCAGCACCGGGTCGGCGGCCGCGAGCGTCACCGCCGTCGGCAGGCCGCGCGCCACCTCGATCGCAAAGGTCGGCCCCGACAGCACGGCGACCGGATTGCGCGGCAGGGTCTCGGCCAGCACCTCGCCCATGGTGGCGCCGCTGCCCATCTCGATGCCCTTGGCCGCGATGACGAGCGGCGTCCCCTCAGGCAGCACCGGCGCCAGCGCCTGGGCGGTCGCGCGCAGATATTGCGCCGGCACGACCAGCAGCAGCGCGTCCGCACGCGCGACCTCCACAAGGTCGCCGGTCGCGGCGATCGACGGATTGAGGCTCACACCGGGTAGGAACGACGTGTTCTCGTGCCGCTCGGCGATCGCCGCCACCACATCCGGCTCCCGCGCCCAGAGCGTTACGCGCCGTCCGGCCCGCTCAGCGGTCGCGGCGAGCGCCGTGCCCCAGGCGCCGCCGCCGACGACGCCGATCTTGCGGAACCGGCTCATGCTTTCACGACTCATGCCTTCACCCCGGCGAAGGCGGCCTTGGGCGCCGCCGCGTCGAGCGGCCAGCGCGGCCTGGCGGCGAAATCGAGCGGATCGACCAGGCCGAGCCTGAGGCGTTCCAGCCCGGCCCAGGCGACCATGGCGCCGTTGTCGGTGCAGAGCGCCGGCGGCGGCGCGGCGAGCGCGAGTCCGGCACGGGCCGCGACCGCGCTCAGCGCCGCGCGGATCGCTCCATTGGCCGCGACGCCGCCGGCCACGACCAGGTGACGGCCCCCGGGGCAGCGCTCGCGGAAGATATCGGCCGCCCGGCGGCAGCGGTCGGCGAGACTGTCGGCGACCGCCTGCTGGAACGAGGCGGCGAGATCATGGATCGCCTGCCCGTCGTCGGGTGCCAGGCCGGCGCACGCCTGGCGCACCGCGGTCTTGAGCCCCGAGAACGAGAAGTCGCAGCCCGGCCGGCCGACCATCGGGCGCGGCAACGAGAAGCGCTCAGGGTCGCCCGAGGCGGCCGCGCGCTCGACCGCCGGTCCGCCCGGATGGCCCAAGCCCAGGAGCTTCGCGGTCTTGTCGAACGCCTCGCCCACCGCGTCGTCGATCGTCGTGCCGAGCCGGACATAGCGCCCGACGCCCTCGACGATCAGCAGCTGGCAATGGCCGCCGGAGATCAGCAGCAGCAGATAGGGGAACGGCACATCGTCGGTGAGCCGCACGGTCAGCGCATGGGCCTCGAGATGGTTGACCGCCATGAACGGCAGGCGGCTGACCAGCGACAGTGCCTTGGCCGTCGTGGCGCCGACCATGACGCCGCCGATCAGGCCCGGCCCGGCGGTGGCGGCGATGCCGTCGAGGTCGCCCAGGCCCAGCCCTGCCGCCGCGAGCGTCGCGCGGATCACGTCGTCGAGGAAATCCAGATGCGCGCGCGCCGCGATCTCCGGCACGACGCCGCCATAGGGCGCGTGCTCGGCCAGTTGGGCGCGCACGGTATGGGCGAGGATGCGGGCACTGCCGGCGCCCGCATCCGTCACCACGGCGGCGGCGGTCTCGTCGCAGCTCGTTTCGATGCCGAGAATTCTCATGGCTCCGATATACGCGTGCGCCCCCTTGCGAACAACCGGTGCTACGGCAGAGGTCTCCAGCGGGACGGGAACAGCTAGATCCGCTGTCCCAGCACGATGATCGCGTCGAACGTGGCGCCCGAGTGCCGGACATGAAGGTGCAGCCGGGTCCCGGCCGGCCGCGAGAACATGCGCCGCAGCGTCCAGTAGTCGAGATATTGCGCCTCGGCGTTCTCGATCCGCTCGATCACGTCGCCCGCCTGGATGCCCGCCTCCGCCGCCGGACCACCCGGCAGCACGCTCAGCACGACCAGCCCCCATTGGGTGCGTTTCAGGGTCAGGAGACGGAGAGAATCGCCCTCGTCGTAATGCGGCGTGCGCTCGAAGAATGCCTCGCGCCGGCCATAGTCGAAGGTGACGTTGAAGCGTTCGAACACGCCTTCGCCGACATTGCCGGCCAGGTCCGGATCGGCAAACGCACCGGCGCGCTGGTGCGAAAGATAGACCACCGGGCCCGACACATCGACCGAACCGAGCTTTAAGAGATGCGCCCGGGCGACGCCGGCCATGACCGTGCCGCCGACGCCGACCGAGACGATGGTCGTGAGCTTCGGCGGGTATTTGTTGGCGATGCCCATCGTCTCCATGAACGGCCGGTAGAGCGTCAGCGAATTGCCCTGGCCCGTGTCGAGCGTGAAGCGCCCCGGCACCAGGTCGATCACGCCATCGACCATCGGCACCCGGCCGTGAAAGCGGAACGGCACGCGCTGGCCGCTGCCCTGGTAGGTCCAGCCGGCGGGCTCCGTGAGCGTCAGTTGCCGGAGCTCATGATCGAGCCGGACGATCAGCCGGTCGAACAGCTCGAACCCGATCAGGCCGCGATAGGCGGGCTTGGCACCGTTGAGGTCGAAATCGAGCGGCACGACGCGCAAGAGCTGGTCGCGGAGCGTCAGGTCGCCGACATCGAGCGTCGCGACCCGGGTAAGGCCGACATCGACCGGCCGTTCGCCAGCGCCGCGCCCGCGGAAGGCGCCCACGACCGGCAGGCCCAGCTCGCGGGCGAGCCCGCTGTCGATGACGTCGCTCGAGCCGCTGTCGAGCGCGAAGGTATAGGGCCCGTGCTCGTCGACCATGACATCGACCAGCACGGCCGTGCCGATCGGCTCGAGCGGCATGACCGCGGGCTTCCCCTCGGCGAAGACATAGTCCGGCGGCGGCGCCGGCGGCGGCGCGAACGGGCTCGGCCCGTCCTCGAGGCCGATCGTCGCACTCTCGAGCCGGCTCTCCGCGTCGTATTGCACGAGGCCGGTCGAGGTCTCGATCGCGAACGGCAGCAGAAGCGAGCCCGAGCGGCGCCAGTCGTCGAGGCGCACCGTGATCGGCTCCGCCCGTTCGACCGTGAGCTTCATCGGCAGATGGCTCGCCCTATCGAACCAGGCGACGACCGGCAGCGTGCCCGGTGAGGCGAAGCGCACCAGGTCGAATTCCCGGCCGCCCTCGCTGCGGGCGCCCGCAGCGGCCGGCACGACATCCCGCCGCTGCGGCATGAGGAAGCCGAAACTCGACCAGAAGGCGGTGGCGCGCTGCAGCGCCAGGTCGGCACCCTCAGCATGATGGACGCGATGCGCCCAGTCGGCGCTCCAGGCGGCGCGGCCGTCCCAGCCCTCGGCGCCCGAATCAGGGCCGAGCCGGTAACGGCTCGCCGCCCGGCCGCGCGCCGGGTCGCACCAGGTCTCGAGCGTGCCTTCGAGCTTGCCGGCCGCGAGCGTCAGGACGCGATGGAGCACTGGAGCCCGATCCCATGCGGCGCCCCCGGCCGCCTCGCGCGCCAGGGCTACGAGCTGCATTGGAGATGGCGCGTCGGGCGATACCCCGGACGAAGGGGCCTCGGCGCGTGCCGCCAGTGAAGCCGGGCCGAGCATTGTCAGCGCGATGAGGATCCAACTCGTGCGTCCCGACGCCATGCCCCGGCAGTTCCTTTCTCTTTTCCAAGAGCCTAGCGCAGCCAGTCGGGGTCCGCGAGATGCTTGGTTAGGTGCGTCTTAGGGGTGCAACTTGCCTCCTCCGTCAGGAATGCAGGCGACAAGCCCGGCCGGCGGCGATAAACAGAGGGCATGAGCCTCGACCGCCCCCTGTTGCGCATCGGCACCCGCGGCAGCGCCCTCGCCTTGGCCCAGGCCGAGATGGTGCGCGCCCTGCTGATGGCCGCCCACCCCGAGCTGGCATCGCCCGATGCCATCGCCCTGACGATCATCCGCACGACCGGCGACACCGTCACCGACCGGACGCTCGCCGCTATCGGCGGCAAGGGCCTGTTCACCAAGGAAATCGAGGAGGCGCTCGTCGACGGCCGCGTCGATCTCGCCGTCCATTCCATGAAGGACGTCGCGACCTGGCTGCCCGATGGCCTCGTCATCGATTGCTTCCTCGAGCGCGAGGACCCGCGCGACGCCTTCTTCTCGGAGAAGGCTGACGGACTCATGTCCCTGCCCCCCGGCGCCGTGGTCGGCACCGCCTCGCTCCGCCGCCAGGCGCAGATCCTGCGCGCCCGCCCGGACCTCGCCGTCGTGCCCTTCCGCGGCAATATCGACACGCGGCTCGCCAAGCTCGCGGCCGGCCAGGTCGATGCCACCCTGCTCGCGATCGCGGGCGTAAAGCGCCTGGGCCTCGCCGACCGGGTGACCCAGATCCTGCCGCCCGAGCTGATGTTGCCGGCCGTGGCTCAAGGAGCGATCGGCATCGAGCGGCGCGCGGCCGACGCGCGCGTCGCAGCATATCTGGCCCCGCTCAACCACCGGCCGACGGCAACCCGGGTTGCGGCCGAGCGCGCTCTGCTCGCAAGCCTCGACGGCTCGTGCAAGACGCCGATCGCGGCGCTGGCCGAGCTCGATGGCGACACGCTCACGCTCCGCAGCCTGATCGTGCGCCCCGACGGCACGTCGGCCCATGCCGACCAGCGCTCGGGCCCGGCCACGGACGCCGTGGCGCTCGGCCGGACGGCCGGCGAGACGCTGCGCGCCCGCGCCGGCGCCGGCTTCTTCGACCTGCCGGTGCCCGACACCTCGGCCCGCTGACACGTCCCGCCAACTCGTCCCGCCCCGCCGCCCCTGCCCGAGGTAAGCCGATGAAGCTGCTGGTGACCCGCCCCGCCCTCGATGCAGGCCCGCTCGTGGCGCTGCTCGACGCCGACGGGCATGCGGTCCTGGCGGAACCGCTGCTGACCATCCGGCTCCGCGAGAGTGCAACGCTCGAGCTCGACGGCGTTGTGGCGCTCCTGTTTACCAGCGGCAATGGCGTGCGCGCCTTTGCGGCGCTCTCGGACCGGCGGAACATCCCCGCCTTCGCGGTCGGCGACCGGACGGCGGCCGTCGCGCGCGAGCAGGGTTTCGGCACGGTCGAGAGCGCCGACGGCGACGTGGCGGCGCTCGCCGCTCTCGTTGCGACCCACCTCAAGCCCGGCGACGGTGTGCTGCTCCATGCGGCCGGCAGCGAGGTCGCGGGCGATCTGGCTGAGAGCCTGGGGACGGCCGGCTTCACCTATCGCCGCGCGGTGCTCTACGAAGCCGAGCCCGCGACCGCGCTCAAGGCCGAGACGCGTGCGGCGCTCGCCGACGGCACGCTCGACGGCGTGCTGCTGTTCTCGCCCCGCACGGCCCGCCAGTTCGCGGAGCTCGTCCGCGCGTCCGGCCTCAAGACCGATCGGCTCACCGCCTGGTGCCTCAGCCCCGCCGTGGCCGAGGCGCTCGGCCCGCTGCCGCTCCGGGCCGTCGAGGTCGCCCCCGAGCCGACCCAGGCCGCCTTGCTCTCGCTCATCCCGAAGGCCCGCCCAGAGGAGGACGTCTTGACCGCAGCCCCCGACCAGGCCGCCCCCGACCCGAAACACGCGCCATCCCCCAAGAGCGAGCCGACCGACGAGATCGACCCGCTGCCGCCCGCACCGAAGCAGGCCGCCAAGAAACCGCATTGGCGGCGCACCTTGCCGCTTTTCGCGTCCGGCGCCGCCATCCTGATCGCGGCCGGCGTCATCGCGCTGTTCACGCCGCAGATCAAGGAGCGGCTGATCGCGACCCGGCTGTTCCAGACGAAGCCGGTTGCATCCGTCGCCGAGACGCGCCCGGCCCCGGCTGAACTCAAGGGAACTGAACCCCAGGGGACCGAACCCCAGGAGACGCCGTCCGCGCCGACAGCCCCTGCCCCATCGCCCACCCTGCCCTCCGCCACTTCGACAGCCGCCGTCGATCAGACGCCTGCCGTGCCGAGCGAGACCGCCGCGCCGCCCGCCGCCAATCCCGGCGCCATCGCGCCCAGCCATCCGGTCACCGCGCAATCCGCCCCCGAACCCAGCGAAGCGGCGCCCGCCGGCGTCGATACCGCCCGGATCGATCGGCTGCAGGACACGATCGGCGCTCTGCAGCAGCGCCTGGCCGCGGTCGAGACCAAGCCCGCGGCCGATCCGGCGAGCGTCCAGACGGTCGCGGCGGGTCTTGCCGACGCGGTCGGCCGGATCGCGCGCCTCGAGGCGCAGATGCAGCGGCAGGCCGTGGCCCAGCGCAACGAGAAGGCGATGATCCTGGCGCTGGCCGAGATCAAGGACCGGATCGCCGGCTCCGGCCCGTTCGACGGACCGCTGGCCGTGCTGAAGGCGAGCGCCGGCAACGATCCGGCGGCGGCACCATCGCTGGCCGTGCTCGAGCGGTTCGCCGACCACGGCGTCGAGAGCCGGGCGGCACTCGCGGCCGAGCTCGACGGACTGCCGGCCGCGATCAACGTGCCGCCGGCCCCGTCGGCCGACGCCGGCCTGTGGCAGCACATCGAGGCCCGCGCGCGCCGGCTGGTCTCGATCCGCCGCGTCGACGACAGCGGCGGCGACAAGCTGCCGCCCGGGCCCGACCGCAGCCTGGCCGTCGCCGCGGCGGCGCTCAAGGCCGGCGATCTTTCGGGTGCGCTCGACGCAATCAAGGCGCTCGACGGCCAGCCGGCCGAGGTCGCCCGTCCCTGGCTCACGGCCGCGCGCGACCGGCTCGCGGTCGAGCAGGCGGCGGACCGCCTGATGACGCTCGCAACCCAGCGGCTCGACGCGACCGCCGCCCAAGAGCAGGCGAAGCCGCAATGAGGCGCGCGCTGCCGGCCGTCCTCGCGATCGCGCTTGTCGTCGCGGCCGCGGTGTTCTTCGCCGACCGGCCCGGCACCGTCGCCGTCACCTGGCTCGGCTGGCGCATCGACGTGGCGCTCGGTGTCGCCGTGCTGGCGCTCGTTCTGGCCGTCGCGGTGCTGTGGTTCCTGCTGTCGCTGCTCGCCCGGCTCATCCGGGCGCCCCGGCACTTCGCCGGCCGGCGGCGCGACCAGCGGCGGCTCGAGGGCTACCGGGCGCTGACATCCGGCCTGGTCGCGATCGCGGCCGGCGACGCGCGCGCGGCCGAGAAGCTGCACAAGCGGGCCGAGCTCATGTTCCGCAAGGGCCGGCTCGAGAGCCCGCCCTTGACCCGCCTGCTCGCGGCCCAGGCGGCTCTCATGCGCGGCGACGGCACCAAGGCCGAGGGCGAGTTCTCCGCCATGCTGGGCGACCCGGAGACCGAGTTCCTGGGCCTGCGCGGCCTCATCCTGCAGGCCTTGAAGCGCGGCGACGACGCGACTGCCTTGAAGCTTACCGCGCGCGCCAACCAGCTGAAGCCGTCGACCGCCTGGGTGCTGCAGGGCCAGCTGGCGCTCGAGACGCGCGCCCAGGAATGGCGCAAGGCGACCCAGACCCTGAAGCAGGCGGTCAAGAAGGGGGCGATCAACGCCGAGACCGGCCGGCACTACCAGGCGACCCTGCTGATCGCCCACAGCCGCCAGGCGGCGGCCGAAGGCCTCGCCCGCGACGCGCTCGCCCATGCGGCCCAGGCCCACGGGCTCGACGAGGGCTCCGCGCCGGCCGCGGTGCACTACGCCCGTCTGCTGCAAGACCGCAACCGCACCGCGAAGGGGCTGCGCGTGCTCGAGACCGCCTGGGCCCGGAGCGGCCATCCGCGGGTGGCCGAGACCTATGACCAGCTGCTCGCGTCCGAGGCGCCGGTGCAGCGCCTGAAGCGCTTCGAGCGGCTGGTCGAGCTCCGGCCGTCCGACCCGGAGAGCCATCTGGCGGCGGCCGCGATCGCGCTCAACGCCCGGCTCTGGGGCGAGGCGCGCCGTCATCTCGACCAGGCGGGCGCGCAGGGTCCCGGCCCCTGGCCGCGCCGGCTCTGCCACCTGATGGCCGAGCTGGAACAGGGCGAGCACGGCAACGGCACCCAAGGCCAGATGCAGCGCCAGACCTGGCTCGAGCGTGCCGCGCGCGGCGATGCGGACCCGGTCTGGGTGTGTGGCGCCTGCGGGGCCGAGACGCACGGCTGGGAGCCGCTCTGCCCCAGCTGCCACAACTTCGATTCGCTCGCGTGGCGCACGCCCGACCGGCGCGAAGGCACGCGGGCCGAGCGGATCGACATCCTGCCGCCGGGCGAGGCGACGATCCTCGACCCGACCGCGCCCGCGGCGCCGGCCCAGGGCAGCGCCTGAGCCGACCGGGGGCGCGAGCGCTTGTCACAGGCCGGCCGGCCTGCCCCTGGTATTGTTGCAGGGGCGCTCCTTCATTTGCGCAGTTGCATGGGGGCGCGGCATCTGCCATGTTCCGCGCCGCTTCGCCAGTCGAAGGGCCGCACCCCCAAGGGTGCCGCCGAAACGGTAGGCCGCCTTAGCTCAGCCGGTAGAGCATCGCATTCGTAATGCGAGGGTCGCGTGTTCGAGTCACGCAGGCGGCACCAGTTTCTTCAATGACTTAGCTCCCCATACTCACCGCTCCGTCTCGCCGTGTCACCAGGGCGTCACCACTCGACGGAAAGTCGGGGGTAAAGTTCGTCCAAATTGCACGTCCGATGCCGGGCGAAGGATAGCGAAGGAATGTCGAACTTCGGGGCGATTGCGGCCGTTTCGCTCGTTGCGTTTATTTCGATTATCGGGTATGAGACGGTCTGAAGAGGGAGCCGCTCATGACTATGCCAGCCTTCGCCGAGGAACTCGGCGCCCGCCTGCCTTCCGCAAGCGAGAAGGCGGCGGCCAATCAGCTTCGCAAGATCATCGCTACACACGCTGCCGGCGATACCAAGCTGAAGGTGCTCGAAGAGGGTAAGCAGCCGGCGGAGATCACGCTGACCCCAGCATTGTCGACGCTGCTCATGGAGCTGCTACGACACGTTGGTCGTGGCGATGCTGTCACCCTTGTTCCGGTGGGCCAGATGCTCACCACCCAACAAGCGGCAGACATTCTCAACATGTCGAGGCCTCACCTGATATCGCTACTTTCGAAGGGAGAAATTGCGCATTCAATGGTGGGACGCCATCGCCGCATTATGGCTGAGGATCTCTTTGCCTATAAGCGGAAGCGCGATGAGAAGCGGCAGCAGTCTCTGGCCGACATAGCAGAGGCCGATGCGGACCTCCTATAGCCTTGTTTGCCAATCGCTATACCGCCTTCGTTGACGCCTGTTCACTCGTTGGAGTGTTGAAAAGGAATCTATTGCTCACGCTGGCGGAGGCGGGATTTTTCCGCCTCCGTTGGTCCAAGGAAGTCCTCGATGAGACCGAGCGAGCGATAGCCGCCTTATTCGCCGACAAAGGCAAGCCCAACCCAGAAGCTGTAGCGGCCCTTCAAAGAGCGCGCATGGAAGAGGCTTTCGAGGAGGCTATGGTCTCTGACTTCGAAGCGCTGAAATGCGTATGTGTAGGCTTGCCGGATCCTGGTGATGCCCACGTGATTGCTGCGGCGCTGAAGACGCAAGCGGCGACGATTGTCACCGACAATCTTAAGGACTTCCCAGCTGCATTTCTTGAACCGATGAACATCGAGGCTCGCTCAACCGACGCATTTATTGCCGACACGATCGCCCTAGATCCTGGTCGCGCAGTAGCAGCCATTCGCCGCATGCGGGAGCGCTTCAAAAGGCCGGAGATGACCGCCGAGCATCTACTCATCGGCATGGAAGCAGCCGGTCTCACAGAAACGGTGGATACTCTACGCGGCTACGTCCTCTCGCTCTAAAAGCGATTCTCGCGCCGCCGTCGAACGTGGTGCCGATCGACGCTGCGGCGCCAGCCCAACCCTTGGCCGGCGACGATGAAGTGGCGCGGGGATCGATCACACCGTCCTCGGGGTGATTGGGTGACGCCGGCGCGGCTTGGCGCCTATTCCCCTGTTACTCCGCGGCCTGGAATCACATTTTCCGGGTAGGCAACGCCGGTTCCGGGATCGCCGGAAAGCCGCCAGGACTCCTGCGCGCGTGCGGTATTCTTCGGGACGGAATTCTACCTAATCGACGGCCGCCGAAACGCCCGATCTCTCCTGCGCACGCACAGGAGTTACGCGTAACATCCCCACGACGAAATTCAGGAAATCCGTCCCGACCGACATGGTGAAGAGGCATGGCGGAACGCGAGCTCGAGTGGATCAAGCCGCCCTTTGGGCCGAATGACTGCACAGATGTCGTGGTCTGGGCCGATGTTGGCCGCCTCGACGCATCGCGGCGCGCCGATGAGCCGGCCCACCCTCGAGTTCCTACGCTGCCGTTGGGATCATCTTAAAACGCTTCGGGCACCGATCTCCGGCGCTGAGGCAAATTCCACCTACCACCGGGGATGTCACGCGCTATGCAGCATGGCTGACCGACCGTTCCGCAGATGCGAGCGGTTGAGCCCATTTTGCTCCAAGCCCGATGTCATTTCGACAGCCGCAAATCAATATATGGTGTGCTATAGTGAGGCATGCTCCATCATATTGGGGGATTACCATGAACCACATTGTCGTCGGGCCGATCTTGTTCGAGGCCGGCAGCTTCTTTTTCCGCACCTGGTCAGCTGCAGATGGGGTGCGGCGCAGCGCCGGCTATCAGCGCCATGACGACGCGCGGTATGCGCGCCGCGCGACGATCCGCGGCGAGGCCGCGCAGGATTGCGAGGACGAAGCCGACTTCATGAACGCCATCGGCCACGTTGTCGAGTTGCGCACCTCGGCCTGGGCGGAATCAGGCTTGAAGCGAAGCGGCACGCGCGCCGCTCCGTCGCGCTGACGCGATCGCGGCGTTCCTGGGCTTGCCACGGGCGACGATCCTGGGGCCGAGGGCAGAGAAGACACCACCAACGAGATTTTTCAATCGCGCGCATCAATTCCAGATAGAAACGCCAGTACCAACACGAAGAGCTGTCTTTCCCGCCACGCGGGTTGTGAAGGCCATCTGGTTCCCGCAGGGTAGGTTCCATGGTTTTCTCCACCAGCTTGGCCGCCGGGACGGCAGATGCGCACACGCCGGATAGTCCCTATGCGTTCTTTCGAATGGGTCTGTCGCTGCTCATCGCCAGCATCGCCGGCGTCGGCATGTGGGCGGTCATCGTCGTGCTGCCCCAGGTCCAAGCGGAATTCGGCGTCGACCGCGCTGCCGCCTCCATGCCCTACACAGTCACCATGCTGGGCTTCGCCGCCGGCACGATCGGGCTCGGCCGCCTCGCCGATCGCGCCGGCATCATGGCGCCGCTGCTGATCGCCGGCCTGAGCCAAGGGGTCGGATTCGTGCTCGCCGGGTTCGCACCGAGCCTGCTGGTCTTCTCGGCGGCGCATCTCCTGATCGGCCTCGGTTCGGGCGCCGGCTTCGGG
The DNA here is from genome assembly GCF_014643535.1 of Aliidongia dinghuensis. NCBI lineage: Bacteria > Pseudomonadati > Pseudomonadota > Alphaproteobacteria > Rhodospirillales > Dongiaceae > Aliidongia > Aliidongia dinghuensis. The sequence goes on along the minus strand of NZ_BMJQ01000011.1, from coordinate 95,194 downwards.
CCGATGATGGCCGACATCTCGCACTGGTTCATGAAGCGGCGCGGCATGGCCGTCGTCATCGTCGCCTCGGGCAATTACGTGGCCGGCGCCGTCTGGCCGCTCGTCATCAACGCCGCGCTGCCGCACATGGGCTGGCGCAGCAGCTACGAGGCGATCGGCCTGCTCCTGGCCGCGGTCCTGCTGCCCGCCGCTTTCTTCCTGCGCCGGCGCCCGTCCGCACACATGATAGCGGCCGCGGCGAGCCAGGTCGTCGGCCACGGCGCAGGGATTTCGCGGCGCCTGCTTCTGGCATTGCTCATCCTGGCCGGCTTCTCCTGCTGCATGGCCATGTCGATGCCGCAGGTGCATATCGTCGCCTACTGCGGCGACCTCGGCTACGGCCCGGCGCGCGGCGCCGAAATGCTGTCGCTGATGCTGTTCCTCGGCGTCGCATCCCGCATCGGCTCGGGCTTCGTCGCCGACGCGATCGGCGGTATCCCGACGCTGCTGATCGGCTCGTTCATGCAGGGCTTGGCCTTGCTGCTCTATCTCTATTTCGACGGGCTCACGTCGCTCTACGTCGTCTCCGGCATCTTCGGGCTGTTCCAGGGCGGCATCGTGCCGATGTACGCCGTCATCTGCCGCGAGCTGCTGCCGCCCAAGGAAGCGGGCGCCAAGATCGGCCTCGTCGTCGCGGCGACCATCCTCGGCATGGCATTCGGCGGCTATGCCTCGGGCGTCATCTTCGATCTGACCGGCTCCTACCGCATGGCGTTCCTCAACGGCGTCTTGTGGAACGCGCTCAATCTCGCGATCGCCGCCTGGTTGCTGCTGCGGCGCCGGAGCGGGTCGCAGCACGCGGCGCTCACGACGGGCGCATGAGCAACCGGCACTGACGATTGGCGTCGGCGCGCTGCGCGCGACGCTGCTTCCTCGGCCCGGATCACCCCTCCTTCTCCCCCTCTCCGGCTGCGCCGGGCAGGACGGAAACCGGACTGCCGATGGCGAGGCCGAGGTGGGTGTCGGCGCGGCCGGCGTTGACCGCGATCTCGGCGAGGCCGTTCGAATTTTCGTACCAGAAGGCCGTACCGGCTGGGACGCTCGAGAAGGTCCGCCCTCGCGCGAGCACGCGTCCCCCGGCCTTGAGCCGCGCCCCGTCAGGAACGGCCGCGGCGCGCATTCCCGTGAGGGCGTTGCCGTAGTGATCGATGTAGACGATCTCCGCGAGATCGTCCGGCCAGTCGGGCTGACGGCCTGCCTCGGCCGGCCGTGGGGTATCGGCAGGCATCTCGCCGAGAGCCAGTTGTGCGGCCACCGGCGCAAACAGGTCGCGTCCGTGAAAACTCGCCGACAGAGCCTCCGGAACCCAGGTGATTTCCCAGCTGCGAGCGCCTGCAGCCCGGCGGCGGACGAGCTCGAACAAGCCATTGTCCGGCCCGACATACCAGCGGCCGTCGCTCTCGACCACGATCGGCGCGCGCGCACCGCCGACGCCCGGATCAATGACGCCGAGCACGACCGTTCCGGCCGGAAACCAGGTTGCATAGGCGGCGAGAAGATAGGCCGCGGCCTTCGGATTGGCGGCCGGCGCATCGGCGAAGAGGTCGATGACCGGAACGCCCGGCGCCCAGCGATGCAGCACGGCCTTCACCTGGCCCGTATAAGGCCCTTCGAGGCCGAAATCCGTGAACAGCGCGATCATGGGGTGTCACCTCGCCTTGGCGTCCATCGACGTCGATCAGGGGCGATTGTCATATAATTTTAACAAACAGCAATCGGTTCTCTTCTTCGGTCGGGCTTTCACTTGGTCTTGCCCGGCAATCATTTGGTGTATCGCTTGACAGTTTTGCGAGCGTCCCGCAAAAGCGATGCGTCCCAGAACATTGCGCCGCGCGGGGAAAGAGAACGTTGACATGCGCATAGAAACTCGGTTCGCGTGGATTATTGCTTTTTGTTTTTTGTTCGGCGTGACAGTGGCAGGTCTTACCTCTTATCGCCTGGAGTCGGCGCAGGCGCAGGCAGAGGTCAAGCAGAAGGCCGATCTATTGCTCGAGACCGCGCTCGCCGTGCGATCGTATACGACCGACGAGATCGCACCGGCCCTGGGCCGGGGCGCCGCCAGTTTCCATTCGGCCGAGATCCCGTCTTTCGCGGCGCAGAGCACGCTCAAGCGCCTCGCCGCGAAATTTCCCGAATACCACTATCGCGAAAGCTCGTTGAACCCGACCAATGTGCAGGACCGCGCCACCGACTGGGAGGTCGGGCTGCTGCGTCGCTTCTCGGCCGATGCCACCCTGACCGAGCAATATGGCGAGCTCGGCAGCGGCGCCGACCGGCACTTCTATGTGGCGCGCCCGATCCGGCTGAAATCGCAGGAATGCCTGCAATGCCACAGCAGCGCCGCGGCAGCGCCGCCGGAAATGCTGGCGAAATACGGCCCCAATAACGGCTTCGGCTGGCAAATGGGCGAGGTCGTCGGGCTGCAGCTGGTCGAAGTGCCCACGGCGCCGACCGACCGGAAGGCGATCAACAGCGTGCTCGTCACCACCGGGTCCCTGACCAGTATTCTCGTGCTGAGCGCCGTGATCTTCCTGCTGCTGCTGCGCCGCTATGTCACGCATCCGCTCGAAACCCTGACCCGCGTCGCCCATGCCTCCAGCCTGTCCTCGGTTCCGGCCGAGACGCCGGCCCCGGTGGCAGCGGGCCAGTTCGCCGAGTTGCACCATGCCATCATGCGCCTGCAGACCAGCGTGACACGCGCCCTGTCCCTTATCGAACGCCGCAATGGCGGCCACGGGGGCGGCCAAGGCGGCGGCACCCCCGGCGAAGCCTGCTGACCATGTGGACCCTGGTTCTCCTCGCGCTCGCAGCACTGCTCTGGTTGCTGCGCATGACGTTCGGCGAAGGTCTTGGCCTCACCGACCCGTCGGCCGGCCATATCGTGACCCTGGGCGCGCTGGCGCTGAGCATGCTGGCCGCGGCCCAGCTGGCCCATGCGCTGCTGATCCGCGTGCTCCTGCACGCCAGCCGGAATCGCGGCCTCGTGACCTCGGATCTGGTGCGCTCGACGCTGGCGGTGGCGCTCTACATGGCGACGGTCGTCGCGTATCTGCGCTTCGTCCTGGCCTTGGACGTGACCAGCGTGCTCGCGACCTCTGCGCTGCTGTCAGCCATCATCGGCCTGGCGCTTCAGCCGATGCTGGGCCACCTGTTCGCGGGCGTCTCGATCGAGCTGGAGCGGCCGGTCCGTATCGGCGACTTCGTCCGTCGCGACGAGATGGAAGGCCGGGTGATCTCGCTCAGCTGGCGATCCGTGCATATCCAGACCGATCGCGGGTCGGTCTTCGTCATGCCCAACAGCGATTTCACCGCGAAGCTGATCGAGGTGGTCCCGCAAAACCAGCCCTTCCGCCACCAGGTCTTCTTCCATGTCGGCAGCGATCAGCCGCCGGGCCAGGTCATCCGGGTCGCCATGCAGGTCTTCCGCAGCGGCTTGCCGAATATCCTGCAGCTTCCTTCGCCCTCCGTCATCGCGCTCGGCAATGATCCGGTCGGCGGCACCATCCGCTATTCCGCGCGCTTCTCGACGCTGCAAGTGCAGGATCGCGGGACGATCGGTTCGCATTTTCTCGAAAGGCTATGGTACGCCCTGTCGCGGGCCGGCATCGAATTGCCCGCCCAGCCGGCAATATGGACGGCGGCCGGCCAAGCGAACGGTCAAATGGACGGCGAAGCGCCAGTGGTTCCCCTGCTGCGCTCCAGGGCTGAACTTGAACCGAAACGCTTCCCCGGCGAGCTCGCGTCCCTGTCCCCGGCGCTCGGCGAGATGCTGCTCCTGAGCGCCCGTTCCGTCCGCTACGGGAAGAATGAGCGCTGCGACGGCGCAGCACTCAGCCTGATTCTGGAAGGGCAGCTCCGCGAGCGGCACCAGGGCGGCATCGAGCAGTTCGACGATATCCTGGACAGGCTGATCACCGCGGTCGAAGAGCAGGGGGGTGCCTCGCTGTTCGATGTCGGCCAGAGGCGGTTGAGCGAGGCGGAGTTCCATCCCCTGCTCGATCGCGCGACCCTGGTCATCGGGCCGCTAGCGCGCAGCCTTTGCGCGTCTGTCGCCGCGCTGACCAGCGACGCCTTCCTCGCCTATCGCGCTGTCGCAGCCTCCATTCCGACGGAGGAGGCGCGGGAAGCTTTCCTCGCGGAGGCCCCTCAGGCGCCGGTGCGCCCGCTGCAGCCCGGCGACTGGTACGGCTGGCCCTACGCCATGGGGCGCGACACCGCGCCCCCGCTCTGCGAGGCAAGTCGGGACTGCCGCCTGCTGGCCTGGACACCCGGGGATTTCGCGGCTGCCCTAGCCGGCGCCGGCGAGGCGGACTTGGAGATCCTCGTTCGCCACCTGTCGCGCCATGCGGCAGGATGCGAAGCGCTGACCGTCGCCGAACTTCGCACCTGGGCCCTGCGCGCAGCCTGAGGACCGCAGGAAGGCCAATCCCGCCGCATACGCGCCACCGATGATCTCGTCGCGCAGGGAGCCCCCTAATCCGCCGCGTCGTCCAGCCCGACGAGCTCGGTCGCCGGCACGTTGTTCAGCTGATAGATCTCGTCACATTTGTTTGCGTCGGCGAAGTCGATCATCACGAAATTCGGCATGAAGGTCTTGATGACCGACCCGGCGGCGAAGGAGTCCAGGTCGACGTTGTCGGGTGCCGCCGCCCTGATCGAATCGCCCATGCCTCGGTTCCACAAGGCCCTGAGCTTCGCCTTGTTGGGCGCGGTCCACATCGTATCGTTTCGATCGCGGATGCTTTCCAACAGGCCCGTGGTCGTCCAGTACATCATGCCCATGACGTCCGGGTTGCCGTGGCCGCCCTTCTTCATCAGCTTTTTCTGCTTCTTCACGTTTTGCGAAATCTTCATGAAGGGCTTGAACGGCGAGGTGCCGCCCTTGCCGTAATATTGCAGGCCGTCGAAGTCTTCCTCGTACGGGTCGCCGCCCGCCAGGTTCCGGATGCCGAGGATGCCGGATTTCGGCGGGAAATCGCGTTGAACCACCTCGAGCCCCTCCGGCATGAAGAGCACGATCACCTTGCCGCGCAGGTCCCGCTGGGTCTTCTTGTTGAGATTGCCGCCGCCCGTGTAGATCGCGTCGCCCAGCACGTTGACGCAGGCCTCCGCGATCAGCGGCCAGTTGGTGCATTTGTCGAATTTGAGCATCAGGAATTCGCTGGCGCCTTCGTTCTCCACGAAGACCCGCGCGCCCGCCAGGATCGTGTCGTGCGTCAACCCGAAACCGCCGCCCCGGAGCTTGGTGCGCGTGATGGTTTCGGTGCGGCCCAGTTCCGGCACGAACCGGGTCTTCGTCTCGTCCTTCTTCAGGAGGCCGTCGGCGTGGAAGGCGCGCAGCTGCGCATTCTTCGTGCCGCCGGTCTTGTCTCCCGTCGACATCGCCGCAATGCGGAGGTCGAACAGGCGGACGCCGGTCTTCGCCTGGCCGAAGACATCCGTGAACTGGGTCTGGACGTTGGGCGAGCCGCTCGTGATGCCGGCGTCGTGGCTTCCCGCATAGACGATCCGGTTGATCGGCTCATCCGGGCCCAAATTATAATAGCTGATCATGTCCTGGCTCCTCCCTCGGCAGTGCGGCAGCACCCGTGAAACCCAGCTCGTGCTCGATGCGGCGGACCGCGCCAGCCGCACCCTGAGGGCCGGCGAAGCGACGGTTTACCACGTGTGGCCGGCCTAAGCCGGAACGCTCAATTTTTGATTGTGTCCAACGCCTTCGTGCCCAGGATACGGGGGGCGGCTCGCTTCGTCGAGGGGAAGCGCCGGGATTGGGCGCGGCGAAATCACGTGGTCAAGCGCCCCGCCCGTCAACCGCCGAAAGCGACCATTTGGCGCGCGTCTTTTGCGCGTCATGCTGCAACTGCGAACGGGCTATAGCGTTCTCCGCCTCAGCGGCCACTTTGGGTTCGGGCCGCCGGTCAGGGGAATGGGTGATGGGTGTGTTCTGGGTGCAGGAGAGTTTCACGCGGTCGGCGCTCTGGATTCATGTGGCCGGCTGCCCGCGCTTCAACGAGGGCCATGTCTCGAACATCATTCACGGCGCGCGCTGGCACGGTCCGTTCCACGACCGCGATGACGCTTACGAACTCGCCGCCTACGTCAAGCGGCAGGGAGCGCTGAGCGGCCCGCACAGCTGCCCGATCTGCCGGCCCTAAGCGCCCGCGTCGAGCACCCCCTTCCGTCGCCATTCGCGTCGGTCCATCTTGAGCGGCAAGGGAGGGGCACATGACCGACGAGATCCCGCAGCCGCGACGTTCCTGGCTGTTCCTGCCCGGTGCCGAGCGGCGGACGCTCATCGACGCCGCGGCGTGCGGCGCCGACGTACTGATCCAGGAGCTCGAGGATTTCACCCCGCCGGCCCGGCGCGCCGAGGCGCGGCAACTCGCGCCGGAGGTCATGGAGACCTGGCGCCGGGCCGGCCGGCTTGCCGCCGTGCGCATCAACCCGTTCGAGACCGTCGGCCGCGACGACTTGACTTCGGTCATGGCGGGACGGCCCCGGATCGTCATGATGTCGAAGGTCGCGAGCGCCGACCAAGTACGCGCGCTCGACCAGGCGATCGGCGCGCTGGAGACGGCGCTCGGCCTTCCGGCCGGGTCGACCGAGATCGTGCCCAATATCGAGAGTGCTGCGGGCCTGGTGCGCACGATCGCCATCGCCGAGGCGAGCCCGCGCGTCACCGCCTGCCTCGTTGCGAGCGAGGACATGGTGACCGATCTCGGCGCCGAACGGTCGCGCGCGGGCGACGAGCTCGCCTATGTCCGCGCCCGCTTTCTGGTCGAATGCCGCGCCGCCGGCGTGCTGGCGATCGACCGGCCCTATACGTTCGGCGACGAGGACGGGCTGGGCACGGAGACCCGGGCCGCCCGCCGGCTCGGCTATCTGGCGAAGAGCCTGGTCGCACCCGGCCATGCCGCCATCGTCAACCGGCTGCTCACACCCGGTCCGGACGAGATCCGCCGGGCGCGCCGCCTCGTCGCCGCGTTCGAGGCGGCGGTGGCCGAAGGCCGCGATCGCGTCGAGCTCGATGGGCGTCTCGTCGAATTGCCCGTCGTGACCGCGGCCCGCCGCCTCCTCGCGCGCGCCGCGGCGCTGGGCGTCGACCTATAGGCGGAAATCGGCCAACCGGCGCGCCGCCTCGGCGACCGGGGTCGCCCAGTCGCCGGGGCGGGGCTGGCGTAGAATGCTGAGGGTCGGGTACCAGGGGCTGTCCTCGCGGTGCATCAGCCAGCGCCAGCAGGACGAGAAGCGGCTCAGCATCAGCACCGGCCGGCCGAGCGCTGCTGCCAGGTGGGCCGCCGACGTGTCGACTGTGACGAGGAGGTCGAGCGCGCTCGCGAGCGCTGCGGTGTCGGCGAAGTCGCCGATCCAGGGCGTGGTGTCCAGGGCCGCGACGCCATCGGGCGGCGCCCACTCGGCCGCGGCCGGGCCGATCTGCAGGCCGACGAAGCTGGCCGGCACGGCAAAAAGCGGCCCAAGTGCCGCAAAGCGCAGGCTGCGCCGATGGTCGAGCCCGCCGTCGGGCGAGCCGGCCCAAACCAGGCCGACGCGCGGCCGTGGCAGGGCGGCGAGCCGCTGCCGCCACGCCGCTACGAGGGTCGGATCGGCTCTGAGATAGGGAATCTCCGCAGGAATCGTGTCGAGCGTCGTGCCGAAGATGAGCGGCAGACTCATGAGTGGCGCCTGGTAGTCGAGCGGCCCCGGGTCATCGCCCTCGCCCACCACGACCGCCACGCCTGCGACCGAACGGGCGAGCCGGGCGAGCGGCGGCGGTACGCGCAGCAGCACCTGGGCGCCGCACCCCGCCAGCAGCGGCACGTAGCGCAGCATCTGCAACGTGTCGCCAAAGCCCTGCTCGTGGAACAGCAGGACCCGCCGACCCGCCAGCATCGGCGCTTCGGCAAGCGGCGGCAGGCGCGGCACCTGCGCCTCGGCGGGGTCGAGCGCGCGGCGGCGATGCTCGAACAGCGGCCAGCCCTCGTCCAGCCGGCCGGCACGCAGCAGCGCCATCGCCTGGTTGCACGCAATTTCCCGATCGGCCGGGTCGAGCGCGCGGGCAGCACCGTAGGCCACGAGCGCATCGTCGACGGCACCGGCGAAATCGAGCAGATTGGCGAGATTGGCCACGATCCGGGCATTGCCGGGCGCCGCCGCGCGTGCCTGCTGGAACAGCGCCAAGGCCTCGCCGAACCGGTCGAGCTCGACGAGCGTGCTTGCGAGATTGCTCATGAGATCGAACCGACCGGGGGCGCGGCGCAACGCCGCACCATAGGCTGCCGCCGCCCGATCGAACTGCCGGAGCCCGCCATGGGCCTCGCCGGCAAGCGCCAGTGCCTCCACATCCGCCCGATCGCCGATAAGCCCCAGCGCTCCCGCGAAATCTCGCCGTGTCAGCGCCGCACGAACCTCAGCCCGGACCTTCGCCCGCCGGGCCGCGTCGATCAGCGTGTCATCGGCCATCGAAACCCTCCGGCCCCTGCGAGGCCGCCTCTATCAGAAGCGCGTTCGCCATCGATGCGGTTATTTTTGACAAATCGCAATGGCATCCGACAATCACGCCATCCGGTTCTAGGTCATTTTGAGGAGCCTTCTGAGAGGGTCCGAGAAATGACGACAAAATCCAATGCGTCCGAGCGTTCTTCGATCAGCAGCCTCACGCGGTATCTGCAGGAGATCCGCCAATACGGCACCTTGGAGCCGGAGCAGGAACAGCTCCTGGCCCGCCGGTGGACCGAGCATCGCGATAGCGCTGCCGCCGAGGCGCTGGTCACGAGCCATCTCGGCCTCATCGTCAAGATCGCCCACGGCTTCCGCGGCTACGGCCTGCCGTTGGCCGAGCTGGTTGCCGAGGGCAATGTCGGCATGATGCAGGCAATCTGCCGCTTCGATCCCGACCGCGGCTTCCGGTTGTCGACCTATGCCATGTGGTGGATCCGCGCCGCGATCCTCGAATACATCCTCAAGTCCTGGTCGATGGTGCGGCTGTGTACAACGCCGCGTCACAAGCGCCTGTTCTTCAAGCTGCGCAAGCTCAAGGGCCAGTTGCGCGCGATCGAGGACGGCGACCTTTCGCCCGAGATCGTGACCAAGATCGCGGTCCAGCTCGACGTGTCGGAACACGACGTCGTGACCATGAACCGGCGGATGGCGGGGCCCGATCATTCGCTGAACGCGCCCATCGCCGAGGACGGCGAGGACCAGTGGCAGGACTGGCTGGTCGATCCGGCCGAAAGCGTCGAGACCGAGCTCGGCAACCGCCAGGAGTTCAATGCCCGGCGCGTCCTCATGTGGGCCGCGATGGATCACCTGAGCGAGCGGGAGCGCCATATCCTGACCGAGCGGCGCCTACGCGAGCGACCGTTGAAGCTCGACGAGCTCGCGAGCCATTACGGCGTCTCGCGCGAGCGGATCCGCCAGATCGAGGAGCGCGCCTTCCGCAAGCTGCAGGAGGCGGTGGGCACAATTGCGCCGCGGCCCGGCGCGAAGCAGCCCCCTGCCCTACAGATGGACGCCCTACCGGCGGCCATGCGGCCGATGGTCGCCCCACCCGCGATCGCCGAAGCCAGGGTCCGGCCGTTTGCGCCGCAGCAGCCGGACTGGGATCAGGTGGCGAACCCCTATTCCGGCGCGTTCCCGCCCCGGCCCGAGGCGGATTGGGCCCTGGAGCCGGTGATCGCCGGCTGACGGCGACGGGCGTTCAGCGCGCGTGCCCAGGGACGGAGCCTTGCCCCGCCGCCGGCCTTTTGGCTAGCGTCGGGGCAACGCAACCATCCCGGGGCCTCTCGCCTTGCACGCACGGAACCTCACGCTGGCCCTCTCGCTCCTGGGCGCCCTCTCGATCTTGGGCGCCGTCGGAGCGTCTGCGGCCGACCAGCCGGCCGCTCCCCAGGACGTGGCCGATCCCTATATCTGGCTCGAAGCCCTGAGCAACCCGCGCGTCGACGCCTGGGTCGAGGCCGAGAACGCCAAGACCGTGGCCGTGCTGGAGAAGGACCCGCGCTATCCGGCGCTCTATGACGAGGCGCTCACGATCGCCGAGGCCAAGGACCGCATCCCCACTCCCCGCTTCATCGGCGATGAGGTCTATAATTTCTGGCAGGACGCGGGCCATGTGCGCGGCCTCTGGCGCAAGACTGGGCTTGAGGACTATCGCCGGCCCGAGCCCAACTGGACGACGGTGCTCGACCTGGACCAGCTTGCCAAGGCGGAGAAGGCGAACTGGTTCTGGCACGGCGCGGATTGCCGCCGGCCGGACGAGCGCATCTGCCTGGTCAGCCTCTCCGACGGCGGCGAGGACGCGGTCACCACCCGCGAGTTCGACCTTGCGACCGGCCAATTCGTGCGCGGCGGCTTCGCGCTGCCCAAGAGCAAGCAGTCGGCCGCCTGGGCCGGCGACGACGAGATCCTGGTCGCGCGCGACTGGGGCAAGGGCACGATGACCACGGCCGGCTATCCCTTCATCGTGAAGGCGCTGAAGCGCGGCCAGAAGCTCGCGTCCGCGAAGGAGATCTTCCGCGGCAAGCCGAGCGATACGGAAGTGAGCCCGATCTCGCTCCAGGATGGCCAGGGGCACAAGGCCATCTTGATCGAGCGCAGTGTCAGCTTCTTCGAATCCGAGACCTATCTCGTCAAGGGCGGCAAGGCCGTGAAGCTGGCGCTGCCGGTGAAGGCCCATGTGCGCGACCTCACCGCAGGCCGCCTCCTCGTCAAGCTCGAGCAGGACTGGCGGGCGGGCGGCAAGAGCTTCCCCGAAGGGGCGCTCGTCTCGCTCGACCTCGCCGCCGTCGAGCACGATCCGCAGCACCTGACGCCGACGCTCGTCTATGCGCCTGGCCCGTGCGAATCGCTCGACGAGATCGCCTCGACCAAAGAGCACCTCATCATTACCAGCTTCGACAACGTCAAGGGCCGCGCCGCCGTCTATACGCCGGCCGCCGACGGCAGCTGGACCGAGCGCAAGCTCGACCTGCCGGACAACAGCACGATCGGCGTCGTCGACACCCAGGACCGGGGCGAGAAGGCGTTCCTGAGCGTCACCGGCTTCCTCACGCCCTCAACCGTGCTGCTGGCCGACGCGGCCTCCGGCGAATTCGCTGCGGTCAAGACACTGCCGGCCAAGTTCGACGCATCCAAAGACGTGGTCGAGCAGCGCCAGGCGACCTCGAAGGACGGCACCAAGATCCCCTATTTCATCGTGCACCCGGCCGGCATGGCGCTCGACGGCAACAACCCGGCCATCCTCTATGCCTATGGCGGCTTCCAGGTCTCGGTGACACCGTTCTATTCGGCCAACATCGGCAAGCTGTGGCTCGAGCGCGGCGGCGTGTTCGTGGTCGCCAACATCCGCGGCGGCGGCGAGTTCGGCCCGGCCTGGCACGAGGCGGGCCTGAAGACGCAGCGCCAGCGGGTCTACGACGATTTCGCGGCCGTGGCCGAGGACCTGATCCAGTCCAAGGTGACGAGCCCGCGCCGGCTCGGCATCGAGGGCGGCTCGAACGGCGGCCTCCTGATGGGCGTCGAGTTCAACCAGCATCCCGACCTCTGGAACGCGGTCGATATCCAGGTGCCGCTCCTGGACATGCTGCGCTACGAGAAGATCGCGGCCGGCGCCTCGTGGGTCGGCGAATACGGCACGGTCCAGAACCCGGAGGAGCGCGCGTTCCTCGCCTCGATCTCGCCCTACGCCAACCTCAAGGCGGGCGTCAAATACCCGGAGCCGTTCGTCTGGACCACGACCAAGGACGACCGGGTCGGCCCGCAGCACGCCCGCAAGTTTGCCGCCCGGCTGGCCGAACTGGGCCAGCCGTACCTGTTCTACGAAGTGACCGAAGGCGGCCACGGCGCCGGCGCCAACCTCAAGGAAAAAGCCCGCACGACCGCGATGGAGCTGACGTATTTCTCAAGGAAGCTGATGGATTGAGGGGGCCAGCACTGCGGACAAGCTGACCCGCAGCCCCCGTTTTCAGTCATCCCCTAGCGCGCAGGCTGGGATTGACACGTGAAGTTGGGAGGGCCCTAACCGCCGAGCCGCTCCAGCAGCTGGGCCAGGAGCGTGCGGCTGTCGCGGAGTTCTTCGAGATGCGCGGTCGAGAGATCCTGCAGGATCGCCTCGGCCTTGGGCGTCAGTGCGAGTGTGACGCGGCGCCGATCGCCCTCGGCATGCAGCCGTTCCACCAGCTCGGCCTGGACTAGCCGGTCGACCAGCTCGACCGCGCTGTTGTGCCGGAGCATCAGGTATTCCGCGAGGTCGCCGATGGCGAGCGGGCGATCCTGGCCATAGCCCTTCATCGCGAGCAGCGCCTGATGCTGCTGGGCGGTGAGGCCCTGCGCCTTCGCCGCCCGCTCGCTGAACGCGAGGAAACGGCGCAGCGCGTACCGGAATGCCGCGAGCGTCTGATAATCCTCGTCGCCGATCGTCCGCGGTTTCGCCATGTCTGCCCTGCTCTCCATGTGCCTGCCTTGATATATGTCGTACTGCGATATATTAACGTCACTCGTTTCATGCCAGCCCGGACCCGTGACCATGCGTCAGACGCCCACGCCTACGCCAGCCCAGCCGCATCAGCGCGAGCGGCTCGGCGACTTCACCGCCGACCGCCAGGTGCTGGTGCTGATCGGCATGGCGCTCGTGGTCGGCACCGGCGGAGCGGCGTCGGCCTGGGTGCTGCTGAAGCTGATTGCACTGGTCAGCAATCTCGTCTGGTTCGGCCAGTTGGTAACCGGGACCGTCGACATGGCGACCGTCACGCGCGGCCCATGGATGGTCGCGGCGCCGGCGGTGGGCGGGCTCGTGATCGGCCTCATGGCGCGCTACGGCTCCGAGAAGATCCGCGGGCACGGCATTCCCGAGGCGATCGAGGCGATCCTGATCGGCGGCAGCCGCATGCAGCCCAAGGTCGCCGTGCTGAAGCCGCTGTCGTCGGCCATCTCGATCGGCACCGGCGGCCCGTTCGGCGCCGAAGGCCCGATCATCATGACCGGCGGCGCCATCGGCTCGCTGTTCGCGCAATGCTTCCGCCTGACGGCGGCGGAACGCAAGACGCTGCTCGTCGCGGGTGCGGCGGCCGGCATGACCGCGATCTTCGGTACGCCGATCGCGGCGGTGCTGCTCGCGGTCGAGCTGCTGCTGTTCGAGTGGAAGCCGCGCAGCTTCATTCCGGTCGTGACGGCCGCCGTCGTCTCGGCCGCCTGGCGACCGGTGCTGTTCGGCGAGGGGCCGCTCTTCCCCTATACGGGCCATCCGGACCTGCCCTGGTGGGGCCTTGCCGCCTGCGTCGGCGTCGGCCTCGTCGCCGGCCTGCAGTCGGGTGCCATGACGCGCCTGCTCTACGCCGCCGAAGACCTGTTCGACCACCTGCCGATCCACTGGATGTGGTGGCCGGCGATCGGCGGCGTGCTGGTCGGCCTTGGCGGCCTCTTCGAGCCGCGGGCCCTGGGCGTCGGCTACGACATCATCGCCGACCTGCTGTCCGGCCACATGGCGCTCGGCGCCGCGACCGGCCTGCTTCTCGTCAAGAGCGCCATCTGGCTGCTGGCGCTCGCCTCCGGCACCTCGGGCGGCGTGCTGGCGCCGCTCCTGATCCTCGGCGGCACGGCGGGCTTCCTCGAAGGCCAGCTGCTGCCCGGTGGTGCCTCGTTCTGGGCGCTCCTTGGCATGGCGGCGATGATGGGCGGCACCATGCGCTCGCCCTTGACCGCCGTGCTGTTCGCAATCGAGCTCACCGGCAACATGAGCGTGCTGCTGCCGCTTCTGGCCGCGACCGGCACCGCGCATGCGGTCACCGTGCTCCTGCTCAAGCGCTCGATCCTGACCGAGAAGATCGCGCGGCGCGGCCAGCACATCACGCGCGAATACAGCATCGACCCGTTCGAGCTGCTGCGCGTCGGCGACGTGATGGTGACGGCGGTCGACACGCTGCCGGCCTCGATGCCGATCGACGAGGCCGTCGGGTTCTTCCTGGCGGACGAGCGTCGGCACAAGTCTTATCCGGTGGTCGACGCGGAGGGGCGGCTCGTCGGCATGGCGGCGCGCGCGGACGCGCTGCGCTGGCGCACGGAACGGCCGCATGGGCGGGAGACGCTCTATGACGCGCTGTCCGACCGCTCGCTCGCCGTCGGTCACGCGGACGAGGTGCTGGGCCGGCTCGCCGACCGGATGGTGGCGGCGGATATCGGCCGCATTCCGATCGTCGAGCCGGCGACCAGACGCGTCGTCGGCCTCGTCGCCCGGAAGGACCTGCTGCATATCCGCGCCGGCGTCACCGCGGCGGAAAACGACCGCGCTGCCTTCTTCGGCCGGGATGAGCTGAACCCGGCCGGCACCTAGGGCCGAGTCGAACTGAGCGGGATCGCGCGGCCATTCCGCTCAGTTCGCGAATCCATCCCTCATCAAATAGTTAGGGCATGGTTCAGCCCCTTTCGCCGCGCTAAAGTCCCGCAGGTTTCGCACCGCGGCATGATAGGCGTTGCCTCGCCGCTTCAGCCTCGGTAACCATCGGGTAGCAGGCGGCAACGGCCGGCTGTTCTTTCGGTACGGCAGCCTATCGTGACCCTGGCACAGCGGGTTCGAACCCTGAATGGTCTGGCCCCCCGGCTTCGTCCCGGCGGCGGGCGCGGCGGGCCACGCGCGCTGCCTGCAGCCTGGACCGCTTTCCGCAACAGCGAGATGGCGATCATCCTGCTCTCCGGCGTGCTGGGCCTCTTCGTGGGCCTGGGTGTCGTGGTCCTGCGCGTCACGGTGACGGCGATCCATTCGGTCCTGTTCGGCATCCCCTGGGGCGGGCATCTGTCCGACGGGTTCAGCCTCGACTGGTGGCAGGTCGCGTTCATTCCCTGCGCGGGCGGCGCGGTCGTGGGCGGCGTCGCCTGGGCGATCAAGCGCCGGCGCCCGCGCGAGACGGTCGACCCGATCGAGGCGAACGCGCTCTTCGGCGGGCGCATGTCGCTGACCGACAGCCTCAACCTGGCGCTCTTGACCGTGCTCTCGGGCGGTTGCGGCGCCTCGGTCGGGCTCGAGGCCGCCTATACGCAATGGGGTGCCGGCTTCTGTTCCAACATCGGCCACCGCCTGTCGCTCCGGCGCGACGACATGCGCACGCTGGTCGGCTGCGGCGCCGCGGCCGCGATCGCGGCGGCGTTCGACGCGCCCCTGGCCGGCGCGTTCTATGCGTTCGAGCTCATCATCGGCAATTACGCGGTCGCCAACCTCGCACCCGTGCTGCTGGCAGCGCTGGCCGGCACCTTCACTGCGCGTGACCTGATCGGCGAGGACCTGGCCTTCGCCACCAGCCGTGCCGGCCACCTCGGCACGCCAGACTACTTCCTGTTCGTGCCGGTCGGCCTCGGCGCCGCCGGGCTCGGCATGATCGTCATGCAGGGCGTGACCGCGACCGAGCAATGGATGCGCCGCCAGGCGATCCCGCCCTGGGTCCGCCCGCCGATCGGCGGGCTCGTCGTCGGCATCGTGGCGCTGATCTATCCGCGCGTGCTCGGCAGCGGCCACGGCGGCATCGTCGCGAACCTGCATTTCACCTTCGCGCTGCCCTATCTCTGCGGCCTGATCGCGGCCAAGATCGCGGCCTCGGCCATCTCGATCGGCGTGGGCTTCCGCGGCGGCCTATTCAGCTCCTCGCTGTTCCTCGGCACCCTCTTCGGCGGCGCGGTCGTCATGGCGCTCGAGACGGTCGCCCCCTCGCTGCACCCGGACCCGCTCGTCTATACGCTGGTCGGCATGGGCGCGGTCGGCGCGTCGATCGTCGGCGCGCCGATCACCATGATCCTCCTGGTGCTGGAATCGACCCGCGACTTCGCCGCGACCGTGGGCGTCACGGTCGGCGTGATCGCGGCCACGGTCGCGGTCCGCCGCTGGTTCGGCTATTCGTTTGCAACCTGGCGCTTCCACCTGCGCGGCCTCAAGATCAAGGGTGCCGAGGACATCGGCTGGATCGACAGCTTGACCATCAGCCGGGTGATGCGGCGCGACGGCAAGTCGGTGCCGGTCGAGATGTCGGTCGCGGCCATGCGCAAGGCGTTCCCGCTCGGCGCCGTGCCGCAGCTGTTCGCGATCGAAGACGGCCGCCTGGTCGGCATCATCGAGCCGACCGACCTCTGGACGCCCGACCTGGGCGGCATCCCGGAGGAAGTAACCGCCGCAGACCTGATGACGCCGGTCGCAGCCACCCTGCTTGCGACCGACAACCTGCAGAGCTCGCTCCGGAAATTCTCGGAGACGAAGGCTGAGATCCTGCCGGTCGTCGACGATCCGGACCGCATGGAGCTGATCGGCTACCTGACCGAGGCCGAGGCGCTCAAGTCCTACAGCCAGGAGCTCGAGCGCCACCGCAGCGACATGATCGGCGAGGCGCGGCTGGTCTCGACCGCGCTCACGCCGGAAGGCTGAGGGAGGCAGCGTTGATGTACGCATTGATCTTCGCCCTCGGTTTCGCCGCCTTCACGCTCGGCGGCTTGACCGACCGCGTCGGCGAGCACGAGCCCTGGCTCGAGGCGGCGACGCTCGTGGCCCTGGGCGTAGGCTTCGTGCTGGGTGCCATTCCGCGCGGCTGGTCGATCGTGCCGCGCGCCATCCTGCCGCTGCCGACCTTCCTCGTGTTCCTCACCATCCTGACCGACCGGAAGCCGGTGATGCCGTTCTATGCCGCCTTTGCCGCTGCGGCGTTCTACGCGCTGTTCATCACGTCCTACGCGAGCTTCCTGTCGCATCGGAACCGGCCGGACGAGCAGCCGGTCGACGAGGATCATTCGCAGGTATAGCTGACGCTCATGTCGTTGCCGTGGCCGGTGACGGTCTTGTAGTAGGGCCGCGTGTTGCCGGAGCAGTTGCTGTTCGCCGTGAGCTCAAGCTGGGACAAGCTGCCGCCGCTCAGCGTATAGATCGGCTGTCCCAGGGCGTCCTTGCCGTCGACGCTCGGCGTCCTGGTGGTGGCGCAGCCGGCACAGGTGGCGACGGCAAGAGCCATCAGGCCCACACGATAAAGCACGATCCTCTCCCCCTTTCCGGGCCATCTGAGCCGGGCAACCGGCGCGTGGCCTTCTCCTCGTCGAACGTCCAACACCGCGACCGCGCAAAGGTTTCCTCCGCGCAGCACCCAAGACCTTGCGGCATTTGACTGGACCGCCGCAATGGCTAAGGTCGCGGCATTTTCGATGTTTTCTCGAGGATCCGCCGTTCATGTCCGTGTCCATCGACCGCCGTTCTGTCCTGAAGGCCATCGCCGCGTCGACGGCCGCCGGGCTCGTCGCGGGCGGCGGCAGCCGCGCGCTCGCGGCAGAGGACAACCTCAAGCTCGGCAATCCCGCGGCCTTCTCGTTCGACAGCCTCAAGGACACGGCCCGGCGCATGGTCGGCGAGCCCTATGCCGGCCCGGCCCGGCCGGCACCGGACGTGCTGAAGAAGATCGACTACGACGCCTGGGGCAAGATCCACTTCAACACCGATCACGCGCTCATGGCCGACGAGCGCTTCCCGGTAACCTTCTTCCATCTCGGCATGTTCTTCCAGAAGGCGATCGAGATGCATGTGGTCGAGGGCGGCGAGGCGCGCGAGATCATCTACGACCAGTCCTATTTCGACATGCCGGCAGATTCGGTCGCGCATCAGCTGCCGAAGGGCGCCGGCTTCGCCGGTTTCCGCATCCAGGAGCCGCGCGACGGCAAGCTCGACTGGCGCAAGAACGACTGGGTCGCCTTCCTGGGTGCGTCATATTTCCGCGCGATCGGCGAGCTCTACCAGTACGGCCTTTCGGCGCGTGGGCTGGCGCTCGACACCGCCGTCGCCGGCAAGCCCGAGGAATTCCCCGACTTCACCAAGATCTATATCCAGAAGCCCGAGACGGACGACGCGGTCACCGTCTACGCGCTCCTGGACGGCCCCTCGGTCGTCGGTGCCTACAAGTTCGTCATGGCGCGCGGCAAGGGCGTCGTCATGGATATCGAGCAGGCGCTGTTCCTGCGCCAGGCGGTCTCGCGCTTCGGTCTGGCACCCTTGACCTCGATGTACTGGTTCTCCGAGACCGAGAAGCAGACGGCGGTCGACTGGCGACCGGAGATCCATGATTCGGACGGCCTCGCCATGTGGACCGGCTGGGGCGAGCATCTGTGGCGCCCGCTCAACAACCCGCCGCACAGCATGGCCTCGGCCTTCAGCGACGAGAATCCCAAGGGCTTCGGCTTGCTTCAGCGCGACCGGATGTTCGATCATTACCAGGACGGCGTCCATTACGAGAAACGGCCGAGCCTGTGGGTCGAGCCGCGCGGGCAATGGGGCAAGGGTGCCGTCCAGCTGATCGAGCTGCCGACCGACGATGAGATCCACGACAACGTCGTCGCCATGTGGGTGCCGGAGAAGCAGCCGGCGCCCGGCACCGAGTTCAATCTCGCCTACAAGCTGCACTGGCTCGCCGACGAGCCCTACCCGACCGACCTCGCCCGTGTTGTCGCGACCCGGCTCGGCAACGGCGGCCAGCCGGGCCAGCCGCGCCCGAAGAACGTGCGCAAATTCGTGGTCGAGTTCCTGGGCGGCCCGCTCGCCAACCTGCCGTTCGGCGCGACGCCGGAAATGACGCTGCAGACCGCGCGCGGCCACGTCACCGACTACAAGCTGGTGGAGGCGGTGCCGGATGGCGTGCCCGGCCACTGGCGCGCCCAGTTCGACCTGGCCGGCGTCGAGGGCAAGGACCCGGTCGAGCTGCGCCTGCAGCTGACCGTGAACGGCAAGATCGCGACCGAGACCTGGCTGTTCCAGTACCACCCGTTCTGACCGACGCCCGCGAACCCCGAAATGCTTCGCCTACGGGCGAAGCGTTTCGCGTCGACGGGAGCCCGCCCGAGATCCGATGTTTGACGGCATGACCGAACCGACAAACAGAGGATCTTCCCATGACCGATACCGGTCCGAAGCTCGACCTGGCCGAGCGGCATGTCCGCATCCCGAGCCCGCACGAAGGGCTCTCACTGTTCCTGCGCCACCTGTCGCCGACGCGGCCGGTGGACCGGGCATTGGGTACCGCGCCGCGCGTCGTGCTCTATGTCCACGGCGGCACTTTCCCGTCGGCCCTCTCGATCGCCCATCGCTTCGACGGCCGGTCCTGGCGCGACGAGCTCGCCGCCGCCGGCTATGACGTCTGGGGCCTCGACTTCCACGGTTTCGGCCGGCTCTCCGATCCCTATCCCGAATTCGCGCTGCCGGCGGAAAGTGTCGCGCCCTTGGGCCGCGCCGATGCGGCGAGCCGCCAGCTCGAAGCTGCGGTGCGATACATCTCTGCCCACCACCACATCCCACGGATCTCGCTCATCGCCCATTCCTGGGGCACGATCGTCGCCGGCCGCTTCGCCGGACGCTGCCCCGACCTCGTCGACCGGCTGGTGCTTTTCGGCCCCATCGCGCGCCGGGAGCCCTCGGGCGAGCGCATTCGCCTGCCCGGCTGGCGCCTGATCTCGCTCGAAGATCAACGGACCCGCTTCACCGAAACCGTGCCGCCCGGCGAAGCGCCGGTGCTGCTCAGGCGACATTTCGACGAATGGGGTGAGCGCTACCTCGACGTCGATCCGGAAAGCCGGACGCGCGAGCCCGCCGCGGTCAAGGTGCCGGGCGGCGCGTTCCAGGATATCTATGACGCCTGGGCCGGCGAACTCGCCTACGATCCTGGCCTGATCGAGGCCCCAGTCGCGATCATCCGCGGCGAATGGGATAATCTCTCGACCGACGAGGACGCGCGCTGGCTGTTCGACGCCCTCTCGGCCTCGCCCGTCCGCCGCGATATCAAGATCAGCCGCGCGACGCATCTCATGCATCTCGAGGTCGGCCGCTTGGCGCTCTACCGCGAGACGGAAGCCTTTCTCGCCGGCGGCGACGCGGCGCAGGACGCCGCTTGAGCCCCCTGCAAAACCGAGGAGGAGCGCCATGTTCGCCGTCATCTTCGAGGTGAAGCCGCGGCCGGAGCGCTGGGACGACTATCTGGCGCTCGCCAAACTGCTGAAGCCGGAATTGGAGCGAATCGACGGCTTCGTCGACAATGAGCGGTTCGAGAGCCGCCGCACCAAGGGGCGCCTCTTGTCGCTGTCGACCTGGCGCGACGAGAAGGCGCTCGTCCGCTGGCGCACGCTCGCCATCCACCATCAGGTCCAGGAAAAGGGCCGCTTCGAGGTATTCGAGGATTATCACCTGCGCGTCGGCGAGATCACCGCGGACGATTGCCCACCCACCGGCCCCGCTGTCGCCCAGCAGCGCTTCGACGAGACCGAGGTCGGCCTCGCCAAGGCCGTCACCATCAGCGAGCTCGACGCCGCTCCCGACGGCACACCGGCCTGCTCCGATCTGGCACAGGCGCTGGGCGTGCCGCCGGCCGGCGGCGCCGGAGTCGCGGACCAGGAGCTGTTCGACAGCATCTATAGCCCGGGCAAGCAGTTGCTGCTCGTGTCCTGGCGCGATGCTGCGGCCGCGGAGGCCTGGCGCCCCGGCCGCGTTGCCGCCGGCGCGCCGCGCCATCGCCAGGTCCGGATCATCCGCGACTACGGCATGGTCGACCGCCGCGAGGCGCCGCAATATTACCCGCCGGCCGGCGCCGGTGTCTGAGGCGCGGGTGTCTGAGGCGCGGGTGTCTGGCTGGAGATCCCAGCCTCTGCGGAAAAATATTTTCGAACGGGTTCGCACCCGGCTTGGTTGAACCTCGCCCCCAGTCGAAACGCCTACGCTCGCGTCACAATATTTTAAATATCGGCAGGCGGCACAAGGAATTAGCTGGGTCGCCGCGGACGGGCTGACGCAGCCCCGCCTCGCGCTGATTGTATTCCGCAAGCCTGCACCGGAATGACGCGCCCCCGAATCTTCCGGAAATCAAGGGCGTAGGCGAAGAAATCGGGCTATGCGCTGGTTTGAGGATTGAGGTACGCTGCCATATCTGACGAACCTTCCTTATGGGCAGAATGGCAACCGTGGAAAAACCCCACGCAGGATATGTCTATGTCTTGCGCCCGCAGGTCCTGATAGACGGAAAGCGGATCATCAAGATCGGCTCGACCACGCGAAGCGTTGCCGAACGCGTGCGCGAACTGGAGAATCGTTCGTCGGTCGCATTCGAAGCGATCTACAGTATCTGGGTCGATGATGCTCGGGCGCTGGAATTGCAGCTCCACGCGCGATACGCGAATCACCGCATGGTCGGCGGCAGCGTCGGCTTCTACCATCTGCTTCCCGAAGACGTCATTCCCGACATCGAGGCGATCGCGGCAGGCCACGGCGGCACGAGCTTCAAGGAGGCGCATGCCGACAAACGCTCTGCCCCTGCCAAGAAGGCCGGCCCGCGTCGGAAGATCGCCGCACCGCGGGTCAAGGCGTCGCTCGAAATCGCCTCCTACATCATCTGGTTCCTTGCCACGATGCTGCTGGGCTTCGGCGCGATCCTCTATGCGCCGGTTGAGATTCCCCGGGAGTTCGAGGTCTACGCGGTCGGCGCGTCGCTCATCGTGGCCGCGATCGTCGCCAGGGTCATCCTCGTCTCCGCCAAACGCCTGATCGAGATCTGCTTCTTCAGCCACCGGTTCAGCCCGGCGATGCGCGAGAAGGAGCATTGAGAGCCCAATACTGCTGATCCGGGCCGGCACCCCTCCGGTTGAGCGCAGCCCCGCACGGAATAGGGTCCGGCCCCATTGCCGTGCCCGACGGCGCCCCCATCTCTTGCGGGTTCGAAGGCCGACGCGCCTGCCCTTTTCCCGGAGTCTTCCCATGCGCTACAACCAGCTCGGCCGGACCGGCCTGTTCGTCTCGGAGCTTTGCCTCGGCACCATGACCTTCGGCGGGACGGAGGGGCATTGGCAGGCAATCGGCCAACTGGACCAGGATGCGGCCGACGCGCTGGTGCGCCGCGCGCTCGACAGCGGCATCAACTTCATCGACACGGCCGACGTCTATTCACGCGGCGTCGCCGAGGAGATACTGGGCCGCGCGCTGCAGAACCTCGAGGTCAAGCGGTCCGACGTCGTGATCGCGACCAAGTTCTACGGCACCATGGGCGCCGGCCCGAACGACCGCGGCGCCTCGCGCGGCCATATCATGGACGCGGTCGAGGCAAGCCTCGAGCGGCTGCAGACCGACCATATCGACCTTTACCAGATCCACGCGACCGATCCCGTGACGCCGATCGACGAGACGCTGCGCGCGCTCGACGACCTGGTCTCGAGCGGGCTCGTCCGCTACGTCGGCGTGTCGAACTGGGCGGCCTGGCGCATCATGAAGGCGCAGGGCATCGCCGAGCGGCAGGGCTGGGCGCGGTTCGAGACGGTGCAGGCCTATTACACGATCGCCGGCCGTGACCTGGAGCGCGAGCTGGTGCCGATGATGCGCGACCAGCAGATGGGCCTCATGGTCTGGAGCCCGCTCGCCGGCGGCCTGCTGTCGGGCAAGTACGGTCCGGGGTCGAACGGCGGGCCTGAAGGCTCGCGGCGCCTCACCTTCGACTTCCCGCCGGTCGACAAGGACCGCGCCTGGGCCTGCGTCGAAGCGATGCGCCCGATCGCGGCCCGCCACGGCGTGTCTGTCGCCCGCGTGGCGCTCGCCTGGTTGCTGGCCAAGCAGCACGTCACCAGCATCATCATCGGCGCCAAGACCGTCGAGCAACTCGACGACAATATCGCCGCGACCGCGCTCACGCTCAGCGAGGACGAGGTGAAGGCGCTCGACGAGGTGAGCGCGCTCGCCCCGGAATATCCCGCCTGGATGGAAGCGCGCCAGGGCGCCGACCGCCGGCCGAAGCCGTTCGGCGCCGCGCGCGGCTGAAGAACTACAGACGTTATCTCCGTCATTCCCGCGAGAGGCGGGAATCCAGGGCAACCACGCATCTAGCGCATGCCTCTGGGTCCCCGCCTCCGCGGGGACGACGGCAGGGGGTCATGCCTCACGACCGCCCTTTAGGCGGCAGCAGCACGACCGCACCCACCGCGCCCCGGCCGTAAAGCGCGCGCAGGATCGCCGCCTGCGCGCTGTCGGCCGACGACCCCGCGATTGGCCCTGCGACGCCGCGCGTCACCCAATGGCCGGCGCCGTCCTCGGTGACGATCGCACACCGCCGGACCCGGTCCGTCCGCTGCCGCTTCGCCATGATGCGTTCCCCTGCCTTTGCAGATGGTCCATGGAACCTTATGGCCCCCTGCGAAAACAATATGTGGCGATTGGGCTCGCCATAAAAACCCCGTGAATTCGCAGGACTCCCAAGGACTGTCCCTTGGTTTCTTCATGGCTTTTTGACGCCACGACTTCGTTTGTCCGCTTGTTTCTTCATGGCCGCATCGCGAGCTTGAAAGGCGGAAATATTCCGCAACGAGAGGACGGCGCGGCCATGGCCGAATACCGGAACCGACGGTGACGCCCGAGGAACGAACTCTGGCGCCGCTTCTGCGCGTCGCAACGCCGGCCGACCGGCCGGCGCTCGAAGCGCTCGAAGCGGCAAGCTTCTCCCAGGACCGGATCTCGGCCCGGAGCTGGCGCCGGCTGCTGCGCCGCCCGAGCGCGCTCATCCTGGTCGCCCCGGCCGCCGCGGGTCTTGCCGGCGCGCTCGTCATGCTGTTCCGCCGCGGCAGCCGGATCGCACGGGTCTATTCCATCGCGGTCGCGGCCGCCCAGCGCGGCAACGGCTTCGCCCGGCTGCTGCTCGGCCGCGCCGCCGATGCCGCGCAAGAACGCGGCTGCCGGGCGGTCCGGCTCGAAACCCGGCTCGACAATCACAACGCACAATCGCTGTTCGCCCGCGAAGGTTTCGCCGTCACCGGTCGAACCGACGATTACTACGAAGACGGCATGGCGGCCCTTCGGCTCGAACGGCCGCTGCCGCCTGCCTACTCGCATTAGGCCCACTCGGGTTAGCCCATTCCCATCAGGAGGACGAACGAAAGCCGATGTCCGGCCCCATCATCATCGTCGAAAAACGCGCGGACTTCCGTTGGGACGATCCGCACAACCGGGTCATCACCTTCGAGGATTACCTGAAATCCGGCGACGGCGCCGGGCGGCGACGCAAGGTCGTCAACCTGTGCCGCGACACCGCCTATCTCGGCGTCGGCTATTACTGCTCGCTCCTGGCCGAGGCGCGCGGCGAGCGCGTGACGCCGGGGCTCGACGACTTGCTGGAACTCGGCCGCAAGCGCCATTACGCCCACCGGATCGGCGAGCTCAACCGGCTGCTGGAAGCCCCCGTCGACCTGCCGCGCTCGATCGGCAGTTTCGCGGTCCATGTCTATTTCGGCCGGGTCGAGGACGCAGGCTTCGCGCGGTTGGCACTGCGCGCTTTCGAGCTCTTCCGCTGTCCGCTGATGGAAATCGCGTTCGAGCGCGTCGACGGCATCTGGTCGGTCAGCGCCATCAGGCCGCTCGACCCGCGTGACGTGCCGCCCGAGCGCGACCGGCTGTTCCTGGACGCGCTCGACGCCTATACCCACCGGCTGTGGCGCCGCGCCCGGTCGGCCCCCGCGGCGCGGCTCGATCTTGCGATCCTGCACGACCCGGACGATCCGATGCCGCCCAGCCGGCGCGAGACGCTTCAGCATATGGGCCGCATCGCCGAGACCATGGGCATCGCCACCCATCTCATCACCAGGCGTGATCTCGCGCGGCTGACGCAGTTCGACGCGCTGTTCATCCGCGAGACGACGGCGGTGCCGCACCATACCTTCCGCTTCGCCAAGAAGGCGGAGCGGGCCGGCATGCCGGTGATCGACGATCCGGCCTCGATCCTGCGCTGCACGAACAAGGTGTTCCTGGCCGAACTCCTGCGCGGCCATGGCCTGCCCACGCCGCGCACCCAGCTCCTGACCAAGGCGACCGTGGCGCCGTTCGCCGAGCGGTTCGACCAGCCGGCCGTGCTCAAGATCCCGGACGGCTCGTTCAGCCAGGGCGTCAAACGGGCTGCCGGCGCTGACGAGTTCACTGCGATCGCCCAGGACATGCTGCGGCAGTCCGAGATCATCCTGGTGCAGGAATTCATGTACACGCCGTTCGACTGGCGCATCGGCGTGCTCGCCGGCGAGCCGCTCTTCGCCGCGCGCTATTTCATGTGCGACGCCCATTGGCAGATCATGCAGCACGGCGCCGACGGCTCCCATGTCGAGGGCCGCACCCAGGCGGTGCCGCTCGACCGGGTGCCGGCCGCCGTGCGCGACACGGCGGTTGCTGCCGCGCGGCTCATCGGCGACGGTTTCTATGGTGTCGACCTCAAGGAGACCGATGCCGGCGTCTTCATCATCGAGATCAACGACAACCCGAACCTCGACCGCGGCATGGAGGACGGCGTCGCCGGCGACGCGGTCTATCTGGCCCTGCTGCAGCGCTTCATGACGCTGTTCGAGCAGCGTGCCGGGCGCGAGCCGCCAGCCGGCCAGCCGACCGCCACGATCAGGCCATTGCATTCCGCCAATGTGCTGACCATGCCGACGCTGGCCCTGGGTCGACAGCGCTAGCTGAAGAGTCCTTGGGGGGCTCGCCAACGCGGCGCAATTCGCCTGCCCTCGCCCCTACGACCCGTCCACGGCTCAGGCGCTACGCCTGAGCCCGGAGCCGCACGGACGGCGATCCCGGGGCTTGCGCGCGGGTGTCTTCGTGGGCGACCCTCACCCGACAGGAAGGCGCCGCGGACGAACGGTGCCCAGGCGAGGAGCAACGCTTTGTCCCATCCGTTCGAGACGATTCCGGAACTGATCACCCAGGGGCAGCCGGAGGATGCCGCGATCGGCGCGCCGGGGCGGCCGTCGCTCACCTTCAGCGGGCTGCAGGATCTGACCGCCCGCACCATCGCCACCCTCAACCGGGTCGGCATCGGCCGCGGCGACCGGGTTGCGATCGTTCAGCCAAACGGGCCGGAGATGGCGACCGCCTTCGTCGCCGTCGCCGCGGGCGCCACCAGCGCGCCGCTCAATCCGGCCTACCGGGCCGAGGAATTCGATTTCTACCTGGGCGATCTCGGCGCCAAGGCTTTGCTGATCTTGCGCGGCTTCGAGAGCCCGGCGCGCGCCGTCGCGGCTGGGCGCGGCGTGCCGGTGATCGAACTCGTGCCGTCGGACGGCACCGCCGGGGATTTCACCATCGACACGGGCGCGCTCGCCCCGGCGGCGGCACGGACACCGGGTCCGGCCGCGGCGGACGACGTGGCCCTGGTGCTGCATACCTCGGGCACGACGTCGCGGCCGAAGATCGTGCCGCTGCGCCAGCGCAACCTCGCGGCCTCGGCCCGGCACATCGGGGCAACCCTGGGGCTCGAGCGCGGCGACGTCTGCCTCAACATCATGCCGCTGTTCCACATCCATGGGCTGATCGCGGCCGTGCTCTCGAGCCTCGCCGCCGGCGCCGCGGTCAGCTGCTCGCCCGGCTTCAACGCGCTCAAGTTCTTCGGCTGGCTCGAGGAGGTCAGGCCCAGCTGGTACACGGCCGTGCCGACCATGCACCAGACGATCCTCGCCCGCGCCGACCGCCACAAGGACGAGATCGCGCGCGGCCGGCTCCGCCTCGTCCGTTCGTCGAGTGCATCCTTGCCGCCGCAGGTCATGGCATCGCTCGAGGCCACGTTCGGCGCGCCGGTCATCGAGGCCTACGGCATGACCGAGGCCGCGCACCAGATGGCGTCGAACCCGCTGCCGCCGCGTCCGCGCTTCGCGGGCTCCGTCGGCATCGCGGCCGGGCCCGAGATCGGGATCATGGACGAGGCGGGCACGCTGCTCCCGACCGACGCGCTGGGCGAGGTCGTGATCCGCGGCCCGAACGTCACCGACGGCTACGAGGCCAATCCCGAGGCCAACGCCAAGGCATTCACGAACGGCTGGTTCCGCACCGGCGACCAGGGCTATCTCGATGCCGACGGCTACCTGCGCCTGACCGGGCGCCTGAAGGAGCTCATCAACCGCGGCGGCGAGAAAGTGAGCCCGCTCGAGGTCGATGCGGTGATGATGGACCATCCGGCTGTGGCCCAGGTCGCCACATTCGCGATCAAGCACGACAAGCTGGGCGAGGAGGTCGCGGCCGCCGTCGTGCTGCGCGAGGGCATGAGCGTCGAGGAGCGGACCTTGCGCGATTTCGTCGCGGCACGCCTCGCCGACTTCAAGGTGCCGCGCAAGATCCTGTTCATGACCGAGATCCCCAAGGGGCCAACCGGCAAGCTGCAGCGCATCGGGCTCGCCAAGCAGCTGGGCCTCGATCCATGAGCCGCCGGATCGCGATCTTCGGCGCCGGGGCCATCGGCGGGCTGCTCGGCGCGAAGCTGGCACTCGCCGGCGTCGACGTCACGGTCGTGGCGCGCGGCCCGCATCTGGCGGCGATGCGGGCGCGCGGCCTCACGCTCATCAGCGGCGGCGAGCGCCATGTCGTGCCGGTGAGAGCCGTCGAGGACCCGGCCGAGGCCGGCGTGCAGGACTATGTCATCGTCACCTTGAAGGCCCATTCGCTGCCCGCCGCCGCCCCGGCCATCGCCCGGCTGATGGGGCCGGAGAGCGCGCTCGTCACCGGGATCAACGGCATCCCCTATTGGTATTTCCACGGGCTCGACGGGCCGTTGAGCGGCCGGCACGTCGAGAGCGTCGACCCTGACGGCGTCGTCTGGCGCACGCTGCCGCCCGCGCAAGTGATCGGCGCCGTCGTCTACCCAGCCGCCGAAGTGGTCGAGCCGGGCGTGATCGAGCATACCTACGGCGACCGTTTCAGCCTGGGCGAGCCCGACGGCAGCCGCAGCGAGCGTGGCCAGATCCTGTCGCAGCTCCTGGTCCAGGCCGGCTTCAAGGCGCCGCTCCGCCCCGGCATCCGCGACGAGATCTGGGTCAAGCTGTGGGGCAACCTCGCCTTCAACCCGCTCTCGGCGCTGACCGGCTCGACGCTCGACCGGCTCGGCACCCGCCCCGACCTGCGCGCGGTCGCCCGTACCATGATGCTCGAGGGCCAGGCGGTCGGCGAGGCGGTCGGCGCCAAGTTCTCGATCGACGTCGAGAAGCGTATCGACGGTGCCGCCGAAGTCGGCGCGCACAAGACCTCGATGCTGCAGGATCTGGAGCGCGGCCGGCCGATGGAGATCGACGCGCTCTTGGGCGCCATCGTCGAGCTGGGCCGCTTGACTGAGGTCGCAACACCGGCATGCGACCTGATCCTGGCGCTGGTGCGCGAGCGGGCGCGCCTTGCCGGCTGCTACTGACAGGATGGCGGTGGCACTTGCGCAGAAAACAATATATTGGCGCTCTCGCCAGTATATTGACAGCACCGAAACCCGCCGCTAGGTTCGCCTCGGCCCCGACACTGCCGATATCGGCAACGGGGCCCGCGGGAATTTGACGGGCAGCTTGCGCCGCGACATCAAACGCTAAAGCGCCACGGGGGAGATCCCGTGGGCCCAGGAACGTACCTGGAGTTTGGTCATGGACCGACGGTGCCCAGCGCGACTCGTGCCGCCCTTCCGTTCGATATCTTCCAGAATGCCGACCCCGACCAGACCGTGTGAGCCCGGGCCGCGGTCTGGGCGTCCGCGTGCCTGAGCCAAACCCCGCATCAGATCAAACGCCCGTATCAGATCAAACGACGGAGTGTCCTTAAATCATGTCCATTCAACTGGGTACCATCGCCCCCGATTTCACGCAGACGTCCAGCACCGGCGAGATCCGCTTCCACGATTGGCTGGGGTCGAGCTGGGGCGTGCTGTTCAGCCATCCCAAGGACTTCACCCCGGTGTGCACGACCGAGCTCGCCGAGGCCGCGCGGCTCAAGCCCGAGTTCGACAAGCGCAACGTCAAGATCATCGGCCTTTCGGTCGACAGCTCTGAGAATCACGGCAAGTGGGCCGACGACATCGAGGAGACCCAGGGCCAGAAGCTCAACTTTCCGGTGCTGGCCGACGGCGACCGCAAAGTCTCGTCGCTCTACGGCATGATCCATCCCGAGGCCGATCCCTCGGTCACGGTGCGCGCGGTCTACATCATCGATGCGAACAAGAAGGTCCGGCTGACGCTCACTTATCCGCCGTCGACGGGCCGGAACTTCGCCGAGATCCTGCGCGTGATCGACAGCCTGCAGCTGACCGACCAGCACAAGGTCGCGACCCCGGTCAATTGGACGGACGGCGACGACGTCATCATCGTGCCGTCGCTGTCGGACGCCGACGCCAAGGAGCGCTTCCCCGAGGGTTGGAAGACGCTGAAGCCGTACCTGCGCGTCGTGAAGCAGCCGAAGCGCGCCTAAAGCCAACGCAGCATCCAGCGCGATCGGCGGGGCGGCAACGCCGCGTCCGCCTCGCCCTCGACACTGGAAGGGCCGGTCCGATTGCCCGTCGGACCGGCCCCGCTGTTTTCAGGCCCCCGCTTTTCTCAGCCCGCTCGTCTCAGAACGTGACCGTCGTGCGCAGGCCAATCACGAAGGCATTGCCGATCGTCCGCCGCTGCGACGGGTCGCTCGGCAGCGGCGCGTTGCCGCCGGGGTGCACGATATATTGCAGGTCGGGCTGCAGCTGCCACCAGGGCGTCACCTGCGCCATGTAGGTCAGCTCGATGGAGCTCTCCTGGTCGCGCACCGGCCGCCCAGGCACGAGGCGCAGGAAATCCGCATCGAGCCGGCTCGCCCTGTTCGAGATCCGGCTGTAGCTGGCCGCCAGCCCGACCTGATCGTCGTCGCGCCCCTCGAGCGGTCCCTTGAAGCTGAAGCCGCCGGCGGCATCGAAATCCACCAGGTTCCGGTCGGCCGGCGCACCCATGACACGGGCAAAGGCGGACAGGCCCTGGTCGTCCGTCCCCGGCCGCCGCCATAGCATCTGGTCGGCGATCGCATAGATGCTCCAGTCGCCGTTATGCTGCCGCGCGACACCGTTTGAGCGCGGGTCGGCGAGCGACAGGCCCAGGCGATCGAAATGCTGGTCAGCGAACGGCTGGGAGTCGTACCAGGCGCCGAGCTTGTACGTGCCTGGCAAGCCCTCGGCATCCTTCGACTGGTTGATCGCATATTGCGCCTCGAGGAAGGCCAACACGCCGTCGCTGAAGCGGAAGGCGGTGCCGGACGGGTTGCGCAATTGCGGATCGCCGGCGCCCGGACCGGCCGGATCACCATTGAAGGCGCCGGCCAGGACCGTCAGCTGGTCCGTCGGCGCGAGCTTCAGCCGGACGCCGGGTGTCGCAAACGGATAATCCGGCCCGCCCGACGGCTGATCGAGCGACGGCAGCGCCGGATAGCCGAAGTTCGAATTGACGAAGAGCGTCGCCGTCTTGCTGATGATGAACTCGTCGTCGACCGCCTGCTGGCCGATGCGGACCGAGGCGGCGCCGTCGAACAGAGCCTGTTCGAAATAGAGGTCGGACAACAGGCTGCCGCGATCGGCCTCGACGCTGCTCTGCGGCATCAGGCTCTTCACATTGTTGGCGCTGAAGCCGCGGCCATGGATCTGCCAGGCGCTGGCATGGATCGTGGCCCCGGTCCAGCCAGACAGCTTCTCGAGGTCAAGGTCGAGCGTCAGCGCGGTGAGCCCCTCGTAGAGCGCACCGGTCTTGGCGCCGCCCGTGACATTGGCCAGCAGGTCGCTGGTCTCGACCACGCCGAGCTTGATGCCGGCATCCTGGAGCGTCGAGCGCACGCCCCCCCAGTCGCCGGTGAGCGTATCGCGCTCCCAGAAGCCGGTCGGCTTGGCAGCGTCGGCCGGCGCGTCGCCGCCGGGGGCTTGGGTCGCGCCACCCTCGGCGGCGGGTAGCGTCGCGGCGGGTAGCGTCGCGGCCGGCGCCTCTTGGCTCATGGCCGGATGCGTCAGGCCCAGCGTGAAGGCGATTGCGGCGAACCCCAACAGGGGCGGCGCCTTCAGTCGGACGTGCTTCATCGAACTCTTCTCCAGTCGTTTCGCCGCCGCCGCTTCCCGACTTCGACGCGATGACGTCGGACAGATCACCGCAACGATCATCTGTCGCCGATTTTTGTTACCTTTCGATGATGCCCCTGGTCGGCGAGGCCCTTGGCCCGGTGCCGCCGCCTGAGCGCCATGGCGTGGCGCGTCAGGCGATCGGACCAACCGAGCGCGGTGCCGATCTGTCGGGGGCCGATCAGGCCGAGCCGCCACAGCCCGCGCGCACTGGTCAGCACCAACGCGGCGCCGACCAGGCAGGCGTGGACGCAGAACGACGGGCTACGCTTCACCGCCCGACCGCCAGCAGGATGATCCGCCACAGCACGAGGCGGCCCGGCATGCCGCATCGCTCCGCAAGGCGCCACCCGGCTCGCCCATCCCGCTCCGCCCAGCTCACGCGCCACCGTCGCGGCGGCGTGCTTGCCGCCTGTCGATCACCATCCGCAAGCCGAGCCGGGCCGCCGCCAATTCCGCGGCGATCTCGTCGCCAGGCGCCGGGAGTTCGGCGCGAAACCGTTCCAGCGCTCGCTCGAGCCGCGTCATGGCGCGCGGCAAGAGGTGATCGAGCAGGCGGATATCGTCGCTTTCCCGATGGAATGCTTGAAGGCTCTTCATGGGCATGCCTCCGTCGATTCAGTTGCCGATTGTCGGGACTCGGCCTCCGGCAGGGGGTAAGCGACCGCCGCCAGGTGGGAGTCGATCTGCTTCAGGTCACGCAGCACGGCCAGATAGAGCGCGCTCGCGTCGAGGCCCGACGCGGGATTGCTGTTGCGCAGGCTCGCGAGATGCTGCGTCGCCAGAGCGTGTTCGCGCTCATTGAAACGCCGCTTGGCGTCGAGCAACGCGCGCGCCCCGCGCTCGTCACCGGAAATCAGCGTCGAGAGTGCCAGCCTCAGGTTGTCGAGCAGCAGCCCGAAGAGCGACGTGACAGCCTCGGCCTCGACCGGCGGCAGCACGATGTCGCCACGCAGCTTGCGAAAGCCGCTCGTCGCCAGGCCGCGCTCGACGACATCCGTCGCGTGGCCGAGGCTGACGATGAAGGCGAGCATCTTGAACCGTCGGCGGGCGTCGTCCTCGTTCATGGCGTCTTCGCCGATGTGGGCGACATAGGCCTTCACCGCTTCCAGCAGGCGATCGACCGTCTTGCCCATCCCGCTCAGCTTGGCAGCACCGGCGGAATTGGGTGCGAGCAGGGCGTCCTGGGCGGCGCGCAGCATCGTCTCGACCGTTTCCGCAACCCTGAGCACCTCGCGCGTCGCATTGGCGAGCGCCAGATGCGGCGTATCGAGCGCGGCGTAATCGAGAAACAGCGGCATTGCCGGGTCCGATGCCTTGGCCTTGGCCGGCAGCAGCCGCGTCAGAAGACGGCCCAGCGGATCGAGGAAAAATACTGACGCGATCGCGAGCAGCAGGTTGAAGGCCGTGTGGAAGTCCGCCACAAGGCGGGCGGGATCCGCGGCCAGCGTGCCGAGCAGGCGCGCAAGCGTGCTGAGGAAAGGAAGCGCCAGGATACACCCGGCGAGCCGGATGAGCATGTTGCCGAGCGGCAGTCGCTGTGCCACGCGGTCCTGTCCGGCACTGAGGAGAGCCGGGACAGTCGAGCCGAGATTGGCGCCCAGCACGAAGGCCAGGCTCGCCGCAGGCGGCAGGGTTCCGGACATCGCAAGCTGGCTCACCAGCAGCACGACGGCGACGCTGGAATGGGTCGCCCAGGTCAGCACGGCCGCAAGCACGAGGTCGAGCACCGGGTCGCCCGTCAGGCTGGCGAGCAGTTCCCTGAGTGCCGGTGCCGCCGCCGCCGGTTCGAGGGCAATGCCGAGGAGATGCAGCGCCAGCAGCATCATGCCCAGGCCAAGCCCGATCCGGCCGAGATCGCGTCCACCCCGCTTCGTGCCATGCTTGAAGGCGGCGAAGCCGGCAATCAGGAACAGCGGCACGACCTTCGAGACGTCGAAGGACAGGATCTGCACGACCAGGGTTGTGCCGAGATTGGCGCCGAGCATGATGGCGAGGCCAGGCACCAGGTCGAGCGCGCCCTGACCCGCGAAGGACGCCGCCATCAGGCTTGTCGCCGTGCTCGACTGCAGCAGCACCGTCAGGCCCGCGCCGGCGAGCATGGCCCGAACCCGGTTGCCCAGCATGCGGCCCAGCACCCGGCGCAGGTCGGCCCCATAGGCACGCATGATGCCGTTGTGGACCATATGCATGCCCCACAGCAGCAGAACGACATCGCCTGCCAGATCGAGGAGCGTCCAGGTCGCGCTCATGGCTCTGCCCGGCGGCAGTCCGCGGACCAAATCGTGGCTGTCATTTCCGTCTCCGTCGCTGGCCGGCAGCGGAGACGGACGCCGAAACCCTAGCCCGTGATCGGGTAGAGCCCGCCGTTCCGCCGCCGGTGCGCCGACTGCGTTCGAATGTCAAACCCCGCCCGGTCCCGACGCGCGTCGGGATCGGGCCTGTGCGGTTGTCCGTCCATCGTCCTCGCTCTCGATCGTGTCACGACGGCGGCTGGCTCGCGGGACGTGCCTGAACCCGCTCCCAGCGAGCGGCTTGCTGCCGAGCCGCAAGGTCGAGCAGCCTCGATTCCGCTCCCGACCGATCGTGGGACGCCATCCAGACCGCGCAGCACCAGAGCGCCCGCGTCGAGAGTGTTGCGAGCTCGCACATCGCCTTGCCTTGCATCACGCCGTTCATCGCACTCTCCTGGTCGCCGGGGCGGCGCAACCACCGCCCCGTTCCACGCCTCCCGTCATTCGCCGCCCCCGACCGCGAGCAGCACGATGCGCCAGAGCACCAGCCCGCCGGCACCGACCAGATAGAGCCGCAGCACGCTCATCCAGATCTTGTTCTGCAGCGACAGCCGAACGGCCTTGAGCCGATCGAGCGGCGGCATCCGCCAGGTTGCCTGGCCGGTGCGGTCGATGGGCCGGACCACATCGCCACGGCTGCGATGGATCGCCCAGCTGATCGCCGCCACGACCACCGTGACGCCGCCCCCGGCTTCCAGCATGAGGACGATGGTGTCGCCCTCGATGTCCGGGAAGATGACCGACGCCGTCAGGATGATCGAGAGCGTGACGAGGATGGCGATGACGGCGCCGGTGAACAGGTTCAGCCAGCGGCCGTTGACCCAGGGCCCCAGCACCGCCTTGTCGTTGCACAGCAGCAGCAGGAACACGGTGGCGCTCGGCAGCAGGACGCCGGCCAGGCTCTGCACCGCGTTGGTGAGCAGCCCGAGCGGCGTGCCCGGCGTCAGCACGAGCGCCGCCGCCAGCGCGATCAGCCCGGCATAGACCGCGTAGAAGCCCTTCGCGTCCGTCGCCTTGCGATGCAGCGAGTGCTTCAGCGACAGCACATCGCCCAGCGCATAGGCCGTCGACAGCGACACGGCGGCAGCGCCGATGATGCTGGCGTCGATCAGCGCCACCGCGAACAGCACGCCCGGCACCTTGCCGACGTATTTTTCGAGCCCCGCCGACACGCCGCCGGCATCGGTGAAATTGCCGAACTCGGCCTGGCCCTGGAATGTTGCCGCCGTGAACGCCATCATGGCGACAGCGCCGATGATGACGAGCACGATGCCGAACCACAGGTCGGCGCGCTCATACCGCATGAAGCGCGGCGTGATGCGCTTGTCGATGACGTAGCTCTGCTGGAAGAACAGCTGCCAGGGCGCCACCGTCGTGCCGACGATGCCGATGATCAGCAGCATGACGTCCGCCAGTTTGCCGTCGGCCGGAAGCTGCGGCTTGACGAAGTCGAGTGCCACCTGCCCCATCGGCGGATGCACCGCCAGGAACACCGGCACCAGCAGCAGGCTGCCGAAACACAGGAGCATCGCGAACCGCTCGAAGCGGCGGAAGTCGCCGGTCCCGGCGGCGGCGATCACCAGCACGGCTGCGGCCACGACGCCGAGCTCCTTGGAGATGCCCAGATAGTCGAGCGCCAGCGTGATGCCGATGAACTCGGTCACGATGGTAAGCGCGTTCAGGAGGAACAGATCGATGACGCTGAACGCGCCCCAGAACTTGCCGAACCGGGCGAAGATCAGCCGGGCATGGCCGACGCCGGTGACGGCGCCAAGACGCAGCACCATCTCCTGGTTCACGTAGAGCACGGGCACCAGCAGCAGCAGCGTCCAGAGCAGGCTCGTGCCATAGTTCTGGCCGGCCTGGGTATAGGTGCCGAACGCGCCCGCGTCATTGTCGCCGACCATGACGATGAGGCCGGGGCCAAGAATGGCGAGCAGGGTCTTGAAGCGCGCCCACCAGCCGGTGCGCGGCGCGATGTCGCCCTGGCGGATCGTGCCGAATGCCCCGCGGATATCGCCCAAATGGGCGTCGTCGAGCACCGCCGAACGCGGCGCGTTGTCGATTTCGATGGCGGACATGGCAGTCCTCCTCTTTCACAGAAACTTGCGAAGATGCTGATCGCGCCGCGGCGCGCCTAGGGTCGGCCGCCGCGGCGGCGGGCGGGCCTCACGGGCGGCCGGTCAGGGCCGCCGGATGGGAAACGGTCAAGCCGGGTCGTCGCCGGCCGGTTGCCAGCGGCACACCAGCGCGCCGTCGGGCGCGCGCTGCCAGCGGGCGCGGGCTCCCAGCGGGCGCGGCGCAAAGCCACCCGGCACGAGGCGGAGACGCGCACGGAGCGGGGTCGCGGACGCGGACACGAAATCCCCAACGGGGACGAGGGAGAGAAAGGCGGCCATCGGCGCCTCCTTTTAGCTCGGACAGTTGCTCGAGCTCGGGAGGCTGCGGCCGCCGGACGGCGTCAACGCGCGGGCGTCGACACCTCCAACACGGTCACAAGGGCCGCCCGAGCGATGGACGAGCTCAGCGATGCCTGTGCAATAGACGCGGAGCGCCTACTGTGACAGTCGATCGACGAGCTGCTAGATCGCGGGTTCATGTGATCCCTTGAGCTGGTTGAAACAGTCGGATGCCGCCGGAACGACGACCGACCGGCCGGGCACGCGCATTTCTGCCCGCGTTCGGCCGTGGTCGTGATATATACCCTAGAGGGGTATGGGACAAGAGACATGACACACTCGGAAAAGGAAAAGCAGAAGCTCGTGAATCGCATGCGTCGGATCCGCGGCCAGATCGACGCGATCCAGCGCGTGCTGGAGGAGGACGGCTCCTGTCTCGCCATCTTGCAGCAGGCGACCGCCTGCCGGGGCGCGCTCGACGGCTTCATCGCCGAAGTGGTCGAAGACCATATCCGCGAGCATGTGATCGATCCCGAGCGGCGCGGCAGCCCGCAGAGCGAGGCCGCCGAGGAGCTGATCGAGATCATGCATTCCTACCTGACCTGAGGTTCCTCTCCGCTTCCGGCGGCACCGATCTTCAAACTGTAACAATCCGGCGGCAGCATGCGCGGCCGAACTTGAGGAACGGAACGGGCGGCGATGGATTGGCACGTCATTCTGCTGCGCTTGGGCTACGCGCTGCTGCTGGGCTCGGCGATCGGCTTCGAGCGGCAATGGCGCCAGAAGATGGCTGGCTTGCGCACGAATGCGCTGGTGGCGCTCGGCGCCGCCGGCTTTGTCGTGTTCTCCGGCCTCTATCCGGGCGAAGGCAGCCCGACGCGCATGGCGGCGCAGATCGTCTCGGGCATCGGCTTCCTCGGCGCCGGCGTCATCATGCGCGACGGCTTCAATGTCCAGGGCCTGAACACGGCCGCGACGCTCTGGTGCTCGGCCATGGTGGGCGCCTTCTCGGGCGGCGGCTTCTTCATCGCGAGCGGCATCGCCGCGGCTTTCGTCGTGGCGACCAACATGGTGCTACGGCCGCTCGTGCGGCTGATCAACCGGCAAGGCTCGACCGCGGCGAGTGAGGTCGAGACGCACTATGCGGTTTCGGTCACCTGCCGGGCCGCCGAGGAGGCGCATATCCGCTCGCTGCTGCTGCACGCGCTGTCCGGCGCCGGCCTCGGCCTCCGCCGGCTCGACAGCGAAGACGCCCCGGACACGGTCAAGGTGGTGGTGACAGCCCAGGCGGTGGCAGCGTCGCCGAAGCATGCGGCGCTGGAGCAAATCATCGGGCGGCTCAGCCTCGAGCCCTATGTCTCGGCCGCCCGCTGGCAGGTCGAGCGCCAGGTGGCGGACGTCTGAACGGGCAGACGTTCGAACGGGCGGAGGCATCGGTCGCCACCGCCCGTCCCTCCTGATCAGCCTTCGGGATTCTCCAGGCTGAACATCTCGGCCTGGTCCTCGTAGGAGAAGACCTCGCCATAGCGGCCCCAGTTAATGATCGTGTCGATCGTCTCCTCGGCCGCATCGTCGCTCAGGTAATCCTCGAGCTCCTGCTCGAAGCGCACGCGCGGCGCGCGGTGGCCCGGACGCTCGTCCAGCACGCGGCGGATATGGGCCGCGAGCGGATAGTGGCGCAGCAGATGGTCCGAGAACATGCGCTTGCGCTGCTGGGTATCGGCCTCGGCAAACACCCGGCCCGGCATGGTCAGGTGGATGTCGGCATCCCGCACTTCAGCGAAGCCCAGGTTCTGCAGCGCTTCCGCCGCCGGGAACAGCTCGTCGCCTTCGAGCTGCAGGCTGCGCGCGATCTCGGGCAGGTCGGCCCGGCCGCTGTAGGGGGCCGCCGCGACCGTCTCGAGCAGACCGGCCATGATGTTGGTCGAGACGCGCGGGATCCAGGTGCCGATCTCGACGCCCTTGACCTTGCCCTTGGCGTCGGGTGCCGGCCTTGCCGTCATCTTGGCATAGATCTCGTCGACCATCTGGCGGAACGTCGGGTCGAGCCGGTCGCGCGGGTGCGCGAACGGCACCCTGATCTCGGCCGCGACGCGCCCCGGGTTCGACGAGAACACCAGGATGCGGTCGGCCATGAACACGGCCTCTTCGATATTATGGGTGACGAGCAGCACCGACTTGGTCGGCAGCCGCTTCTCCATCCAGAGATCGAGCAGATCGGTGCGGAGCGTCTCCGCCGTCAGCACGTCGAGCGCCGAGAACGGCTCGTCCATCAAGAGGATGGTCGGGTCGACGACGAGGGCGCGGGCGAAGCCCACACGCTGCCGCATGCCGCCCGAGAGCTCGCGCGGATAGGCCGATTCGAAGCCGTCGAGACCGATGAGGTCGATCGCCGCCAGCGCGCGCTTGCGCGATTCCTTGGGATCGACGCCCAGTGCCTCGAGCCCGGCCTCGACGTTCTGCAGCACGGTCAGCCACGGGAAGAGCGCGAAGGTCTGGAACACCATCGCGATGCCCTCGGCCGGCCCCTTGACCGGCTCGCCGCGATACATCACCTCGCCGGCGCTGGGCCGGATCAGGCCGGCGATGATGCGGAGCAGCGTGGACTTGCCCGAGCCGGATCGGCCGAGCAGCGCCACGATCTCGCCGTCGCGCAGCGTGAGGTCGACATTGTCGAGGACGAGCAGCTCGCCGGCACTCTTCTCGAAGCCCTGGCGGACGCCCTTGGCCGACAGCACTTCGGCGCCGGGCGCCGCTTGGGTCTGAACCAGATTCAACATGGTTTGCTGCCTCCTCAATCCAACCGGAACCGGCGCTCGGCATAGGCATAGAGCGGACGCCAGATGGTGCGGTTGAACACAATGACGAAGAACGACATGACGGCGACGCCGAGCACGATCTTGGGATAGTCGGCTGCCGTGGTGGTGTCGGTGATGTAGGCGCCGAGGCCGTGGGCCTTGACGGTGTCATCGCCCCACTTCACGACCTCGGCCACGATGGAAGCGTTCCAGGCGCCGCCGGACGCGGTGATCGCCCCGGTCACGTAATAGGGGAAGATGCCCGGCAGCATGACCTTGCGCCACCATTGCCAGCCGCGGATCTTGAAATTGTCCGCCGCTTCCCGGAGCTCGTTCGGATAGGTCGTGGCCCCGGCGATGACGTTGAACAGGATGTACCATTGTGTGCCGAGGATGATGAGCGGCGACAGCCAGATATCCGGGTTGAGCTTATATTTGAGGATCACCACGACCGCGATCGGGAACAGCAGGTTCGACGGGAAGGCCGCCAGGAATTGCGCCAGCGGCTGCACGCGCTCAGCGAGCTTGGGGCGCAGGCCGATCATGACGCCGAGCGGAACCCAGATGAGCGAGGCGACCACGATCAGGATTGCGACGCGCAACAACGTGTAGAAACCGAGCGTCAGAACGGTCCAGAGATCGCTCCAGCCCAGTTCGGCGGTGATGAAGTCAATGATGCTCCAGGCGACGTAGATCGTACCGATGGCCACGACCACATACCACGCCCAGTCGATGATCTTCGACATGGGCGAGCGCCGCACATTCGTTTGCTGCCGGCCCTGGGGCATCGGCACGCGCAGGCGCAGGAAGCCGCGGATGAGCCAGCCGATCGGCTGACCCACGTGCTGCACGAGGCGGGCCCGGCGCATCATGTCGAGGAACCAGGACTCGGGGGCCGCCTGCGCCGCAGTCATCTCGAAGCGGAACTTGTCGGCCCAGGCGACGAGCGGCCGGAACATCAGCTGGTCGTAGAGGATGATGACCACGATCATGGCCACGATCGTCCAGCCGACGGCACTGAGGTTGCGGTCGTCGATCGCCTTCGACAGATAGGCGCCGATACCGGGCAGCGTGATCGTCGTGTCGCCGACCGTGACCGCTTCGACCGCGACCACGAAGAACCAGCTGCCCGACATGGACATCATCATGTTCCAGATGAGGCCCGGCATGGCGAATGGCACTTCGAGCCGCCAGAAGCGTTGCCAGGCGGAAAACCGGAAGCCGCGCGACGCCTCGTCCAGGTCGCGCGGCACCGTCCGCAGCGACTGGTAGAAGCTGAAGGTCATGTTCCAGGCCTGGGCCGTGAAGATGGCGAAGATCGCCGCCAGCTCCGCTCCCGCGACCTTGCCCGGAAACAGCGCCATGAAGAACAGCACTGTGAACGAGATGTAGCTTAGGACCGGCACCGACTGGAGGATGTCGAGGATCGGGATCAGCACGAGTTCGGCCCGCCGGCTCTTGGCCGCGAGCGTGCCGTAGACGAGCGTGAAGACAACCGACCAGACGAGGGCCGCCAGCATGCGCAACGTCGTGCGCAGCGCGTATTCCGGCAGGTTGGCGGGGTCGAGCGTCACCGCGCCGGCGTCGAGGATGGTAAGCGGCGCGCTCATCTGCTTGCCGCCGATCATCGTCAGCGCCAGCAAGCCGATGATCAGTGGGAATGCGACCAGATCCCAGCGGTTGGGCAGCAGCTCACGCCGCGGCGTGATCGCGAACAGGAAGGAATCACCGCGCATCGACGCAGCGCTCCCTGATCCGGACGCCTCGGGGCGCGCGCGCCATCGGCGGACATACGAAGATGTTCATGCATCACCTCCAAGCGGGACGTTTCCCGGCTTCAAGGCGACGCACGATCCCCGTCAGAAGGTGGGGGCCCGTACGCCGGCACTCGCGGCCGGCGAGAAACTTCCGTAATTTTGCGCGGTGCCCAGGCCGGAAGGATCGACTTCGATATCGACTCCGACAAGGGCGCCACTACTGTGACTGGCCATTTCACTCTCTGAAGGGCGATGGGCGTTCCGGAACAAGGCATTGGCGCCGCCCCGGAACGGTCTCGCATTAGGCCGTTCGCCGCAGGCTGTCAATCCGCAGAAGATGACAATTGTGACAGTCGAAAAGCGAGTGAAAACCTGTGTCGCGGAAGCACCACGCGACGGGCGGTAGAATTTCCTTCATCGGCGCCTGACCGAGCGTCAATTCCCTGAAGGGCCGAAGGCATCGGCCACATGCTCAGGCGACGCGATCGGTCATTTCGGAGGCGAGCTTACAGGGCGCTCTGCCGCTGGCTGCCTTCGGCCGTCATGTCGGCGAAGAAGTCCAGCTGCCAGGCGAGCGCCTCTTCCGACAAGGGGAAACCGCCGTCGGCCCGCGGCTTCAGGGTCTGGGGCGCCGGGATGCGCGCCACGACGCTCTGCAGCCGCACGGAAAACCGCATGGACAGGCCGGCCTTCCAGACGAGCGCCGTGATGCCCTTGGGACTGTGCGACGACAGGATCTTCTCGACGACGCCGAGCGGCTGTTCCGCCAGGACCGCGAGCCCGGCGTTGACCAGCTCCCGCCGGCCGTCGATGAGCGCGTCGACGAGTGCCGATTCGGTGAGCTTGCCGGCGTCCTTGAGCCGCCTCGCCTCGGCCAGCAGTCTGTCGCCGGCCGGCTCCGCCGCCGCCTCGCTGCCACCCTCGGCTTCGAGCCGGGCGAGCACGACCGCCTGCAGCGCCTTGATCGTGTCGAGCGCCAGGTCGCCGCGCGCCGTCAGATGCTGGATCAAGTCCTGTGCCACGAAACGGGCGAGCCGCTTCGCCGCACTGTCCGACAGGCGCGGACGCTCGACCAGCGGGCGGTGCCAGGCCTTGTGCGCCGGCGCCCGCTCGATGAGCACGTCGAGCGTCTCCTCGCGGATCTGTGCGCTCCCATTGCTCAAGAGCGCCGTAATCGCGTCGACATCGTCGCCGGCGCTGATCTCGTCCGAGACCGCAGCGGACAGGCCCTTCCGCTTGGCGATCGCCCGCACCGCGCCCGGGATCGGCATCTGGCGCACCAGGTCCAGCAGATCCTCGTCTGTCAGCAGCGGCGAATATTGCAGGAGCGGCCCGGCGACCGAGAGCTCCGGATCGCGCGCCAGATGCTGCACGATCTCGGGCGGGGCGTCGGGCATCTTTTTCAGCGTGTCGGCGACGATCTTGCGCACCTTCACGGTCTGGTCTCGGACGAGCGCCTCCAGCACCTGATAGGTGATTTCCTTGACCCGGTCGCTCTGACGCTGGGTCAGGGTCGGGGCCAGCCGAGCAATCTTGTGCGCGAGATCGGCGCGCACCGCCTCGTGTGCGTCCCGGGCGAGGATCAGGTCTGCCTGAACCGGCGTCGCCTCGTTGCCGGCGACCGCCGTGCGCACAGTCGGGTCGGGATCGCTCGCGAGGAAATAGAGGACTTCGGGCTTGACCTGCAGATTGCCGGCGACACGGCGCCGGTCGGCCGGATTCCGGCTCTGGATGAGACGCTTGGACTCTTCGTAGTCGATCACCGGCGACCCGGCGCCGATTTGAAAAATGCGTTGAAGCAGACCCTTCATTCCACCGACCCATCCGCTCGGATGGGCTCTCCGGCCATGCCGGCCATGGCGTCGAGCGGCTCCGGCGGGCCAGTATCGTCAGGCAGGAGCCGAGGCGCAATCTCGTATCCGCTCTTGCGCCGGGCCTTGACCCGGTACATCGCCGCGTCCGCGGCTGCGAGCAGCCGGTCGAGTGCCACCGGTGCCGCACCATCGTAGAGCGCCATGCCGATCGAGACGCCGAGCGGGCGATCCGGGACCACGGACAATTGCTCGAGCCGGTTCATCTGGAGGAGCAGCGCCTCGGCGCGCACGGGAGCGCTCTCCGCCGTGACGCCGTCGAGCCAGATCAGGAACTCGTCGCCGCCGATGCGCGCGATCAGGTCCGAGGCCCGCGTCGCCGCCTTGGTCAACTCGGCAAAGGTCAGGATCGCCCGGTCGCCGGCCAGGTGGCCGGCATAGTCGTTGAGCGCCTTCAGGTTATTGATGTCGAGATAGACGAGCGCGCCGCCGGTCTGCGCCACCATGTGCCGACCGAGCCGCCGTTCCAGATCGGCGAAGAAGGCGCGCCGGTTCAAGACGCCGGTCAGGCTGTCGGTGTTCGAGATCGTGACGATCTCGTGGAATTTCTTCAGCTGCGCGATCGCGAGGCCGATCTGGGCCGCGACGTCGCTCAAGACCGCCCGATCGCCGTCGCCGAAGCCGCGGCTCTCGGTCTTGCACCAGAACAGCACGGCACCGTTGATGCGGCCGTCGCCAGCGCTCGCATCCTCGGTCAGCTGGCCGATGAGCTGCAGGCCGCCACGCAGCAGATCGACCGCGCCCTGCTCGACGAGCGCCGCATGCGCTTCGGGGAAATCATGCTCGGGCAGCGGTTCGCCCCACGAGACGACGTCATAGCTCGCAGCCGCCGGATGGCCGGCGAGGATCATGCCGCCGTCGGCGCCGATCGCGAGGCCGGTGCCCGAGAGCGCCGCCGGCAGCGTCTTTTCGGGATTGATCTCGGTGCGGATCGTGTCGCCCAGATAGGTCATGAGCCGGTCGCGCAAGAGCCGCTGCTTCTCGGCCCGCTCCCGCTCGCGCTGCTCGGTCACGTCGCGGCCCATGCCGCGCGTGCCGCACCATTGGCCGTCGGGATCGTAGATCGGCACCGCGGTGATCGACTGGCACGAGGTGGTGCCGTCGGCCCGCTGCAGCCAGACGTCGGTCTGCAGCACCGTGTCGCGCGCCTGGAACACCGGATAGGGCAAGGGCGAGGCGTCGACCACGAAATCGGTCGCAAGCCGGCCGAGCAAATCGCGGGTCGCGTAGCCGAAGGCGCCGGAGCCCGACAGGAAGACGAAGCGGCCGTGGCGGTCGGTCTCCCAGACGAACTCGCTCGCCGCCTCGACCAGGTCGCGATAACGCTGCCGACTTTCGATGAGCGCGCGGCGCAGCGCACTTTCCGCCGGGTTGGTCGCGATCAGCACCAGGGCGCCGGCCGCACGGCCGACGAGCGGCTGAATGATCACGTCGGCGCAATCGCCGGGGAACGGGCCATTGAGCCGCTCCAGCCGGAGCGCCCCGGCCGCGATGGCCCGCGCGCCGGCGATCGCGACCTCGTGGACCGTGTCGTCGTCGAAATTGGCGAGCAGGTCGATGCCGAGGTCGTTCGCGCCCCGGACCTCGCCGGACGGCTCGACGACGAGGGCGGCCCCGCCGAAGCCCACGAGATTGGTGAGCGCGTGCGGCAGACTCTCGACGGTCTCGATGTTCGCTTGGCTCATCGGCCCCACGTTCGTGACGTCCTTTGGACGCGGATGCGCAAGGCCCCACCGCCGAATCGATTCCAGGGCGGGCCGTTCGCTCAAATTGTCGCGAAATCCATAAGAACCGGTAAACTCAGGCGCTACCGCTGCGCCACAAAGAAAACCGCCCGGAAGCGGTCGCTTCCGGGCGGTTCGCAGACACCGGCTGCAGCGTGGGTCAGTCGCGGCGTTGGCCGAAGAACTGCAGCAGCAGCATGAACAGGTTGATGAAGTCGAGATAGAGCGTGAGCGCGCCCATGATCGCCGTCTTGCCGACCGTCTGGCCGTCATAACCGGCGACATAGTCGTACTGCTCCTTGATGCGCTGCGTGTCCCAGGCGGTGAGGCCCGTGAACACGATCACGCCGATCACCGAGATCACGAACTGCAGCCCGCTCGAGTGGAAGAACATATTGACCAGGCTGGCGAGGATGATGCCGATCAGGCCCATCATCATGAACGAGCCCATCTTCGTCAGGTCCGCCTTCGTCGTGTAGCCATAGAGGCTCATGCCGAGGAAGGTCGCGGCCGTGATGAAGAAGGTGAGCGCTATGCTGGTGTGCGTAAACACCAGGAAGATGCCGGCGAGCGACAGGCCCATCAGGGCCGAATAGGCCCAGAACGTCGCCTGGGCGCCGCCGAAGCTCATCTTCTGGATCCGGAAGCCCAGCACCATGACCAGGATGAACGGTGCGAACATCACCACATAGATCAGCGGCGTGTGCGCGATCTGCAGGTAGAAACCGGTCTCGGCGGCGAGCCAGGCCGTGATGCCCGTCAGCGCCAAGCCCGAGGCCATGTAGTTGTAGACGCGGAGCATGAAGGCGCGGAGACCGAGATCGTACTCGGCCCCAACCGCCGCCGCGCTGCGGCCTACCGACCAGGGATCCTGAGAACCG
Organism: Aliidongia dinghuensis; assembly: GCF_014643535.1. Lineage (NCBI taxonomy): Bacteria > Pseudomonadati > Pseudomonadota > Alphaproteobacteria > Rhodospirillales > Dongiaceae > Aliidongia > Aliidongia dinghuensis. The sequence goes on along the minus strand of NZ_BMJQ01000011.1, from coordinate 50,568 downwards.
TAAGACATTTAAGCCTCATATCGTAAACGTGGGTAAACCCAGCACCCGAGAATATTGGGATTTTCGTCCCCGATTCAATAAATAGCACAGGTCCGGAACATTAACGATTATTCATCCCGGAGCTATTCGTCCCGAAGCCGGGCGGCCGCCTTGGCGCCCAAGGCCCGCCAGGTGCCGGCGAAACCGACGACGAGGGTGAGGGCGACGCTCGCGAGCGCCGTCTCGACGACGCGCCAGCCGTCGAAGCTCCATTCGCCGTGCATCACCCGGGTAGTGAGCGCCCAGGCGGCGATCGTGCCGAGCCCGGCAGCGATCGCGGCCGCAGTCAGGCCCAAGAGCCCGTATTCAATGAGGAATCCGAGCGCGATGCGCCGGCGCGTGCCGCCCAGCACCTTCAGCACGATCGCCTCGTAGACCCGGCGCTGCTGGCCCGCGGCGATGGCGCCCGACAGCACGAGCGCGCCCAATCCCAGCGTGATGGCGGCGGTGATGCGGATCGAGGTGGCGATGTCGCCCATGATCTGGTTGATCGTGTCGAGCACGTCCTTGACCCGGATCGCCGACACGTTCGGGAACTTGTCGGTGACCGAGCGCTCGAGGGCCGCCGCCGCCGCCGGCGTGTCGGCGCGCACGGTCGCGAGATTGGTCTGCGGCGCATGCTCGAGCGCGCCCGGTGAGAAGATCGTGAAGAAATTGATGCCGAGGCTCGACCACTCGATATGCCGGAAATTGGCGAGCGTGCCGCTCACCTCCCGGCCCGCGACCGAGAAAGTAATGGTGTCGCCGAGCTTCAGATGCAGGCCCTCGGCCAGATTCGCATCGAGCGAGACGAGCGGCGGCCCCTGATAGTCGGCCGGCCACCAGGCGCCATTCACGACCCGGCTGCCGGCGGGCAGCGTCGCGGCGTAGGTCAACCCCCGCTCGCCGCGCACGGCCCAGAGCGCCGACGGCTCGACCGGCGCCTGGTCGACCGGCACGCCGTTGAGCTTGACGATGCGCGCGCGCAGGTTCGGCACCCGCTCGAGATCGGTGATGCCGGGCGCCTGGCGCGCAAGATCGGTGAAGCCCGGAACCTCGTCCGGCTGGATGTCGATGAAGAAGGTGCTGGGTGCCGCGGCCGGCAGCCGTTCCGTCACCTCGCGCCCGAGGCTCGATTCGACGAGGGCCACCGCGACCAGCACCGTCAGGCCCAGCCCCAGCGACAGGACGACGCTCGGCGTCGCGGCCCCGGGCCGGTGCAGGTTGGCGACCGCCAATCGAAGACTAGGCCAGCGCATCGCCGGCAGCCGCCGGGCCGCCGCCATGATGCCCGCGCTGGCGCCGCGGAACAGCACGAGTGCCGCCACGACGCCGCCGACGAACCAAAATGCCAACCGCTTGTCGTCAGCCGTGCCGATCGCGAGGCATGCCAGCGCCAGCGCCACCACGACGGTCGCGAGCCCGTCGCGCCAGCCGAGCCGGCCTTCGAGGCCGAGGATCGCCGCGCGGAACAGCGCCGCGGCCGGCACACCGCGCGCGCGGGCCAAGGGCCAGAGCGAGAAAGCGAGCGCCACCAGCGCGCCGAACAGCGCCGAGAGACCCAAAGGCCGCGGATAGAGTGCCAGCCGCGCCGCGACCGGCAGCTTGTCGCCGGCCAGCGCCACGACGCCCCAGGGCGCCACGGCGCCGATGACAAGGCCCAAGGCCACGCCGACGAGCGCGAGCGCCGCAATCTCGATCAGATAGGCCGTGAAGATCACGCGCGCCGAGGCGCCGAGGCATTTGAGCGTGGCGATTGTCTCGGTCTTCTCGCCGAGATGCGCCGCGACCGCATTGCCGACGCCGACGCCGCCGACGAGCAGGGCCGTGAGGCCGACGAGCCCCAGGAACAGGCCGGTGCGGTCGAGGAAATTGCGGATCGAGGGTGCTGCCTCCGTCGTGTCGCGCGCACGCCAGCCGGCGTCGGGGAAGGTCCGGTTCGCAGCCGCAATCACGTCCGCGGCCTTGACGCCGGCATCGAGCTTGAGGCGCGCCACGGTGACCGAGATGGTGCCCGGCTGGTCGAGGCCGGTTCCGGCCAGTGCTGCGCGCGCGATCATGACGCGGGGCCCGAGCTTGAACGGGTTGGCGCCGGCGTCGGGCTCGCGCGTCAACCGGGCGCGGATCTCGAACTGGCCGTCCCCCAGCCGGATCCGGTCGCCAAGCTTCAGGCCGAGCCGGTCGAGCACCAGCGGATCGACCACGGCACCGGGCACCCCGTCCTGGTCGGCGAGCGCTTGACCCAGCGACATTGCAGGATCGAGCACGACCGTACCGTAGAGCGGATAGGCGACGTCGACCGCCTTCAGCTCGACGAGCGCCCGCGCACCGCCGTCCGCCGTGCGCGCCATGCCGCGCATCTCGCGCGCGACGCTCAGGCGCCCCTCCCCGGCCAGATAATTCTCCTCCGCCGCCGGAATGCCGCGCTGGGTCAGGCGGAACTCGACGTCGCCGCCGAGGATCGCCTGGCCGTCGGCGCGCAGGCCTTGGGTGAGCGCCGTCGACAGCGAGCCGACGCCAGCTATCGCCGCGACGCCGATCGCCAGGCACAGGATGAGGACGCGGAAGCCCTTGAAGCCGATGCCGAGGCCGGCCTTGAGCTCGCTCCGTGCGATGCGGAGGGCGAGTGCCAGCGTCGACGGCTCGCGAGCGATGCCACTCGCGACGCCGGCTTTCGCGATGTCAGCCATGGACCGCGACCGGCGCCAGGGTCCGGCGGCGATCGCCGACGACCCGGCCGTCCGCCAGCTCGATCACCCGGTCGCAGCGTTCGGCCAAGGCCGGGTCGTGGGTCACGAGCAGCATGGTCGTGCCGGCCTTGGCCTGCAGGCTGAACATCAGGTCCATGATCTTGCGGCCCGTCGCCTGGTCGAGGTTGCCGGTCGGCTCGTCGGCGATCAGCAGCCGGGGCTCGACCGCGAAGGCACGGGCGAGCGCCACGCGCTGCTGCTCGCCGCCCGAGAGCTGGCTCGGGTAATGGTCGAGCCGATGACCGAGCCCGACCGCAATGAGCCCGTCGCGCGCCCGCTCGAACGCATCGCGCCGGCCGGCGAATTCGAGCGGGATCGCGACATTCTCGAGCGCGTTCATGGTCGGCAGCAGGTGGAACGACTGGAAGACGATTCCCACGTGATCGCGGCGGAACCGGGCAAGCGCGTCCTCGTCGAGTCCGCTATAATCGACGCCGGCGACGGTGACGCGGCCGCCGGTCGGCCGCTCCAGCCCACCGATCACCATCATGAGGGTCGTCTTGCCGGAGCCGGAGGGGCCCACGATGCCGACCGTGGCACCGGGATCGATCGCCAGATCGATCCCGTTCAGGATGTTGACCTCGCCGCCGGCGCTCGTCAGTTTGAGCGTCAACGCATCGAGGCGGATCATGGCATCGTTGTTGGCGGGAGCCGAATTCATGCCGGGGCCTTCAGGAACGGAACGGGCTGGATTAGGACGTACTGGATCAGGACGGGCGAGGTCGACGGGATATGGCCCGCCGGCTTGGCTTTTCAACGCGTTCAGGCGCACAAGACTGCGCCATCTCGGCGCAGCGCTGTTGGCGTTCGGCCTCGCCGTTGGCGCCGCGCAGGCGGCACCGACGACGATCCTCGCGTTCGGCGACAGCCTGACCGCCGGCTATGGCGTGGCACCGGAGGACGCCTATCCGGCGAAGCTCGAGGCCGCGTTGAAGGTCAAGGGCTACGACGTCCGCATCATCAATGCCGGCGTCTCGGGCGACACGTCGGCGGGCGGGCTCGCCCGGCTCGACTGGGCGCTCGGCGACCATCCCGACTATGCGCTGGTCGAGCTCGGCAGCAATGACGCGCTGCGCGGGCTCGAGCCCACCGAGACGCGCAGCAACCTTGACCATATCCTGGGCGCGCTCGAGCAGGCCAAGGTCAAGGTGCTGCTGATGGGCATGCTGGCGCCGCGCAACTGGGGCACCGACTATGCTCAGCGCTTCGACCGGATCTATCCGGATCTGGCGGCCCAGCACCGCGTGCCGCTCTATCCGTTCTTCCTCGACGGCGTGGCGCTCGACCCCAAGCTCAACCAGGCCGACATGCTGCATCCGACCCCGGCCGGCGTCGACGTGATCGTCCACCGCACGCTGCCGGCGGTCGAGGCGCTGCTGGGCCCACCTGGGGCAGCACCGTCATGAGCGCCCCTGGCATGAGTACCCTGGCATGAGTACCCTGGCATGAGTGCGCTGGTCAGGAGCACGTCGTTCCGCCTGGGCCACGCCGGCGGCGACGATTGGCGGCAGCTCTACGCCGATTGCCTGGCGCAGATCGCACCGCTGCCGGCCGACGCCAATTTCGGCCTGGTCTATGTGACAGACCTGATCGCCGGCGAGTTGCCCGACATCATCAAGCGGCTCCGGCGCGAGACCGGGATCGAGGCCTGGGCCGGCGCCGTCGGGATGGGCATCTGCGCCACCGGCATCGAATATCTCGACGAGCCGGCGATTGCCCTCATGGTGGGCGCCTTGCCGCCGGGCAGCTTCCGCCTGTTCACGCTCGACAACGACGCACCGCCGGCATCGCTGACCCAGCCGGCGCCGGGCGGCGAACGGCTGGCCGCCGGCTTCGTTCACGGCGATCCGCGCTTCGCCGGCGTCGCCGATGCGGTCGCCGCCGTCGCCAGTGCGGCCCAGGCGTATCTGGTCGGCGGTCTCAGCTCCGCGCGCACGGCGCCCTGGCAGATCGCGGGCACGGTGGTCGAGCGCGGCATCTCGGGCGTGCTCTTCGACGACCGGATCGAGCTCGTCACCGGCATGACCCAGGGCTGCTCGCCGATCGGCCCGGTGCGACGCGTCACCGCCGGCGCCGACAATATTGTGGCCGAGATCGACGGGCGGCCGGCGCTCGAAGCGTTCAAGCGCGACATCGGCGACCTTCTGTCGCGCGACCTCAAGAAGGTGGGCGGACTGATCTTCGCCGGCCTGCCGGTGCCCGGCACCGACAAGACGGACTATCTGGTGCGCAACCTGCTGGCGATCGACCAGCAGGACGGCTGGATAGCCATCGCCGGCACCGTCGCCCCTGGCGATCCGATCCTGTTCTGCCGGCGCGACCGGGCGGCAGCCACAGCCGATCTTGGGCGCATGCTCGACGACGTGGCGCGTCGCGCCCAGGGCCGCGCCAAGGCCGGCGTCTATTTCTCCTGCGTCGGGCGCGGCCCCGGCTTCTTCGGCGGCGACGGCGTCGAGACCGCCGCGATCCGCGACCGGTTCGGCGACCTGCCGCTCGTGGGCTTCTTCGGCAATGGCGAGATCCTGTGCGATCGGATCTACGGCTACACCGGCGTGCTGGCGCTGTTCTTGTAAGACGCTGCTTGCGAACCGAAACTGGTTGAAAAAGCCGGGACCAGTGCGAATATGCAACTGGTCTCGGAGGATGTGCCTATGAACGACAGCCAGCGCTCGGGCTGCCCGATCAATCTTTCGCTCGAAGTGTTCGGCGACAAGTGGAGCCTGATCGTCATCCGCGACATGATGTTCGGCGACCGCCGGCACTTCCGCGAGCTCCTGACCCGCTCTGAAGAGGGCATCGCCTCCAACATCCTGGCCGACCGGCTGAAGCGGCTTCTTGAGCAGGGCATGATCAGCCGCGCCGACGACCCGAGCCACAAGCAGAAGGCGATCTACAGCCTGACCGAGAAGGCGATCCAGCTCGTGCCGATCTTCGCCATGCTCGGCGCCTGGGGTCGCCGGCACTTGGCCGTAAGCCAGGAGCTCAGCATCCGCGCCGAACTCCTGGAGAACGGCGGGCCGCCAATGTGGGATGATTTCATGGATGAGCTGCGCGCGCGGCACCTGGGTCACCCCCTGCCCGCCCACGCCGGCCCGTCGGTCGCCGAGCGGCTGCAGGCGGCCTACGAGGCGCTGGTCGCTGAGCGCACCGGCGCTGCTTGACCAACGGACGGCTGCTTGACCAGCGGACGGGCGACCGGGCATGGTCGGGGTCCCTCCCGCTCCTTTCCTATGAGTTGTCCATGGAATACCGCCGTCTCGGCCGGACCGATATCGAGGTGAGCCGCATCTGCCTCGGCACGATGACCTTCGGCGAGCAGAATACCGAGGCCGAGGCTCACGCCCAGCTGAGCCTCGCCGTCGAGCGTGGCATCAATTTCCTCGACGCGGCCGAGATGTATCCGGTGCCGCCGAAGCCCGAGACCCAGGGCCTGACCGAGCGCTACATCGGCAGCTGGCTGAAGGCGACGGGCCTGCGCGACCGGATCGTGATCGCGACCAAGGTCGTAGGGTCGTCGCGCGACATGAGCCATTTCCGCGACGGCAAGCCCCGGCTCGACCGCGCCAATATCCGCGCGGCAGTCGAGGGCAGCCTCGCTCGCCTCGGCACCGACCGGATCGACCTCTATCAGCTGCATTGGCCGGACCGGAAGACCACGACCTTCGGCCAGACGACCTATCGCCACGAGATCGATCCCGAGGAAGTGCCGATCGAGGCGACGCTGGAGGCGCTCGCCGAGCTGGTGCGCGAGGGCAAGATCCGGGCCGTTGGCCTCTCGAACGAGACGCCGTGGGGCACCATGCGCTTCCTGGCCTTGGCCGAGCGCTACGGCCTGCCGCGCGTCGCCAGCATCCAGAACGCCTATAGCCTGGTGAACCGGACGTTCGAGCAGGGCCTGGCCGAGGTGGCGCTGCGCGAGGATTGCGGACTGCTGGCCTATTCGCCGCTCGGCGGCGGCACCTTGAGCGGCAAGTACCTGAACGGCGCCCGGCCCGAGGGCGCGCGCATGACGCTGTTCAAGCGCTTCACCCGCTACGACCGCCCCGAGGCCGTGGACGCGACCGGCCGCTACGTGGCGCTGGCGCGCGAGCACGGGCTCGACCCGGCGCAGATGGCGCTCGCCTTCGCCCATCGCCAGCCGTTCGTGACCTCGACCATCATCGGCGCCACCACCCTGGACCAGCTCGAAAGCGACCTCGCCGCCTTCGCGCTGCCGCTCGACGAGACGGTGCTGGCCGGCATCGAGGCGATCCACCGGGCGATCCCCAATCCAGCCCCCTGAAGGCTGACAAGGGAAGCGAGCGGGACGGTCGTTTTCCCTTCCCGCTCGTCATGGTTTTGGTGTGTCATAAGTCCATGCTGAGGCTCTTCGTCGGCATCGATCTGCCACCCGAAACGAAACTGGCCTTGTCGGTCGCGGCCCAGGGGCTGCCGGGCGTCAAATGGGTCGAGCCGGGCAACTACCACGTGACCCTGCGCTTCATCGGCGAGGTCGACGAGGGTGTGGCGGCCGACATCGACGAGGCGCTGGCCGAGGTCCGCGCCCGGCGCTTCGCGCTCTCCATCGCCGGCGTCAACCTGTTCGGCAGCGAGGATAAGCCGCGCGTGCTCTATGCCGGCGTCGACCGGTCGGCGCCGCTCGTCGAGTTGCGCGACAAGGTCGGCCAGGCGCTGAACCGCGCCGGCCTGCCGCCCGAGGGGCGCCATTTCACGCCCCATGTGACGCTCGCCAACATCCGCGACGGCCGTCCGGTCCATCTCGGCCGCTATCTCGAGGGCAACAATCTGCTGCGCCTGCCGCCGTTCCCGGTCGAGCGGTTCCAACTTGTGCAGAGCTATCTCACCAAGGCCGGCTCGCTTTACGAAGCCGCCGCGGAATATCCGCTGGTCTAAGGTGGGTACGTGGCCGTCGGCCTGAAATCGGCACTGAATTAATTGAATCCGGTCGATCGTTGACCTGCCGTTAAACACAGCCGCACACACTATCCCAATCCGTTTGGATCGATCTCATAGGAACCTTTGCGTGCTGGATCCGGCGCCGGCGGCCGAGCCGCCCATATCGAGCCCCGTCCCCTCGTGCCAGCAATGGCTTCGCGACGAGGTCTATCGGCTCGAAGCGCAATTCGTCTGCCTCGTCCCCGACGGCCTCTGGCCGATCCCGGGCGTCGTTCAGCTGGCGCGGAAACAGGCGGACAACGGCCTGCTCGGCCGCGCGCTCTGCCTTCTGGCGCGCATGGAGCTCGTCGAGGGACGCCACGAAGCCGGCATCCGCGTCATCGACGAGGCGATCGCCCTCTTCGACAGCTTGGGCGACGAGGCGGCACTCGAGCTTGCGGGCCCTCGGGCAGAAGCCTGGCGCGTCGCCGGCAATGCACAAGTGAAGCTCGGCAATCTCGCCGAGGCGCTGCCGCTGCTCGAACGCTCGGTGGCGCTGGCGGAGCATGGCGTGGCGACCGGCCATGCCGACGAACGGCGGTTCTCCGCGATCCCGGCAGCGAGCGCGCTCGTCCGCAGCCTGAACAACCTCGGCTTCGCGCTCATGGGCATGAGCGAGATGAACGGTGCGGCGGAAGTCCTGCGCCAGGCGCTCGGCGTGGCCGATACCCATCCCGAGACCTTCGAGGATGTGCCGGAGGACATCGTCTTCGCGATCGGCAATCTGGTCGCCATCCTGCACCAGGGCGCCCGGGAGCGGCTTGCCGCCGGCGAGAGTGCCGACGCGGAGCTGGCAGAGGCGCGCAATCTCCTGGAACGGCGCGCGGCCCAGATCGTAGCACCAGCCGGCGACGCGTCCCCAGGAACAACCAAGGTCACGACCAGCGCCGAGCACGACTATCTCGAGAGCCTCGGCCAGAACCTCCTGCTCGACGGCCGGCTCGAGGAGGCGCTCGAGCAGTTCCGGCGCCTGGCCGACGCCAGCACCGAGAACCAGTCGCACGGCGCCGCCAGCAGGCGGGGCCTGGCCGAGACGCTGCTGGCGCTCGGCCGGCCGGCCGAGGCGCTGCGGCACGCCCAGGCGGCGCTTGCCGCTTACGACCAGAACGAAGAGGTCGTCGATCGTACGGCGGCGCTGCTTGTGCTGTCGCGGGTCCATCGGGCGCTCGGCCGGGACCGCGAAGCGCTGCTCGCGCTCGAGGAATATCATCGGCTGCGCGGGCGGCTCGACGCGCTCGCGACCCGCCGGTATGCAAGCTATCTGATGGCGCGGGTGGGCCTTGAACGCGCCCGGGCGGAGGCGCGGGCACAGCGGCAGATCGCGAGCGAACTCAAGGATCTCAACGACAAGCTGACGGGGCAGGCGGCGACCCTGGAGGCGCAGGCGCGGGCGCTGACCCGGGCGCGCGCCGAGGCGGAGGAAGCGAGCCGGGCGAAGTCGGCCTTCCTTGCGAACATGAGTCATGAGCTGCGAACGCCGCTGAACGCGATTCTCGGATTTTCGGAAATGCTGCGCGACGGCTTGGCAGGCCCGGCGGGCCCAACGTGGAACACCTATGCCGGCCACGTCCACAGTGCAGGCTACCATCTGCTCTCGGTGATCAACGACGTGCTGGATCTTTCCAAGATCGAGGCAGGGCGCGTCGAACTGGCGATCGAGCCGGTCGATCTGCCGGCAGCCCTCGCCGAGTGCCGGGAGCTGATCCAGCCCCTGGCCGAACAGGGCGACATCGCGCTCGCGATGGACTGCGACCCGTCGTTGGGCATGGTTCCGGCCGATCCGGTCCGCCTGAAGCAAATCCTGCTGAACCTGCTGTCGAACGCCGTGAAATTCACGCCGGCGGGCGGCCGCGTCAGCCTGACGGCATCCCGGTCCGACCGGTCTGTCGAGCTGCGCGTGACGGACACCGGCAGCGGCATGACCGAGGCCGAGCTCAAGGTGGCGCTCGAGGTCTTCGGGCAGATCGACAGCACGATCGCGCGCAAGCACCAAGGCTCCGGGCTGGGGCTGCCGATCGCCGTCAGCCTCGCCGAGCTCCATGGTGGCTCGCTTCAGATCAAAAGCGAGAAAGGCGGTGGCACCATCGCCACCGTGTCGCTGCCGATCTTCGGCGCGCCGTTCGACGCGGCGACGCTCTACGCGAAGGCGGTGTAGCAAACCGTCGCTAGGCCAGCATCCCGTCCAGCAGGCCGCGGATCAGCGCCGGCACCAAGGTCTCCGCCGGCGTCTGGGGAAAGCCGGGACAGGTGAGCTTCAGGCTGACCACGCCATGGAGTGCGGCCCAGAACGCGTCGGTCAGCACGTTCGGCTCGGCCCGATCGGCGAGCCGCCCGGCAGCCTTTAGATCGAGAAAGCAGCCGAGCAGCAGGCCATAGGCCTGGGTGCCCGGGTCATCCGGCCCGCCGATAGCCGGCCCCTCGTAGATCGCCTTGACGATGGTCGGGTCTTCCATGAAGACCAGCCGGTAGGTCTCCGGCCGTTCCAGGCCGAAGCGGACATAGCCTTGCGCCACCGCCTCGAGCCGGGCGCGCGGCTCCGCCGTCGCGGCGAGCGGGGCCAGGGCCGCGACCAGCTCGCGGAAGCCATCAATGCACAGCTCGCGCGCAATCTCGTCGCGCCCGGCGAAATGCAGGTAGAGCGTGCCTGGCGAATATTCGATCGCCTGGGCGATCTTGCGCATGGTGAGGCTGCCGTAGCCCTCGGCCAGCACGATCGCCCGCGATGCTTCGAGAATGCGCGTGCGCAGGTCCGCCTTCTGCCGCGCCTTACGTTCGGGAATGCCCATGGCGGCGAATTTATGCCTTGACCGGCGTCGGCGGCAAGTCTAAATGAACAGCGTTCACTGAACATTGTTCAAAAATAGATCATCGTTCATAGGAGGCAAAGATGGGCAAGGTCGCGTTGGTCGGCGCCGCGGGCGCCATCGGCAGGAGCATCGCGGCGGCGCTAAGCGCAGAGGGCCGGCCTTACCGGGTGATCGGCCGCTCCCATGCGGCGCTGATCCAGGCGTACGGCCGCGACCCGTTGGCGGAGATCGCCGTGTGGGATCCGGCTGACCCAGAGTCGGCGGCCCGCGCGCTCGACGGCGCCGAGGCTGCAGTCCATCTCGTCGGCGTGCCCTACCACCAGTTCGAGCTCCACCCGGTCGTGATGGACCAGGTGCTGAAGGGCGCGGTCGCGGCGGGCGTCGAGCGGCTCGTGCAGATCGGCACGGTCTATCCATTCGGCCGGCCGCGGACGCCGCGCGTCGCCGAGGATCATCCGCGCGAGCCGCACACGTTCCGCGGCCGCATGCGCAAGGCGCAGGAAGATCTGACGCTCGCCGCCCATGCCGAAGGCCGCATCCAGACGACGGTCCTGCGCCTGCCCGACTTCTACGGGCCCGACGGCGAGAAGAGCTTCCTCCACGGCCTGTTCGCCGCGGCGCTCGCCGGCAAGCGCGCGCTCATGATCGGGCCGATCGACCGGCCGCACGAGTTCGTCTTCACGCCGGACGCGGGGCCGATCGTGACCCGGCTCATCGACACGCCGGCGGCGTTCGGCCGGACCTGGAACCTGGCCGGCGCCGGCGTCACGACCCAGCGCGACTTCGCGCGGCGGATCTTCGCCACGGTTGGCCGGTCACCGAAGCTGCTGCCTATCGGCCGGCGCGGCCTCAGCCTGTTTGGTCTGTTCGATCCGCTGATGAAGGGGCTGGCCGAGATGAACTACCTCATGACCGAGCCGGTGCTGCTCGACGACAGTGCGCTCTCGAGCCTGATCGGGCCGCTCGCCAAGACGTCCTACGACGAGGGCATCGACCGGACGCTCGCGGCGCTCAGCCGCCGCGCAGCCTGAGCCCGGCAAGGCTGGCTTGCGTCCCCGGCGATTGCCGCCGCTCCCGCCCCCGGCTCCAATGCGGCGTTACTCAAGAGGAGCCGCAGCATGTCCCATCGCGTCGTCGTCACCGCCTCGCGCCTCGCCCGGCCGGCGATCGACCGGCTCGAGGCGTTTGGCGCGCGTCTCGAATTCCTCGACGACGCACTGACCGAGGGCATGCTGTTGGCGGTTGCCGGCGCGGGACGGCTCGACGCGATCCTGATGCGCAACAACCCGCCGATCACCCGGCGCGTGATCGCGGCGGCCGAGGGGCTGCGCGTCATCGCCAAGCATGGCGCCGGCTATGATTCCGTCGACGTGGCGGCAGCGACCGAGGCGGGCGTCCCGGTCCTGGTCGCGGCCGGCGCCAATGCCTATTCGGTGGCCGAGCACACGATCGCGCTGATCCTGGCCTTGGGCCGCGACGTGGTGCGGCTCGACGGCCGCACCAAGGCGGGCCTCTGGGACAAGTGGCACTATAGCGGCCGCGAGCTGCGCGGCCGCACGCTCGGCCTCGTGGGATTCGGCGCGATCGCCCGCCACGTCGCCCGCCTCGCCCGGGCGCTTGGGCTCGAGGTCCAGGCCTTTTCGCGCCGCCTGGAGGCGATCGACCCGGCGCTCGCCCGGCCGGTCGCAACGCTCGACGAGCTTTATCGGACGTCCGACATCGCGAGCCTGCATTGCCCGCTCGGACCCGAGACGCGCGGCATGATCAACGCGGCGACCCTTGCCCGCTTCAAGCCGGGGGCGCTCCTGATCAATACCGCGCGCGGCGGCCTCGTCGACGAAGCGGCAGTGACGGCGGCGCTCCACGGCGGCCGGCTCGCCGGCGCCGCGCTCGAGACCTTCACGGCGGAACCGCCGGCAGCTGACAATCCGCTGTTCCAGGCGCCCAACCTGATCGTAACACCGCATATCGGCGCGCATACGGCCGAAGCGGAAACGCAGATGGGCCTGATCGCGGCCGAGAACATCATCGCCGTGCTCTCCGGCGCGCCGCTCGACCCGGCGAACCTAGTCAATCCGGGGGTGCTCGACCGCCCTCACCCTTCCCGCTGACGCGGGAGAGGGTGCCGAGCATCGCGAGTCGGGTGAGGGTCGCCTAGCCCGAACGCCACGAGGCTGCTACGCACTCTGCATGCCGCGATAGTAATCGGCTGACGCGGCCTTCCCGCTTGATCACGCATTCTGAGAGCGATACTCTATTTCAATCAACGAAAAGTTATGGTGGAGATCGAGTTGACACCGCCGCCATCGACAACAACTGACGTTTATTATGAACTAATAAATACGATTCGCGATGGCGATACGCAAAACACCCCACGATCTCCAAATATTTCCGTTCTTGCATTGGTCACTTACGCCATATTTGAAAGAGATAGAATTGCAGCAGAAGAAAAACAATTAAAATCTAATGGAAAAAATTTAAATTTGAACGAATTTATTGCACTATATCAATTCAATGAAGCAAAATTAGAGGCCAAGCAAATTCTTTTTGACAGATATGAAATCTCCAAAATTAGCAATGAAACATCAAATATATTCCGAGAAATAAAGCAAGATCATCGATTTTTTCCTAATTTTTTTAAAGAAATATTTATTGGAATTGTATCGAATATAGCTTTCGTCCTTTTAGTATTTTTTGGCTGGATTGTGTTCAAGATTGACCCATCCCCCTTTGATCTCCTGAAGAAGGCCTTGTCGCAGTAATAATTCGACCTACCCTGAGGGATCAACCATGGCTGAAGCAGCACCCACGCGGTTTCCGGATAGTTTCAAAATAGGCACATCCGTGCTTTGCGACGCAGATCCGACTATAGGAGTCCTGCTGAAGTGGCGAGCGAGATCCGGCAGTGCTCGGATCCACCTTCCCGCGAACGATCAAACGGTCGAGCGCGATCAGCGGTGCCTGTTCCGTAAGAGCGACAGCGGAAAAAAGCAACATCAATTCATGCGAGGCAACCTGCTGTGCAAGGTCTACAGACACGAACTCTCCGGTCACACTAAACATAAACGCTCTGGCTCTCTCTATATGCTGAGGTGGCATCAAACCTGGGCCACGGGATACCAGGGGCGTCACATCGGCGGGGAAATAGATTATATTATTTACTGTATCATTTTGGATGGCGCCTTAGTTTATAAGCCCTTCGACTACCCGGAAATCACAGCACGGATCGGCGAAACAGCAGGTACGCCCGCCGGGGGCACGCTGTGCGTCCTATAAACGTCAATCCTGGAGATCTGCCGCAACAGTTGGTCAGCTCAGACAAACCCATAGCTGGGAGCTTCGCCGTCGTTCCCGCGCAGGCGGGAACCCAGCAAGAGCCGCGTCCGCGGCGACAAGACTCATATCCGCGCTACCGCGCGTAAACGACTGGGTCCCCACCTGCGCGGGGACGACGGAGCCATTCTTACCGCAAAAACGGCACCAGCCGTTCGAGTGCCGGTTCGAGCCGGTCGCGGGATGCGGCGAAGCACAGGCGGAGGTGGCCCTCGCCGCCCAGGCCGAAGGCGCGCCCGGGTGCGAGCCCGACCTTGGTCTTGGCCAGGATCTCCTTGGCGAATGCCACCGAGTCCGTCATGCCGTCGACCTTGATGAAGGCGTAGAAGGCGCCGTCAGGCGGCGCCACCTGGACCCGGTTCAAGCCGCGGAGCGCATCCAGCACGAGCGCGCGGCCGGCGCGGTAGCGTTCGGTCATCGAGCGCGCGAAGTCCTCGCCCTCGCGCACCGCTGTCACCGCGGCATGCTGGATGAAGGTCGGCGCGCCCGACACGTTGTATTGGATGAGCTTGCCCATGACCTCGACGATCTCGGGCGTGCCGACGAGCCAGCCCAGCCGCCAGCCGGTCATGGCCCAGGCCTTGGAGAAGCTGTTGACGACCACGACCCGGTCGTCCGGCTCGGCAATATCGAGCAGCGACGGCGCCACCGGCGCGTTATAGACGACGCGTGCATAGACCTCGTCGGCGATGAGATAAAGCCCGTGCTGGCGCGCATAGGCCAAGAGCGCCTCGCCCTCGGCCCGGCTCATGACCCAGCCTGTCGGGTTCGACGGCGAATTGACGAAGATCGCCCGGGTCCGGCCGTCGCGCGCCCGGTCGAGAGCGTCGAGATCGAGCCGGAAGCGGCCGTCATCCTGCCGGCCCAAGCCCACCTCGCGCGGCTCGCCGCCCATGATCTCGATCGCGGCACGCACGTTGGGCCAGACCGGCGAGACGACCAGCACATTGTCGCCCGGATCGACCAGCGCCTGCATGGTCAGCATGATCGCCTGCATGCCGGCGGTCGTGATCACGACCCGGTCGGCCGGGACAGGCTTCGCATGCAGCCGCGTCTCGTAGTCGGCGAGCGCTTGGCGCAGCGCCGGGATGCCGCGCTCGAACGTGTAGAAGGTTTCGCCCGCCTCGAGCGCCCGGGCCGCCGCATCGATGATGAAGCGCGGCGTCGGCAGATCGCCCTCGCCGAACCAGAGCGGCAGGACCTCCGGATCGCCCAAGCCCAAGATGGCGACCTCGGCGATGAGCGAGGCCTGGAGATTCTGGATGCGCGGGCGGATGGTGACGGGCATGGCTCGGTCAAGACCTCGACGGTTCCGGGGCCCCGACCTTAGCCGAACCCGGCGCCGGATCAACCCGGTGGTGGATCGACCCGGTGGCGGGCCAATTCGGCGGCGGCGATGCGCGCGACCGCCAGGAGTTCGTCCTCGGAAGCGCCGTCGCGCGCCTGGACCGACAGGCCCTGGATCACGGTCGCGACGAAGCGCGCCAGCGACGCCGCATCGGTATCGGGCCTGAGTTCGCCCTCGGCGATGCCCCGCTCGAGCCGCGCCTTCAGGGACACGAGCGCGCCCGTGCGCAGGGACGAGAGATGCTGGGCGATCGGCTGCGTCTCGGCGGCGCAGTACAAGACGGCGCTCGAGATCATGCAGCCGGACGGCCGGCCCTGCTGGCAGAATTGCCGGGCCCTGCCTTCGAGCAACCGCTCGAATGCCGTGAAGACCGACGGCTCCTCGCCAAACTCATGCCGGGGCGAGGCGCCGACCTCAGCCTGATACCAGCCGAGCGCCTCGTGATAGAGCTCGGCCTTGGATGAGAAGGCGGCATAGAGACTCTGCGCCGTGATGCCCATGGCCTGGGTCAGATCGGCAATCGAGGCACCCTCGTAGCCCTGCTGCCAGAAGACCTGGGCCGCCGCGGCCAGCGCTTCGTCCCGGTCGAACGCGCGCGGCCGGCCGCGGGGCCTTCGCATATTTTCCACAATGATCACTCTAGAAATGTCATCGACAATCGGATATCAGGAACGATCACTCAATATATAGGAGCCGGACGGTCATGCGCAGCCCTCTTCCTCGATCGCCCAACCCACGGCTCGGTGCCGGCCTCGACACGGTACTGGGACGCGCGCTCGCCGAGCGCCGCATCGTCGGCGCGGTCGTGCTCGTCGCCCATGACGGCCAGCTCGTCCATGCCGGCGTCGCCGGCCTCGCCGACCGCGAGGCGGCCCGCCCGATGCGGGAAGACGCCATCTTCCGCCTCGCCTCCATCACCAAGCCGATCGTGGCCGCCGCGGCGATGCGGCTCGTCGAGACCGGCACGCTGGCACTCGATCAGCCGGTGACACGCTGGCTGCCCGAGTTCGCACCGCAACTCGCCGACGGCACCGCCCCCACGATCACCATCGCGCACTTGCTGAGCCACACCGCCGGGCTCGGCTATGGCTTCCAGGAACCGGAGGACGGGCCCTACCATCGCCTCGGCATCTCGGACGGGCTCGATCAGCCGGGCCTGTCGATCACGGAAAACCTGGATCGCCTGGCCCGAGCGCCGTTGTTCTATGCGCCCGGCACTGGCTGGCGTTATTCGCTGGCGATGGACGTGCTGGGCGCGGTGATCGAGCAGGCGGCGGGTCGGCCGCTGCCCGATGTCGTGCGCACGCTCGTCACTGGCCCGCTCGGCATGGCCGATACCGGTTTCACCGTCACCGACCGGTCGCGCCTCGCCGCCGCCTATGCCAACGGCGAGCCCGAGCCGACCCGCATGGGCGCGGAGGCGGCCGTGTTCCTGTGGGACGGCTCGGTCCGCTTCGCGCCCGACCGGATCTTCGACCCGGCGTCCTATCCCTCGGGCGGCGCCGGCATGGCCGGCACGGCGGGCGACATCCTGGCCTTTCTCGAAGCGATCCGGACCGGCGGCGCGCCGATCCTTCGGCCCGAAACCGTGGGCACGATGATGCGCAACCAGGTCGGCGCGATGGCCGAGACCTTGGAGCCGGGCTGGGGCTTCGGCTATGGCTGGGCGGTGGTCGACGATCCGACGCCGACCGGCACGCCGCAATCAGCCGGCACGATCCGCTGGGGCGGCGTCTACGGCCACAGCTGGTTCGTCGATCCGGCCTGCCGCCTCTCGGTCGTGACGCTGACCAACACGGCATTCGAGGGCATGGCCGGCGCACTCACGCTCGAGATCCGGGACGCGGTTTATCACGGCCTCGCCCCGCGCTGAGCGGCCCGAGGCTCGCGCGGGCGGTGCGGTTGCCCCTGGCCGTCCGCCCGTGAATGTGCGATGGCTCTCGCCCGTTTGACCGTGCCAGAGCCCACAGAGAGACCGCCTGCCCATGATGCCGACCCCGCCCCGCCGCTGGATACCGTGGTATCTCCGCGCGGCAGCGCTCGGCCTGGCCGCGGGCGGGGCGGTCTATGTCATCGCGCTCTATGTCTACGGCATCCGGTTCGTCGACCTGGTGTCGAGCCTCCGGCCACCACCCGATAAATCGGCGATCGCCCATGACCCGCCGCCCCCGCCGAGCGAGCCCGGCGTCGTCACCTTCAGCATCGGTCCGCCGAAGCCGCCGGCCCATTGACGCCTCGGGCCGCCGAACACAAGCGTGTGCACTGCAACACAGCCATAAGATATATCCAGTTTGAATCTTAAGTTCGTCTCATAAGATGGATCTGCATTGAATCTTATCGAGAGAGCTGACCGATGCTGACCGAGAGCCAACGCGAGATCATCCGCGCAACCGTGCCGGTGCTGCGCCAATACGGCGAGCAGATCACGAAGCAGTTCTACAAGGACCTGTTCGAGGCCAACCCGAGCCTGTGGAACATCTTCAACCCGGCGAACCAGCGGTCGGGCGGCCAGGCGTCGAGCCTCGCGGGCTCGATCCTCTCCTATGCCGCCAACATCGACCAGTTGGAACGCCTCTCCGGCATGGTCGACCGGATCGCGCACAAGCACGGCAGCCTGGAGGTCCAGCCCGAACATTACCCGATCGTCGGCCACCACCTGCTGATCGCCATCCGCAAGGTGCTGGGCGAGGCCGCGACCGATGCGGTGATCGACGCCTGGGCCGCCGCCTACGGGCAGCTTGCAGAGATCATGATCGGCCGCGAAAAGGCACTCTATGACGAGGCGCGCGCGGCCGGCTGGGACGGCTTCAAGGAATGCCTCGTCATCCGCAAGGAGCGCGAGAGCCTGAGCATGGTCTCGCTCTATCTCCGGCCGGTCGACGGCACGCCGCTGCCGGCGTTCCGGCCCGGCCAGTATCTCAGCGTCAAGCTGCGCGTGCCCGGTCAGGACCATGACCAGATCCGGCAATACAGCCTGTCGATCGCGCCTGGCGGCCGGTTCTATCGGATCAGCGTGCGGCGCGAGCACGGCCTCGGCACCGGCACGCCCGAGGGGCTCATCTCCAACTACCTGCACGACCGCATCGAGGAAGGCGACACGCTTCAGGTCCACGCGCCAATCGGCGATTTCGTGCTCGACGAGACGAGCGATCGCCCCGTCGTGCTGTTGAGCGCGGGCTCAGGCATTACGCCGACGATCAGCATGCTGGAGCATCTGGCATCCGGCGCGCGGACCGTCCGCTTCATCCATGCGACGACGGAACGCGCCCACCATGCCTTCGGTGCGCACGTCCGCCGGCTGGCACGGAGCCGCCCCGGCATCGAAGCCGCGATCTTCTACGAAGCCGTGGGGCCAGATGACGTCGCGGGCGTGCATTACGACGCGGTCGGGCGCCTCGACGATGCGGCGCTTGCCGCCCGCCTGCCGTCGGCCGATTGCGACTTCTACGTTTGCGGCCCGGCCGGCTTCCTCGCCGTGGTCGACGCCATGCTCGATCGCCTGGGCGTGCCGAAGGCCCGCCGGCACAGCGAAGCCTTCGTGCCCGACCCGAACCAGCTGCTGGCGGCGTGATCCTCTAGCCGCATTTGACAAGGGCGTCGGCGCATTCTTCCGATCGGCAGCGGTCGAGGAATGCGCCGACGCGCCCCTAAGTTCTTTCCTTGGTTCCCTCGACGGCGTGACGCACTTGAGCTTTATTTTTGGCACTCCTGTCGATCAAGCCGTCCCTCGTTCGTCGTAGGATCGGACCAACCAAGGAGAAACACCCATGCGTTTCATGATGCTGATGATCCCCGGCGGCTACGAATCCGCGGCGCCCGACGCCATGCCCAGCGCCGAGGCGGTGCAGGCGATGATGAAATACAATGAGGAACTGAAGAAGGCTGGCGTGCTGCTGGCGCTCGACGGGCTGCATCCGCCGTCCTCGGGAGCACGGGTCAGCTTCAAGGGCGGGAAGCCGGCTGTCACCGACGGCCCCTTCCCGGAGGTCAAGGAAGTGCTGGGCGGCTATTGGATGATCGACGTGCGCTCGCGCGCGGAGGCGATCGAATGGGCCCGCCGCTGCCCCGCCTCGGAGAATGAGGTGATCGAGATCCGCCAGGTCCATGAGATGAGCGACTTCCCCGAGGACGTCCAGAAGGCGGCGGAGGGCTTCAACGAGCTGAAGGGTTGACGGCCACCGGGACCATCGAAGCGGCGGCCATCGAAGCAGTCTGGCGGATCGAGCAGCCGAAGCTCGCCGCCAGGCTCACCCGCTACTTGCGTGACGTCGGGCTGGCCGAGGAGATCGTGCAGGATGCCTTCCTCGAGGCGCTGGAGCGCTGGCCCCGGGACGGCATCCCGCGCAACCCGGCCGCCTGGCTGACCCAGGTCGCCAAGAACCGGGCGCTCGACCGGCTGCGCCGCACCACGCTCATCGACGGCAAACATCGCGAACTGGCCATCGACCTGGCCGAGCTGGAGCGTGAGACGCCCGACATCGAGGCGGCGCTCGACGAGGATATCGACGACGACCTGCTGCGGCTGATCTTCACCGCCTGCCATCCGGTGCTGCCGGCCGAGCAACGCACCGCCCTCACCTTGCGGCTCTTGGGCGGGCTCGCGACGCCCGAGATTGCCCGCGCCTTCCTGGTGCCTGAAGCCACCGTCGCCCAGCGCATCGTGCGCGCCAAGCGGGCGCTTCGCGATGCCGCCATCCCGTTCGAGACGCCGCGCGGGGCGGAGCGGCGGGAGCGCCTCGCCGCCGTGCTGGAGGTGGTCTATCTGATCTTCAACGAGGGCTATGTGCCGACGGCGGGGCCGGACTGGCTGCGCGCCGATCTGTGCGGCGAGGCGCTGCGCCTCAGCCGCTCGCTCACGGCGCTGATGCCGGAAGAGCCCGAGGTGCTGGGGCTGGTGGCGCTGATGGAGCTGAACGCCTCGCGCTTCGCCGCCCGCACCGACAAGGCGGGCGATCCGATCCTGCTGCTCGACCAGGACCGCAGCCGATGGAACTGGTCGCTGGTCCGGCGCGGCCTCGACGGCTTGAACCGCGCGATGGCGCTGACGCCCGCGCCCGGCCCCTATCTGCTGCAGGCGATGATCGCCGCCTGCCATGCCCGTGCGGTGACTGCCGCCGACACCGACTGGATCGCCATCGCCGCCTATTACCAGGCGCTGGCACTCGCAGCCCCCTCGCCCATCGTTGAAATCAACCGGGCGGTGGCGGTCGGCATGGCATTCGGACCGGCCCAGGGCCTCGCCATCGCCGACGCGCTCAAGGACGAGCCGCGCTTGAAGGGATCGCATCTGCTGCCCACGGTGCGCGGCGATCTTCTGGAGAAGCTGGGACAAATCGCGGCAGCCCGCGCCGAGTTCCACCGCGCCGCCGAAATGACCGGCAATGCCAGGGAGCGCGCCTTGTTGCTCGCCCGCGCCGATTCTCTACCCGGTAAAACTAGAGATAGCCGAAGCGCGCCATGACGGCGCCGTGGTCGCGCTCGATGCGCGCCACCTGGTCGGCGCTCAGCCCTTCGTGCCACTCACCGACCCGGCCCGAACGGAAGAACCGGTCGGCGCCGGCCGGCCGCTCGGCGAAGCCCTGCGCCTGCTCCTGGGCGCTCAGCACGTCGAACCGGCTGAACTCGACGGCGCGCGCCACCCGCTCGGGCGCCGACCGACCGCTGAGGAAATGGATGACGCGCCCGAACTGCTTCACCGGATCGGCCTGCAGGTCTTCATAGCGGAGCACGAGCAGATGCGGGCTGGGTGCCGGCGTCCAGCTCAGGACGTGGTTCGACCAGCTCGAATGTTTCTCGTAGACCTTGGCGTCGGTGCCGCCGACTGCGGCCTCCGGGTTGCCGAGGAATGCGATCGTGTCGTCGAGGCTCAGGCCCATGTGATGGCTGTAAGAGATCGCGACGTCGCGCGGATCACGCAGCATGTAGATGGCGCCGGCCGTGAGATCCGGCGTCACGAGCGGCACGCCCTCGACAAGGCCGGCCATGTTGTGGGTCTTGACGAACACCGGGCCCGGAAAGGCTTGCGTCAAGTCACGATGGACGAGCGGCCTCAGGCGCTGCACGTCGGCGATCGAATAGGTCGACGCCGGGCGCGGATCGTAATGCTGATAGAGCTTGGCGTCGCTGTCGCCGGCGGTGAAGTCGGTCAGCCGGTTGATGTCCCAGGGCTCGGCCGGCTGCCGCAGGTAATTGTGCAGCAGCGCGCGCAACCAGGTATTGCCCGACTTGGGATAGGAGGCGAGCCAGACCAGCTTGCCCATGCGTCACTTGCCCATGCGTCACTTGCCCATGCGTCACTTGCCCATGCGTCAGGGAGCCCCTCGCCTCATCCGCCAGGATGCCCCCTCCCGCTTACGGGAGAGGGCTCCGGTCTCAGGCTGCCTTGAGGCTCGGCGCCACGGTGTAGGTGGCGCCGGTCTTTTCCTTGATCTCGTCGAGCGTGACACCCGGCGCCAGCTCGGTCAGCACCATGCCGTTCTGGCCGATCTCGAATACGCCGAGCTCGGTGATCACGAGATCGACGACAGCGGCGCCGGTCAGGGGCAGGTCGCAGCGGTGCAGGAGCTTCTTCTCGCCGTCCTTGGCGGTGTGCTCCATCACGACCACGACCTTCTTGACGCCGGCGACCAGGTCCATGGCGCCGCCCATGCCCTTGACCATCTTGCCCGGGATCATCCAGTTCGCGAGATCGCCGTTCTCGGCGACCTGCATGGCGCCCAGCACCGAGAGATCGATATGGCCGCCGCGGATCATGGCGAAGCTGTCGGCGCTCGAGAAATAGCTCGAGGTCGGCAGCTCGGTCACGGTCTGCTTGCCGGCGTTGATCAGGTCCGGGTCCTCATCGCCCTCATAGGGGAACGGGCCCATGCCGAGCATGCCGTTCTCGCTCTGCAGCTGCACGGTCATGCCTTCGGGAATGTAGTTCGACACGAGCGTCGGGATGCCGATGCCGAGATTGACGTAGAAACCGTCCTCGAGCTCGGCGGCGGCGCGCTGCGCCATCTCTTCGCGGGTCCAGGGCATATCTGTCGCTCCTCTCGCGTTCAAGCCGCCGGCCGGGGCCGGGTGGTAACCTTCTCGATGCGCTTCACGTAGCCGGCCGCCAGCGGCACGATGCGCTGCACATAGATGCCGGGCGTATGGATATGGTCCGGATCGATCTCGCCCACTTCGACCAGATGCTCGACCTGCACGATCGTGACCCGGCCCGCCGTCGCCATCATCGGGTTGAAGTTGCGCGCGGTCTTGCGGAACACGAGGTTGCCCTCGGTGTCGGCCTTCCAGGCATGGATGATCGAGAGATCGGCGACGAGCCCGGTCTCCATGATGTAGCGCTGGCCGTTGAAGACGCGCTCCTCCTTGCCCTCGGCGACCAGCGTGCCGACGCCGGTCTTGGTGAAGAAGGCCGGAATGCCGGCACCGCCGGCGCGGATGCGCTCGGACATGGTACCCTGCGGGTTGAACTCGAGCTCGAGCTCGCCCGCAAGATACTGCTGCGCGAACATCTTGTTCTCGCCGACGTAGGAGCTGATCATCTTCTTGATCTGGTGCGTCTCGAGCAGCAGCCCGAGCCCGTCGCCATCGACACCGGCGTTGTTCGAAACGACCGTCAGGTTTTTGACCCCGGAGGCGCGGATCTCCTGGATCAGCGCGTTCGGCACGCCGCACAGCCCGAAGCCGCCCGACATGATCATGATGCCGTCCTTGAGCACGCCCTCGAGCGCGGACTTGGCGTCCTTGAAGACCTTATTCACGGAAGATTGCCTCGCTGCATTGAGGAAGCGGAAATTCGGTTTGGAATTCGGTTCGCCGGCCCAACAGTTCAGGGCCTCGACGTTGAACGTGCTTAGAAGCCTGGGGACGGCCTGTCAACGGCCCCCAATCAACGGCCCCGGGCCGCCGGCTCGGCGGCGCCGATAACCGCGGACCGGCGATGGAGCGCCGGGCGGTCGGGAAAATCCATGAATGCGGGGGATCGACCATCTTGTCGTCGTCGAGCGGCCGTGGCCGGCAGCCGGTCGGAACAGGGACACCGCGCGCCGGTGCGCGCCATTCTCAGGAACCGCATGTCTCTCTCCCCGATCGGTCTTTGCCGTCGAGGCTAGCCCTTAGCCGGGCTTCGCTCAATGGGGAGCGTCGAAACGTCATGGTCGGGTTGCCCCGGCCATGACGCTTATCGGAGCAGCGGGTCAGCTGTTCTGATGATGGTGCTTGCGGCCGCCGCCGATCGCCGGGTCGCTGACGCTGTCGCGCCCGGTCTCGACGTGGCCTGCAAGCTGGTGCAGGAACACGGCGTCGCCCTCGACCTGGACCTTGAGGTCGTACCAGCCGAACGAGTCTTCGAGCGCCCAATATTTCCCGACGCTCTCGCCCGGCGCCAGCACATGGGCGAAGTCCCGGCCGCTATAGGCGCTGGTGACGATGACGCGGCACGCGCCCTGGCCGCGGTTCACCACGACCAGCCCCAGGCCGCAGCCCATCGGGTCGACACTGGTGCCGACCTCGACATTGTTCAGCACCGGCGCCGAGAGATCGCCCTTGAAGCGCCGGAAGAAGCCGTTCGGCCCATAGACCGAATAGTCATAGGCGCCCGGGGCGATGAGCCAGCTGTCGGCGAGCGACTTGCCGGCCTCGACCGTGTAGCTGCGTGGCAGGGACAAGCCCGAGCCGTCGCGGACCTGGAAGCAGGCGCCGGCCGTGCCGCTGTTGGTGAAGGCGACATGGAACGTCGCCGTCGCGGCATCGACCCGGCCCTCGGCCTCGAGCACATAGGGCGCCGGCCGCGCCCGGCGCAGGCCCGGCTCCTGGTCGGGCACCGCCTGCTCGGCCGGCGGCACCGGGACATAGTCATTGTGCCGGAGCGCGTCCGGCGGGGCATAGCCGGCGGTGCTGGGCAGCGGTGCCGGCGCCTCGTTCGGCGTCGCGAAATTGAACGCAGCCGTCAAGTCACCACACACGGCCCGGCGCCAGGGCGTGATGTTCGCCTCGGCGAGCCCGCCGTGGCCGGGGCCGAAGCGGCGCTCGATGAAGCGGATGATCGAGGTGTGGTCGAACACTTCGGAGCAGACCCAGCCGCCCTTGCTCCAGGGCGAGACCACGATCATCGGCACGCGGGGCCCAAGGCCGTAGGGGCCGGCCGGATAGGAGGCGCTGCCCGGGAAGATCTCGTTCGCGGTGCTGACCGTCGACAGGCCTTGGGCGGCCGACGGCGGCGCATAGGGCGGCACCATATGGTCGAAGAAGCCGTCGTTCTCGTCGAACGTGATGAAGAGCGCGGTCTTGCTCCAGACCTCCGGATTGGCGGTCAGCGCGTCCAGCACCTGCGAGACGTACCAGGCGCCGTAGTTCGCCGGCCAGTTCGGGTGCTCGGTATAGGCCTCGGGCGCCACGATATAGGAGACCTGCGGCAGCCGGTTCGCCGCGATGTCGGCCTTCAGCACGTCGAACAGCGTGCCGCCGGCCGAGATGTTGGTACCGGTCCGGGCCTTCTCGTAGAGCGGGCTGCCCGGCTGCGCGTTCTGGTATTGATGGAAATAGAGCAGCGAATTGTCGCCGTAGTTGCCGATATAGGCGTTGCTGGTCCAGCCCCAGGAACCGGCAGCGTCGAGCCCCGTGCCGATGTCCTGGTAGATCTTCCACGAGATGCCGGCCGCCTCCAGCACTTCCGGGAAGGTCGACCAGCCGTAGCCGGCCTCGGCATTGTCGACGACCGGGCCGCCGCCCGAGCCGTCGTTGCCGACCCAGCCGGTCCACATGTAATAGCGGTTGGGATCGGTCGGCCCCATCAGCGAGCAGTGATAGGCGTCGCAGATCGTGAAGGCGTCGGCGAGCGCGTAATGGAACGGGATGTCGTCCCGCGTCAGGTACGCCATGGTCGTCGAGCCCTTGGCCGGGACCCACTGGTCGTAATTGCCGAGGTTGAACGCCGCGTGCGTGCTCGTCCAGTCATGGGCGAGGTCTTCCAGGAACTGCAGCCCCAGGTCCGGCGCCGTCGGATGGAACGGCAGGACCGGCGAGAGGCCATTGGGCTGGTACCAGACCGGCTGGCCCGACGGCAGCCGGACGGCACGAGGATCCTCGAAGCCGCGCACGCCGCGTAGCGAGCCGAAGTAATGGTCGAACGAGCGATTCTCCTGCATCAGGACGACGATGTGCTCGACATCCTCGATCGTGCCCGTGCGATGGTGCGCCGGTATCGCCATGGCGCGGCCGATGCTTTCCGGCAGCGCTGCGGCCAGGGCGGTACCGCCCAGGACACGAAGGAATGTGCGGCGATCGCTGGTCGTCATGACGGCCCTCCGCTAGGTCAGGACATGGATGATGGCCTCCTCTATAGCCGGGCAAAAAGGCAGTCAGGCTTAAGTTGCGTAACAGCGAGGCGGCGGTTTTGCGACCGGGATGCGACAGTCAGCCCCTATTTCTCGCTGTCGTCGATGAGGCGGGCGAGGCGCTGCAGCGCCAGCGGATAGCCCTGCGTCCCGAAACCGGCGATGACGCCGGATGCCACGAGCGAGACGTAGGAATGGTGCCGGAAGGGCTCGCGCCGATGCACGTTCGAGATGTGCACCTCGATGATCGGGAACTCGCAGGCATTGAGCGCATCGAGAATCGCGACGGAGGTATGGGTGAAGGCGGCCGGGTTGATGACGATGCCGCCCGCGCGTTCGCGCGCTTCGTGGATCCAGTCGATCAGCTGGTATTCGGCATTGCTCTGGCGGAATTCGAGCTCGAGCCGGAGCTCGGCCGCGGTGCGGCGGCACTCGGCCTCGACGTCGGCCAGCGTCTCATGGCCGTAGATATGGGGCTGGCGCTTGCCCAAGAGATTGAGGTTCGGGCCGTTCAGGACATAGACGATGCGGCTCATGATGGGTCCTCCCGTTGGCGAGACTCGCGCGTTGGCTTGGGGTCGCGGCCGAGGCCGCCAACGCAGTCTATGCCGACGGAGGCAACTTCGGTCACTCCCCAGGGGTCACTGCTCGCGCGGCGGGACGATCACATCGGGCTGGCCGCTGACGCCGAACGCCTTCGCGACGAAGCCGGTCGACTTCATCTCGTCGATGAAGGAGCGCAGGAAGCGGGCGCCGGCCGGGCGTCCCTTGGGCATGCCCATGGCCTGCGGGATTTCCATGAAATCGTCGTCGAGGACGCGGGCATCGCTGTGCGCCCGGGCATAGTCGGCGAGCGGCTGGCGGATGCAGGCCAAGGCGTCGACCTGGTTCCGGCGGAAGAGGTCGGTCGCCGCCGCCGTATCCGCCGTACGAACGAGCTCCGCGTGCTTCAGCGACCGGCTGAGATAGAGGTCGTAGGCGCTGCCCGCGGCAACGCCGATCCGGACGCCGTTCCGGTCGACATCCTCGGCGCGCTTCAGTGGAGACGCCGCCGGCACCAGATAGGTGCCCTCGATCATCGCATAGGCCGCGGTGAAATCGATCGTGCCGGCGCGCGCCGGATCGACGGCGAGGAAGGCGACGTCCCAGGCGTTCGACTTCAGCGCGTCCACCACCTGGCCCGCCTCATCGAACGGCACGAGCACGACCGGCACGCCCAGTTCCCAGGCGAGTTCGCGAGCGAGGGCGACCGAGACGCCGGCCGCAAGCCCCGTGTCCGGGTCCCGCTGCGCCAGCACCGGGTTGCCGAAATTGATGGCGGCGCGCAGCTGGCCGCCGGGGGCCAGATCGGTGAGCGTGTCGGAGACGATTTCGGCCGGCGCGGCCGTGGCGGAAACGCACAGAGCAAGCCAAAGGCTCGCAATCGAAAGAACGAGCTTGACCATGGTCCCTCGCGGGGTTGCCGGCGCCACGGCTTCAGGCCGGACGCCGACATCCATTGAGCGCCCAGGGATTCAATCTGTCCAGTCCATCGGACAGCGACTACCCGTCAGACGCGAGCCGCCAGGTCGGCGAGCCAGCGGCCGACCCGCTCGACCAGCTCGTCGAGATCGAGCGGCTTCGAGATGTAATCGTCCATGCCGACCTCGAGGCAGCGCTCCCGATCGCCCGTCATGGCGTTGGCGGTCATGGCGATGATCGGCAGGGTATGGCCTTGCGCTCGGAGCTGCCGGGTCGCCTCGAATCCGTCGAGCTGCGGCATCTGCACGTCCATCAGGATGAGATCCCACGGCTCGCGCGCCACCGCGTCGAGCGCCTCGAGCCCGTCGCCCGCAACGCCGACCGTATAGCCGGCGTCACGCAAGACCTCGGTCGCCAGGATCTGGTTGACCTCGTTGTCCTCGACCAGCAGCAGCCGGGCACCGGCGGCGGCCACCGCGGTTGCGTGCACCGGCATCGTGCCGTCGACCATCGCCGGCACGTCGACGGCCGGCTTGCTGGCGCCCATCAGCCGGGCCAGGCACTCGACCAGCGCCTGATGCCGTACCGGCTTGGTCAAGGCCGCATCGAACCGGGTGCGTGCCCGCCCGCTCCGGCCCGGCCCGTCGACGGACGACACCAGTACCAGCTTCGGCTGGCGCCATTCGACATGGAGCCGGATGGTCTCGCCCAGGTGATCGCCGGTCATGCCCGGCATATCGTGGTCGAGCAGCGCGATATCGAACGGCCGGCCCGCCTCGTCGGCGTGTCCCAGCGCTGCGAGCGCCTCTGCCGCGTCGGCCGCTTCCTCGACCTCGATGCCCTCGTCCGCGAGCTGCTGATGGAACACGACACGGTTCATCTCGGTATCGTCGACCACCAGCACCCGAAGGCCGGCCAGCACCGACGGGTCGGCGGCGCCACGGGCGAGCCCGCTCTCGCCATCGGGCAGGACCAGCACGACCCGGAAGACCGTGCCGCCGCCCGTCCGCGGCTCGGCGTGGATCGTGCCGCCCATCAGGCCCAGGAGCTGCTTGCTGATGCTGAGGCCAAGGCCGGTGCCGCCGAACCGCCGGGTCATCGAACTGTCGCCCTGCTCGAACTTGTCGAACAGCCGGCCGGCCAACGCCGGGCTGATGCCGATGCCGGTGTCGGCAACGGCGATCTCGATGCGCGTCAGTCCCTGCCCGAGCCGCTCGCCCGACGCCGTGATCGCGACCGCACCATGCAGCGTGAACTTGATCGCATTCGACAGGAGATTGAGCACGATCTGGCGCAGCCGGTTGGAATCGCCGCGCACGACGCGCCGCGCCTCGGCGTCGATGAAGCACGAGAGCTCGAGCCCCTTTTCCCGGGCCTTGGGTGCCATGAGCTCGACCGGCCCTTCGATCACCTCCGTCAGGTCGAAGTCGATCGCCTCGAGCTGGAGCCGCCCGGCCTCGAGCTTCGAGAGATCGAGGATGTCGTTGATGAGGTCGAGCAGCACCTCGGCCGAGCGGCGCACGGCATCGGCGAAGCGGCGCTGCTCGGCGTCGAGGTTGGTGCGCAGCAGGAGCGTGTTCATGCCGATGACGCCGTTCATCGGCGTGCGGATCTCGTGGCTCATGTTGGCGAGGAAGTCGCTCTTGGCCCGGTTCGCCGCCTCGGCGAGACGGCGCGCCTCCTCGATGGCTGCGGCCTGGCGGCCCAGCGCCCCATGCGCCTCGGCGAGCCGCCCGTAAAGCGCCAGGGTCTGCAGCAAGAGGACGACGAGCACGAAGCTGGAGGCGAAGAGTCCGTAGATCCGGCCGGCATAGAAGCCCAGGTCCCAGCGGGCCGCGTTCAGCATGCCGCTCAAGGCCACATCCAGAAGCCACGCCGACAGCACGACCATGAGCCAGAGATCGAGCACCGTTATCGGCCGGCGGACGGCCATGGCCACCAGGGCAATGAGATCGAAGGTCCAGACCGTCCAGATGGCGATTTGCTGGGCGGGCGTGAAATGGTTGGCGACCATGAGCGCCGGCAGCGCCGACGCCCATGTGGTGGCGAGCGCCGCCAGAATCGCGGCCACGGCCGCGACGAGAAGGATCGCGCCCCCAATCATGTACCTGACATGTCGGACGCGCCTGCGTCGGACATGCTCGGGCGCCGCGGCCCCGTTCCTGGGTTTCAGGACGGCATAAAGGACGACGGCGAGCGGGAAGCCGCCATGCCAGAACATATAGAGCCACGCGGTGCTCTGCGGGCCGGCACCCAGGAGGCCGCCCGGCGCGAACACCCCCGGAAAGCTCATCAGATGCAGGGCTGCAAGGAGGGCGGTAAACAGATAGCCACCCACGAGAGCCAGCAGCGCCGGCGTGCGCTCCATGCGGAACTGGCCAATGAGCAGCGCCACGGTCAGCAGGTCGTTGATGACGACGGCCGACTCGTAGATCGGGATGAAGGCCGGCACGCCCGCGAACTGGATCTGGGCGAACGGCACGCAGAGCGCGAACACCAGAACGGAGACCAGGCCGACACCGACTGCCACCCGTTGCTCCCCGCGGGACGGCAAGGCAGTCGAAAGGAACATGCGTTCGCCCGTATCGGTCATCCTCGCCCCGTCTTACGCGTCGGCTTCGCCCCGATCTCTCTGCCTAGGATTGCAGATGAGATCGCGGATTGCGATCAAGAAGCCGTCGCCGCCGCCGATGTTCACTCAAACGCCCGCCGGCCGCCCCACGATGCCCCCCCATGATGCCCGAAGTGGCGACCCGCCCGATCATTTGCTATGAGCGGGCGCACGACCGGGCGGCTACGACCCGGGTAGCAGAAATCCCAAGGGCAAGGAACATCCTCGATGCAGATCCAAGGACATGCCGCGATCGTTACCGGCGGCGGCTCGGGCCTCGGCGCCGGCACGGCGCGGGCACTCGCCAAGGCCGGGGCCAAGGTCACCCTGTTCGACGTCAACCTGGACGCGGCCAAGGCGGTCGCGGCCGAGATCGGCGGCCACGCGGTCGCGGTCGACGTCGGTGACGCGGCGTCCGTCGAGGCCGGCTTCGCCGAAGCCGAAGCCCGGCACGGCATCGCGCGCATCCTGGTGAATTGTGCGGGCATCGCGCCGGCCGCGCGCATCGTCGGCAAGACCGGCGCCATGCCGCTCGCCGATTTCGAACGCGTCATCAAGGTCAACCTGATCGGCAGCTTCAACACGATGCGTGTCGCCGCCACCGCCATGCAGACGCTCGAGCCGTTGGCCGACGGCGAGCGCGGCATCATTATTTCGACCGCGTCGGTCGCGGCGTTCGAGGGGCAGATCGGCCAGGCCGCCTATGCCGCGTCCAAGGGTGGCATCGTCTCGCTGGCACTGCCGGCGGCGCGCGAGTTCGCCCGCTTCGGCATCCGGGTCAACACGATCGCGCCGGGCCTGTTCGGCACGCCGCTGCTCTTGGGCATGCCGCAGGAGGTGCAGGACAGCCTGGCCGCGACCGTGCCGTTCCCGAGCCGTTTCGGTCTGCCCGAGGAATATGCCCGCCTCGCGATCCACATGATCGAGAACGCCATGATCAACGGCGAGGTGGTGCGCCTCGACGGCGCCATCCGCATGCAGCCGAAGTAACGGCGCCGCGCCCCTAGGATTGTGCTTCCTCGGGGCGCCTAGCGCTTTGCGGCGGCGATGAGCTCGCGGCTGATCGGCTTCGCGGGTTCGCCGCGCAGCACGACCGACGTGGTAACGGCGCCGAACCGGCCGATCGCGTCGACGATGATGGCCAGATCCTCCGGCGCCGGCACCAGCACCTTCAAGACGAAGCAGTCGTCCCCAGTGACCCGGTGGACCTCGATCACCGACGACAGGGCGGCGAACTGTTTGAGGCACGCCTCGATTTGCTGGTGCGTCGTCTTCAAGCGCAGGATCGCCGTCATGCGCAGGCCGAGCGCCGCCGGGTCGATGCGGGCGCCGTAGCCGGTGATGACGCCGCGCTCCTCGAGCCGCTTCACCCGCTCCGACATCGCCGGCTGCGACAGGCCGACGCGGCGGCCGAGTTCGGAGAATGCGATGCGGCCGTCCGCCTGCAGCGCTTCCAGGATCGCGATATCCTTGGCATCGAGCTCGACCGGCAGCGGCATCCCGTTCATCCCCTTTGAATTCATCGGCAAAAACGTCTTAGGGCCGATGACCCGCCATGTCACGGGGCCGCGGGATCTGCCATCCTGCCGGCCGTTCAACCAGGGAATGAGGGAGCTCGTGACATGCGCCTGATCGGCATGCTGGATTCGCCCTACGTCCGCCGCACGGCGATCTCGATGCATCTGATGGACCTGCCCTTCGCGCAGGAGCCGATCTCGGTATTCCGCCAAGTCGACGCGTTCGCGGCGATCAATCCGGTGGTGAAGGCGCCGACGCTCGTCACTGACGACGGGACCGTGCTGATGGAGTCGGGCCTGATCCTGGAATATCTCGACCGCCTCGCCGCCCCCGAGCGGCGGCTCAACCCGAGCTCGCCCGGCGACCATGCCCGCGCCCAGCGGCTGATCGGGCTCGCGCTTGCCGTCTGCGAGAAGGCGATCCAGATCGTCTATGAATTCGAACTGCGTCCGGCGGACAAGCGGCACCAGCCCTGGCTCGACCGGGTGACGGGCCAGCTGCAGACCGCCTGCAGCCTGCTCGACCGGGAAGTGGATGCGGGCGACGACTGGCTCTTCGGCGACCGGCCGCTGCAGGCCGACGTCAGCGCCGCCGTCGCCTGGCGCTTCACGCAGCTGATGGTCGCCGACCGGGTCCCGGTCGATCGCCATCCGGCGCTCGCCGCACTCTCGGCTCGCGCCGAAGCGCTGCCGGCGTTCCGCGCAGCGCCGCCGGTCTGATCAGGCGCCCTAGCCCAGCAGCGCGTCGATCGCCTTGGCCAGCGCCACATCGCGAGCGGAGAGCCCGCTCGCGTCGTGGGTCGTCAGCAGGATCTCGACCCGGTTGTAGACGTTCGACCATTCCGGATGGTGATCGGCCTTCTCGGCCAGGAGCGCCACGCGGGTCATGAAGCCGAACGCGCCGACGAAATCGCCGAACTTGAAGGATTTCCGGATCGCGTCGCGCTCGGGCACTACGGTCCAGCCGGTGAGTTCGGCCAGCGCCGCGGTGCGTTCGGCTGCGGTCAGTTTCGCTGTCATGTCGTCCTTCCCTCCCGCCGCCCTTCCCTCTCGCCCGGGGATGCGGCATCTTGGCATAGAGCGCGCGTCCGGAGATATCGCCAGGATCCGCCCCGTGCCGCAATAGCCCGTGCCGCAATAACCCGTGCCGCTCTGGCTCATCGTCCTCGAAAGCCGCCTTTATCATGCCCGACGAATCGATCCTACCCCCTGGTCTCGATGATCTCGAACGCCTGGCCCGGGAAGCGTTCGAGGGCATCCCTCCGACGCTCGCCAGCTTCGTCAAGGACGTCGAGATCCGCGTCGAGGAGTTCCCGGACGAGGAGACCGAGCAGGAGATGGGCCTGGAAAGCCCGTTCGATCTCTTGGGCCTCTATCGCGGCGTGGCCTTGCCGCACAAGAGCGTCAGCGCCACCCAGTCCGACCTCGACCGCATCTTCCTCTATCGCCGGCCGATCCTCGACTATTGGTGCGAGACGGGTGAGGATCTCTACGATATCGTCCGCCATGTGCTGATCCACGAGATCGGCCACCACTTTGGCTTTTCCGACGCCGACATGGAGCGGCTGGAGG
This sequence comes from Aliidongia dinghuensis, assembly GCF_014643535.1. Taxonomy (NCBI): domain Bacteria; kingdom Pseudomonadati; phylum Pseudomonadota; class Alphaproteobacteria; order Rhodospirillales; family Dongiaceae; genus Aliidongia; species Aliidongia dinghuensis. The sequence continues at coordinate 17,888 of NZ_BMJQ01000011.1, read as the reverse complement.
ATGAGGCGGAATAGCGGCCTATCCACGCTCATGCCGTCCACGCCCACGCCGGCCGCCCCGTGCCCGCCACCTCGGCGCGAGTGGCACGAAGCCTGCAGTTGACGTTTCGAAATCCGCCCGAAGGGCTGCGTACAGTCTGCCCGGGAAGATAATCGAGGAAGGCTTCTGCGATGCTGGCAAGTACCGTTTCACCGGTCGCGATCGCCTCTGGCGCGCACCTGATGACCCCGGAACTGACGCTTTATAGCGTTTCCGTCCCTGCCGACGATCTTCCTGAAGAGCGGCTGACCGACAAGCACCGGCGCGCGCTAACCTATTGGCGGGCCAAGCGCGGACCGTTCGGCGCCCCGCGCCGGGCGGACATCGATCCGTGCGACCTCGGCCCCGTCCTGCCCAACATCATCCTCTGGCAGATCGACAGCACGATCGACTATCGCTGCCGGCTCGCCGGCACGGAGGTCTGCCACAACCTGATTGGCAATATGCAAGGGATTTTGCTAGGCGACTTGCCTTGCCCTTTGCTGCCGGAGACCCGGCGCGAGTTCGACGCCGCGCGCGACGGCGGCCTCGTGACGCTTGCCGAGCGCACGCTCAACTGGCTCCATCGCCCCCTCGTCTATTATCGCCACCTGCTGCTGCCGCTGGTCGACGACTCTGGCCGCCGGCACCAGCTCATGAGCGTGCTGACGTTCCATCGGACGGAAGCGCACTGAGGCGACCGCGCCCGCACGGTCAAGCCGCCGGTCTATTGCGGCTCATCATTCGCCCGCGGGCGGTCCTCCTTGGGTAGCGTGCCGCGCACGGCGAAATGCACCCGTTCGGCGATGTTGGTCGCCTGATCGCCGATCCGCTCGAAATTGCGGGCGGCATAGAGCATGAACACGCTGGGCCGGATCGCCGACCGCTCGTCCTCCATCGCCTCGAGCATCGCCTCGAGATAGGTCTTATGGAGGCGGTCGAGCTCAACATCGTGCGCGCAGACGTCGAGCGCCAGCTCCGCATCATCGGTCTCATAGGCCCGCATCGCATCGGCCAGCTCGCGGAGCGCCATCTGCCCGATCGCGACCAGCCTCGGGTCGGCCGGGTTCGGCAGGCCCGCGCGCACCGCCGGCACGCGCTTCGCCACTGTCTTGGCATGATCGCCGACCCGTTCGAGCGCGGTGGAGATGCGAAGTGCCGCCAGCAAGCGGCGCAGGTCGGCTCCCTCCGGCTGCTGCAACGCCAGCAAGCGCAGGACGATAGTGTCGATTTCGCTCTCGGCCCGATCAAGCGCGCCGTCCGCCGCGGCGACATCATGTGCGAGGCCGACATCCCGGTGCTCGACCGCCTGGAGCGCACCGTCGAGTTGGGCGACGGCGAGGCGGCCCAGCGCCACGACCCGGATCTTGAGTTCCGCCAATTGGCGATCGAAAAGCTCGCGCATTGCGCTCTCCGGCCTACGGACGGCCCTGGCCTTGCCGCGGCAACGCCGTCACGAGACTGTCATCGATTGTGTCACGCGCGGCGGCATCCGTCGAGGAAGATGCGGACCGCGAAATCGGCGCGCCGGTCAAGCGCCGCGCGGTCCGGAAGCGGCTCGACGCCCAGCACGGCGCGGCGATGGATACCGCCGACCGCCAGATGCAGGAACTGATCGGCCGCCGTCTCCGGGTCGTCAAGCGTGAGCCGGCCGGCCGCGACCTCGGCGGCGAGGAAGCGAGCGAGCGCTGCCTGGATGCGGGCCGGGCCATTTTCGTAGTAGCCATGGGCGAGCTCGGGGAAGGCGCGGGCCTCGGCCTGGATCATGGCCGAGAGCATGACGCCCTCGCGGCTGACGGCGGCATTGAGCGCATGCCGGGCGAAGGTGCGGAGCGTCGCCGACAGCGCGTCGCCGTCGGCCGGCAGCGCGCCCAACCCGTCGAGCCACCGGTCGGACAGGCGGCGCAGCACCGCACCGAACAGCGCCGCCTTGCCGCCGAACCGCCGATAGATCGTTTTCTTGGCGACGCCCGACTCCCGCGCCACAGCCTCGATCGTCGCGGCGCCATAGCCGTGGCCGAGGAACAGCGCGGTCGCGACGTCGAGCAGATGTTCGACCCGCCGCGCCGATTCGGCCCGGGTCGGCCGCCCGCCGTTCCGACCGTGCGACGGCACGCACATGACCGGTTGCTCGCCCATGCGAAAAGCATGCGACCAGCGGTGGTCCCGGGGCAAGGCTCGCCCGCGTCGCAGCCCGCGGGCGGAAGCGGGCTCAGCCCCGCTCGTTCAGCACGACACCGTCCAGCACGGCTCGCACGCGGAGGCGCAAGACCGGCAGCAGCTCGTCCGTGAACCAGGGATTGCGCTTCAGCCAGCCCGTGTTGCGCCAGCTCGGATGCGGCAGCACGAAGCGGTCCGCCGGCTGCTCGCGCCAGCGGGCGACCCGCTCGCTCACGCTGAGCCGCTTCGTCTCGGGCAGGTAGCGCTGATGCGCGTGCAGGCCGATGAGGAGCGTGAGCTCGATCGCCGGCAGCAGCGGCAGCACGCGCGGGTGCCAGAGCGGCGCGCATTCCGGCCGGGGCGGCAGGTCGCCGCCGTGCCGGTCGACGCCCGGATAGCAGAAGCCCATCCCCATGATCGCGATACGGCTTTCGTCATAGAACTCGTCCCGGCTCACCCCCAGCCAGTCGCGCAACCGGTCGCCGCTGCGGTCGTTGAACGAGAGCCCTGTCTCGTGCACGCGTGTGCCGGGTGCCTGGGCGATGATGAGGAGCCGCGCCGTGACGCTCGCCCGGATGACCGGCCGCGGCCCCAAGGGCAGTTGGCTCTCGCACTCGCGGCAGGCGCGGATGTCGGCAAGGGTCTGGGCGAGGGCATCTTCTTGGGGCACGCTCGAACTCGAAGAATCGTCACATGAAGCCCTCGTCCGCGGCAGCGGGAGAGGGCGGCCGAGCACAAGCGAGGCGGGTGAGGGTGTCTCAGCTACACTGCCCTCACCCTCCCCGGCCCAACGGCCGGGTCCCCTCCCCCTCCCGCTCTCGCGGGCGAGGGCTATTGCGCCACTACGGTCGCACGTCATATGGCACGCGGCGGCCCCCGCTTCTAGGATCCGGCCGACACGGGAGAGGCAGTTCATGGCCGACATGCAATCGATCGTCATCCTGACCGGCGCCGGCATCAGCCGCGAGTCGGGGCTCGCGACCTTTCGCGATGCCGATGGCATCTGGGCGACCGTCAGGATCGAGGATGTCGCGACCCCCGAGGCGTTCCGGCGCAATCCTGCGCGGGTCCAGGCCTTCTACAATGCCCGGCGGCGCCAGTTGCTCGACCCCGCGGTCCAGCCGAACGCAGCCCATATCGCCCTCGCCCGGCTGGAGCGAGACTGGCCCGGCCCGGTGCTGGTCGTCACCCAGAACATCGACGACCTGCACGAACGCGCCGGTACCCGTGGGCTGCTGCACATGCACGGCGAGCTCCTGAAGGCGCGCTGCACCGGCTGCGGCCGTGTCGTGCCGGTGACCGAGGAGCTGACCCAGGATTTCGCCTGCGCCGGCTGCGATGGCACGGGCTCGCTCCGGCCCGACGTCGTCTGGTTCGGCGAGATGCCGATGCACATGGCGGAGATCGAGCAGGCGCTTGCTCAGGCGGACCTGTTCGTCTCGATCGGCACGTCCGGCAACGTCTATCCGGCCGCGGGCTTTGTCGACGAGGCGCGCCGCGCCGGCGCGCGCACGGTCGAGCTCAACCTCGAGCCGTCCGAGGGGGCCAGGCTGTTCGACGAGGCGCGGCACGGCCCCGCGACCGAGCTGGTCCCGGCGTTCGTCGAGGAGCTGCTGCGGGCCTAGAGCCGGATCGGAATGAGTGGAATCGCTTGGCGATCCACTCATTCCGTGAATCCGTCTCTAATCAAATAGGTAGAGCGCGATTCACGCATTGGCTGGTTCCAGCCAATGCGACCGCGCTCTAGCGCGGCCCGCCGATCTCGAAGGCGCGTGGCGAGACGCCGAGGCGGCGGCGCATCTCGCCGATGTCGTAGGCCTTGTCCTCGACCAGCCGGCGCAGGCTGCCGCCCAGGCCCGCGAGCCCGGGCACCAGCGCCAGGAGCCGGCCCAAACCGGAGAACAGCCAGCCCGGCAGCGCCAGAATGACGACCGGCCGGCCGATGCTGCGCGCGATGGTGCGCACCATGGCGCCATAGCTCATCGGCGCGGGGCCGGCGATGACAATGGGCGCGCCCGGCGCCGCGTCGCGCACGATCGCGGCCACGAGCGCCGCCGCCACGTCGTCGATATGGATCGGCTGGACCAGCGAGCGGCCGCCGCGCGGCAGCGGCAGGAAGCGCGACCGGCGAAGCCGGGCCGCCAGCCCGTCGACGACACTGCCGCCGGCACCGTAGATCAGGCTCGCCAGCAGCATCACGCTCGGCACCGGCAGCTCCGCGAGCAGCGCCTCGGCCCGCCGCACATGCTCGGCCGTGGCATCGGGTACGGCGGAAAACCGCCGGGTCGAGCCCATGAGCACGAGCCGCTCCGGCAAGGGCGCCGGCAGGGCCGCAAGGATTGCCGGCACATGGGCGGCATTGGCACAGCTGACGATGCACGTCGCATCGGCGAGCGCCACCTTGAGTGCCGTCGCGTCGCCGAAATCCGCGACGCGGCGGACCACGTCCTCAGGCAGGGTCGTTAGTTTCGCCGGGTCACGGCCGACGGCGATGACCGCGTGCCCCTCGGCACGCAGATGCCGGACGAGCGCCTGCCCCAGGCGCCCCGTCGCCGCCAGTACCGTGACCCGCATGCTTCCTCAATCGGCCAAAACCTCGTCCGGCACGAGATAATGGTAACCGAGCGCATGAGCAACGGCTTCGTGGGTCACCCGGCCGAACGCGATGTTGAGCCCGTCCTTGAGGTGCGGGTCATGTCTGAGCGCGCGCTTCCAGCCCCGGTCGGCGAGGGAGATGACGAACGGCAGGGTCGCGTTGTTGAGCGCCACGGTCGAGGTGCGAGCGACGGCGCCCGGCATGTTCGTGACGCAGTAATGCACGACGCCGTGCTCGATGAAGGTCGGCTTGTCGTGGCTGGTCGGCCGCGAGGTCTCGAAGCAGCCGCCCTGGTCGATCGCGATATCGACCATGACCGCGCCCTGCTTCATCTGGCGCACCATGTCGCGGCTGACGAGCTTGGGCGCCGCCGCCCCAGGGATCAGCACCGCGCCGATCACCGCGTCGGCATCGATGACGGTGCGCTCGATGTTCTCGGCGGTCGAGAACAGCGTGTGCAGCCGGGCGCCGAACTGCATGTCGAGTTCGTTCAGCCGCTGCAGCGACCGGTCGATCACGGTCACATGGGCCTCCATGCCCATGGCCATGCGCGCGGCATTGGTGCCGGACACACCGCCGCCCAGGATCACGACCTTGGCCGCCGGCACGCCGGGCACGCCGCCCAGGAGCATGCCGCCGCCGCCCTGCTGGGTTTCCAGGCAATGGGCTGCGACCTGGATCGACATGCGGCCGGCGACCTCGCTCATGGGTGCGAGCAGCGGCAAGCCGTGGCGCACATCGGTCACCGTCTCGTACGCGATGCAGACGGCCTGGGACCGGATCAGCGCCTCCGCCTGCGCCTTGTCCGCCGCCAGGTGCAGATAGGTGAACAGGATCTGCCCCTCGCGCAGCATGGCGCATTCGCTCGGCTGCGGCTCCTTCACCTTCACGATCATCTCGGCGCGCGCGAAGACGTCAGCCGCCGTGGCGACGAGCTCCGCGCCGACCGCGCCATAGGCCTCGTCGGAAAAGCCGATGGCGGCGCCGGCGCCGCGCTCGACCAGCACCCGGTGACCGTGCTGCACCAGCTCGCGCACGGAGCCCGGCACCAGGCCGACCCGGTTCTCGTTGCTTTTTATCTCTTTTGGAACGCCGATCAGCATGACCCGTCTCCTCCCGGTGTCTCGTTGTGGCCGGCATTCGCCCGCCGATCAGCGGGACCGCGATGAGCGCGATCAGTCGATGTCGCGCAGCACCTTGGAGAGAATGCCGAACAGTTCGTCGATCTGATTCTTTTCGATGATCAAGGGTGGCGAGAGCGCGATGATATCACCGGTCGTGCGGATCAACAGCCCTTGCTCGAAGCATTTGACGAGCGACTCGTAAGCGCGTGCGCCGACCTTGCCCGGGCGCGATTCGAGCTCGATGCCGGCGACGAGCCCGATGTTGCGGATGTCGATGACGTGCGGCAGGCCCTTCAAGGCGTGGGCGGCTTCCTCGAAGTACGGCGCCAACGATGCCGCGCGCTCGAACAGTCCCTCCTCGCGATAGAGGTCGAGCGTCGCGATCGCCGCGGCGGACGCGATCGGATGGCCCGAATAGGTATAGCCGTGGAACAGCTCCATGGCGTTCTCCGGCCCCTGCATGAAGGCCTGGAAGACCGGCTCGCGCACGCCGACCGCTGCCATTGGGATGACGCCGTTGGTCAGGCCCTTGGCCATCGTCACCATGTCCGGCAGCACACCGAAGTGCTCCGAGGCAAAGGCAGAACCCAGGCGCCCGAAGCCGGTGATGACCTCGTCGAAGATCAGGAGGATGCCGTACTTGTCGCAGATCTCGCGGAGCCGCTTCAGATAGCCCTTGGGCGGCACCAGCACGCCGGTCGAGCCCGCGACCGGCTCGACGATCACGGCGGCGATGGTGGAGGCGTCGTGCAGCGCCACGATCCGCTCGAGATCGTCGGCCAGATGCGCACCCCATTCCGGCTCGCCCTTGGTATAGGCGTTCTTTTCCAGGTTATGGGTGTGCGGCAGGTGGTCGACGCCGGTCAAAAGCCCGCCGAAGAACTTGCGGTTGTTGACGATGCCGCCGACCGAGATGCCGCCGAAGCCCACGCCGTGATAGCCGCGCTCGCGGCCGATGAGGCGGGTCCGCGAGCCCTCGCCGCGCGCCCGGTGGTAGGCCAACGCGATCTTGAGCGCGGTGTCGACCGCCTCCGACCCGGAATTGGCAAAGAAGATCCGGTCGAGATCGCCCGGCAGCAATGCTGCCACGCGCGAGGCCGCCTCGAACGCCTTCGGATGACCCATCTGGAAAGTCGGCGCGAAGTCGAGCTCGGCCACCTGTTTCTGCACCGCCTCGACGATCTTCTGCCGGCCGTGGCCGGCGTTGACGCACCAGAGGCCGGCGGCCCCGTCCATCACCTTGTGGCCGTCGGCCGCGACGTAGTGCATGTCCTTGGCCGAAACCAGAAGGCGCGGTGCCGCCTTGAACTGGCGGTTCGCCGTGAACGGCATCCAGAAGGCTTCGAGGTCGTTCGGCATCTGGGCATAGGACATGGGGCGCGCACCTGAAAAGGACGGGAACAGGCCGCCATTGTCCCGCCTTCGCAGCAACCGCGACAGGCTATTTCTTTTGTCGTTCAACCGCTTGAAATCATTGAGCCCACCCCGCGTTTCGTTAAATATGTTGAACGGGTGAAACAATGGGACGTCCGGCAATGAGCGACGACGTCGGCCCGCGCCTGGTCGAGATCCGGCGGCGGCACGGGCTTTCGCAGCGGGCGCTCGCGCGCAAGTGCGGCGTCACCAACGCCACGATCTCGCTGATCGAGAGCGGGGCCGTCAGCCCGTCGGTCGGCTCGCTGAAGCGCATCCTGGACGGCATCCCGATCGGCTTGGCCGAGTTCTTCGGCTTCCCGCTCGACGACCAGGAGCGCGTGTTCTTCACCGCCGACCAACTGGTCGAGATCGGCGAGGGCGGCGTGTCGTTCCGCCAGATCCTGCCGGACCTGAAAGGCCGCGCGCTGCAGATCCTGCACGAGCATTACCAGCCCGGCACCGACACCGGGAAAGTGCTGCTGACCCATGAAGGCCAGGAGGGCGGCGTCGTCATCCGCGGCCGGCTCGAGGTCCAGGTGGGATCCGTGAAGCGGGTGCTGGGGCCGGGCGACGCCTATTATTTCGAGAGCTCGAAGCCGCACCGCTTCCGCAACGTCGGCGACGAGGTCTGCGAAGTGGTGAGCGCCTGCACGCCACCGAGTTTCTGAGGGCGAGCTTTTGGGGGCGAGCTTCTGGAGGCCGCGTGCGGTCAGCCTCATGGCCGCTGTTCCATTTCCGCGTGCGCATCCCCAAATGACCGCGGGCGATTCGATCCGTCGCCCAACAGCCACAGGAGCGAGCATGATCACGATCCGCAATCCGAAGGACCGGCCGGCGCCGGAGGCCTATCACCACGGCGTCGAGGTTTCGGGCAACAACCGTACGCTCTATCTCGCGGGGCAGATCGGCATGCTGCCCGATGGCACGATCCCCGAGGGCATCGAGGCGCAGACGCGCGCGCTCTATGCCAACCTGAAGGCGGTGCTGGCCGAGGCCGGCATGGATTTTTCCAATATCGTCAAGACGACCATTTTCCTGACCGACCCCAAGAACCGCCCCGCCTTCTCTGCCGCCCGCACCGAGGCGACCGGCGGGATCAAGAGCGCGTCCACCCTCGTCTATATCTCCGGGCTGTTCCTGCCGGAGCTGCTGGTCGAGGTCGAGGCGATCGCGGTGAAGGAGGTTGGCGCATAGCCGCTCACCCGGCGGGCCAGCCTTCGATGATCGCGTCCAGCACCGCGCGGACGCGGGCCGAGCGCGCCAGATCGGGATGCACCACCAGCCAGAGCTCGTGGCGCTGCGGCCGGTCGGGCCAGAGCGGCACGAGCGACGGGTCCGTGTCACCCAGATGCTCGAGCAGCGAGGCGATGCCCAGGCCTTGCTGCGCCGCCTCGGCCGCCGCCAGCATGGAGTTGGTCTCGAGCACGACGCGGCCGGCGCCGATCGGTTCGCCATGGAACGGCCCGGCAGGCGCCGGGTACGGCAGGATCAGGTCATGGCCGGCGAAGCCGCCGCCCGGCGCCGGCACGCCGCGCCGCGCCACATAGTCGACGGAGGCATAGAGCCGGGACGTGAGCGCCCCCAGCCGCCGCACGATCAGTTCCGGATCGTTCGGGCGGACGATGCGGACGGCGATGTCGACCTCGTCATGGGCGATATCGACGAGCGTGCGCGCGGTCAGCAGCACCGTGCGGATCTCGGGATGGCGCGCGTGAAGCCGGGCGAGCGCCGGCATCAGGAGGCCGCGGGCAATGCCGTCGCCGGTCGCGATGCGCACGGTGCCGTGGAGCCCGGCCTCCGTGCCGGCGGCGCGGCGGCCGAGCGCCAGCGCCTCTGCCGCCATCCGGCGCGCCCCGGGCAGGATCGCCTCGCCCACCGCCGTCACGACATAGCCGGACGGCGTGTGGACGAACAGTTTGGTGCCCAGCTGCGCCTCTAATGCGACCAGGCGCCGGCCGGCCGTCGCCTGGTCGATGCCGAGCGCCCGGGCGGCGCCGCGCAGCGAGCCGGCATCGGCGAGTGCCAGGAGCACCTTCACATGATCCCAATCCATCATCGCTGCATTTTTGCATCAATCTGATGCGACACCGAAGCTTTATCGCAGCAGGGGCGACCGTCATCTTTCTGCCGAGGGGTGCCGCAGGCATCCGCATGAGAAGGGAGGATGCGAATGGATCTTGGACTGCGTGGCCGCAAGGCCATCGTCTGCGCCGCCTCGCAAGGGCTGGGGCGCGCCTCGGCCATGGCGCTTGGCAAGGAGGGCGTCGATCTCGTCATCAACGCGCGCGGCGCGGCAGCCCTCGAAGAAGCCGCCGAGGAGATCCGCCGTGAAACGGGCGTCCGCGTCACGCCGGTCGCGGGCGACATCACCACCAGTGCGGGTCGGGACGCGGTGCTGGCCGCCTGCCCCGATCCCGGCATCCTCGTCAACAACGCCGGCGGCCCGCCGCCCGGCGATTTCCGCAACGTCAGCCATGAAGACTGGCTGGCCGCGGTCGAGGCCAACATGCTGACGCCGATCCTGCTCATCCGCGCGGTCATCGACGGCATGACGGCGCGCGGCTTCGGCCGGATCGTCAACATCACGACCTCGGGCGTGAAATCGCCGGCAACCTATCCGCAGCTCGGCGTGTCGATCGGCGTGCGCGCCGGCTTGACCGGCTTCGCAGGCGTACTCGCCCGTCAGGTGGCGCGCCACAACGTGACGATCAACGGTCTCCTGCCCGGCCGCTTCGAGACGGCACGGCTGGCCCAGAACCTGAAGTTCGCCGCCGCCGAGGCCGGCGTCGACGAGGCCGAGCTCGCCGCCCGGCTTCGGGCCGAGAACCCGGCCGGGCGCTTCGGCCGGGCGGAGGAATTCGGCCAGATGTGCGCGTTCCTGTGCAGCGCCCAGGCCGGCTATCTCAACGGCCAGAACATCGTGCTGGACGGCGGCGCCTTTTCCGGCCTGTTCTGAGACCGGGTTCCGAGTGGGGGTGCCGCGCCTCCTAGAGCTTTCGGCGCACCCGGCATAAGATAGGCCCACAGGCGGACCCCACTCGGGTCCGCAAAAGGCCGGCGCCAAGCCGGCGGGACCGAATGCGCGGATCGACCGGAACGGCTGACCAGGGGACCACGAGGCAGAGAACCGGCAGGCTCGGCGCCAGACGGCATATCGCGCATCGATGGGCAGGCGCGTACGCCCTGCTGCTCATGGCCTGCATGGTCACGGGCATCGTCGCCCGCCCCGCTGCCGGTGCCGGCTGGCACGGCCCGCCGGCCGGCCCCGCGGGCGCCGAGGACAAGCGTATTGCGGTCGTCGCCCTGGACATGCGCAACGACGGGGTCAGCGGCGTTGTCGACGGCCTGACCGAGGCAGCAGGCGTCCTCGGCTGGCACCTCGTCGTGCTCGACGGTGCCGGCGATCCGACCGATCTCGCCGCCGCCCTCCGCACGGCGGTCGCGGAGGATACCGCTGCCGACGGTGTCGTGCTGGTCGGCCTCGATGCGGTGCGCGAGCGGCCCTATTACGGCGCCGCAGCCGAGGCGCGCCTCTTGCCGCTGGTCGGCTGGCATGTGGGCCCCCAGCCGGGCCCGGTGCCGAGCACACCGGTCGCCGTCAACGTCACGACCGATCCGCGCACGGTCGCCCGGCTCGCCGCGGAGGCGGCGATCAGCCGGTCGGGCGGGCATGCCGGCGTCGTCATCCTGACCGACTACCAGTATGCGATCGCCGTCGCCAAGGCGCGCGGCATAGCGAACCGCATCCGGGCCTGCGCCCAATGCAACCTGCTCGAGCTGGTCAACCTGCCGCTCACCGAGACCGGGCGGCGCATGCCGGCGGAGATGGCGCGTCTCTTGAAGCAATATGGCGATGCGCTGACCGACGTGCTGGCCATCAACGATCTCTATTTCGACGACGCCGTCGGGGAATTGCAGCAGGAGGGGGTGCCGACCGACCGGCTGTCGCTGATCTCGGCCGGCGACGGCAGCCCGAGCGCGCGCGACCGCATCCGCCGCGGCTTTTACCAGACCGCGACCATCGCCGAGCCCCTGGAGCTGCAGGCCTGGCAGCTGCTCGACGAGCTCAACCGGCTGATGGCCCATCAGCCGACGAGCGGCTTCGTCGCCGAGCCCGAGGTCGTCACCCGCGCCGATCCCGAGCCCGAAGACCCCGATTTCCGCGCGAGCTACCGGCGGATCTGGCAGCGCTGAGCCGGCGATGGCGGCACGCCGCGCCACCCTCTATGCTCGCTGCCCACGAGGCGAGCGAAAGGATCTGCCATGAGTCTCTACCGGGGTATGGATCGCGAGGCGCTGGACCGAGCCTATAACAATAGCGCGGCCGTCCCGGACGCGGCGGCCTTGATGGCGGATTTCGTCAAGCGCAGCGCCACCGTCTATGAAAGCTTCGACGTGAAGCGCGACCTCGCCTATGGGACGGCGCCGCGCCAGCGGCTCGACTGGTTCCCGGGCCCCAAGCTCGGCGCCCCGACGCTCGCCTTCATCCATGGCGGCTATTGGCAGAGCCGCACCAAGGAGGAATTCGCCCATGTCGCCGCGGGGCCGCTGGCGCGCGGCTTTAACGTGGCGCTCATTGAATATACGCTCGCACCCGAAGCCCGCATCGGCGCGATCATGAACGAGATCGGCCAGGCGGTCGAATTCCTGGCCGCCCATCTCGCCGAATGGGGGGCCGATCCCAAGCGCCTCTGCCTCAGCGGGCATTCGGCCGGCGGCCATCTCGCCACCTGCTTTCGCGGCCATCCGGCGGTGGCACTCGTGCTCGGCATCAGCGGGCTCTACGATCTGGAGCCGATCCAGCTCTGCTATCTCAACGACAAGCTCGATCTCACGCCACAGGAAGTGGAGCAGTACAGCCCGGATCGCTATGCCCGCCGGGGCGCCAGGACCCTGCTCACGGTCGGCAGCGCCGAGCTGCCGGAACTGGTCCGTCAGACCACGGACTATGCCAGGCTCCTCATGAGGTGCGGCGCCGCCGTCACGCTGATCGCCGCACCCGGCCATAATCATTTCACCGTGCTGGACCTGATCGCCCTGCCCGACGGCCGGGCACTGGAGATGGTCGCCAAGGCATTTTCCTAGAGCCGGAACCTCACGCCTCGGCGAGATGCTCAGCGGTCGAGCGCAGGGTCGCGTAGGCGAAGGCGAGTGCCGCCATGAAGGCGGCGTGGACTTGAGCTGCCGGCACCTTGACGCCGTCGAACTCGAGATCGCGCGTGGCGCAGGCGTCGTGGATCACGGTGACGCGATAGCCGAGGTCGGCGGCCGCACGGGTGACCGCATCGACGCACATGTGGCTCATGGCGCCCACCACCACGACATCCTCGACCCCGGCATCGTCAAGGATCGCCTCGAGCCCGGTCTCGCGGAACGCGTTGATGAAGTTCTTGACCACCACGGGCTCACCCGGCCGGTTCAGCACCTTCGGATGGATCGCGGCCCCCGTCGTGCCCGGCACGAAGAACGGCGCGTTCTCGCGCAGCGATTCATGCCGGACATGGATGACGAGATCGCCCCGGTCGCGCGCCGCGGCCAGCACCTGGGCCGCGTTGTCGGCCGCCGCCTCGATGCCGACAAGCGGCCATTTGCCGGCCGGGAAATAGTCGTTCTGGATATCGACGACGACGAGCGCACGCTTGGTCATAATCCCTTGATCCTCTGTTGATTCCTCGCTGGAAGGGGCCGCCTTCCGATGGACAAGCTAGCGCGCTGCCGGCATGGTGCGGATTGGCGAAACCGACATTTTTCGCGGCAAAACTGACAAATGAGCGATCCGGCCGAAATCGGCATCCTGCTCTATCCGCGCGCCCAGCTCGCGGCGATCCATGGCCTGACCGACCTGTTCCAGGTCGCGAGCCGGCTTGCAGCCGGCGGCGAGGCCGAAGCCCGGCCGGCCCTGCGCGTCAGCCATTGGCAAGAGGGGCCTGACAGCGGCGCGATCGAGCGCGTGTTCGATACGCATCCGGGCTGGCCCGGCCGGCCCGGCATCCTGATCCTGCCGCCGAGCCTGGGCGCACCGATCACGCCGGAGGCGGCGGCCGCCCCGGCGCGCTGGCTGAGCGCACGCCAGGCCGAAGGCGCCACGCTCTGCTCGGTCTGCGCCGGCGCCTTCCTCTTGGCCGAGACCGGCCTGCTCGCCGGACGCACGGCCACGACCCACTGGACCTATACCGAAACGCTGGCCCGGCGCTTCCCCGATGTCCGCGTCGATACGGACCGGCTCGTCATCGACGACGGCGACCTGATCACGGCGGGCGGGCTCATGGCCTGGACCGACCTGGGGCTGAAGCTGGTCGACCGGCTCATGGGCCCGACCGTGATGCTGAAGACGGCACGCTTCCTGCTGGTCGATCCGCCGGGCCGCGAGCAGCGCTACTACTCGAGCTTCGCGCCGCCGCTGCAGCATGGCGACCAGCCGATCCTCAAGGCGCAGCATTGGCTGCAGGCGACGGGTGCCCGCGACGTCAGCCTCGCCGCCATGGCAGGCCGGGCCGGGCTAGAGGAGCGCACGTTCCTGCGCCGCTTCCGCAAGGCGACCGGGCTCAAGCCGACCGAATATTGCCAGCAGCTGCGTGTCGGCAAGGCGCGCGAGATGCTGGAACTGACCAGCCGTACGATCGACCAGGTCGCCTGGGACGTGGGCTACGAGGACGCGGGCGCCTTCCGGAAAGTGTTCCAGAAGGTGATGGGCCTGACACCCGGCGAATATCGCAGCCGGTTTGGCACGGCACGGGGCAAGACAATCCGCGATTGACGGCGTGACATACCGCTCGGTATGGTTTCGCCATGCAGATGACGAGCGCCCGCCTCCGCCGACGCGACCGTGACGCCACCTTCGAGGTGGGGCCGCGGCGTTTCCGGCTGGGATAAGCCTCCCCCATCAGCGGAAACAACGAAGGCCTCGCCGGCACGGGCGAGGCCTTCGTCGTTTTGAAGTCTGCTCCTGCGCCGGTTTCGCCCCTCTCCCAAGGACGAGACGATGACAGCAGCAGAAGAGGCGGCAACCGCGCCGCCCAACGCGAACACCGCGCCGCTACCGATCTGGCGGCACGCCCAATGGCCAGAGGGTCTCGCCCGGTGGTGGCGTGGCATGATGAACCGCCGCCGCGATCATCGGGCGCTTCGCCACCTCGGCCGCCCCGCACTCCGGGATCTCGGCCTCGAGCCCGACGACCTCAGCGGCCTGTGACCGATCCTAAGCGCGTGTCCACCCGCGGCAGATCGCCCCTCGCGGCTTGCCCTGCCACGCCAGGGCGGCGCATGATCGTAACCCCTTCCATGGTATCGGATGTCGCTTCATGCCTTTGATCGACGAGACCGCGCGGGGCGTCTATATCATCGCCGCGACCCCCTTCACCGATGCCGGCGCACTCGACCTTGCATCGGCCGACCGGCTGATCGAGTCCTATCTCGCGGCCGGGGTCGACGGCGTCACCATTCTGGGCGTGTTCGGCGAGGCGCCGAAGCTGTCGAACGAGGAATCGCTCACCTTCGCCAAGCGCGTGCTCGCCCGCATCGACGGCCGCGTGCCGGTCGTGGTCGGCGTGAGCGCGCCCGGCATGGACGTGATGCGCGATTTCACCAAGACGGTCATGGACCTGGGTGCCGCCGGCGCGATGGTGGCGCCCTTGACCGGGCTCAAGACCGACGACCAGATCTACGGCTATTACGCGCAAGTGACCGCGGCGCTGGGCTCGACGCCGATCGTGCTGCAGGACTATCCGCAGACGACCCAGGTCACCATGGCCCCGTCGCTCATCAATCGCCTCTTCCATGATTTCCCGAGCCTCAAGATCCTGAAGCACGAGGAGACGCCCGGCCTGAAGAAGATCACGCTCGTGCGCGCCGACGAGGCAGCGGGCAACCGGCGCCGCGTGTCGATCCTGGTCGGCAACGGCGCCATGCACCTTCCCCTGGAGCTGCACCGCGGCGTCGACGGCGCCAATACCGGCTTCGCCTTCGCCGAGATGCTGGTCGACGTCGTGCGCCTGTTCCATGCCGGCGAAAAAGAGCGGGCTGAGGATCTTTACGACATCTACCTGCCGCTCGTCCGCTACGAGAACCAGCCGGGCCTGGGGCTCGCCATCCGCAAGGAGGTGTTGCGCCGGCGCGGCCTCATCGGCTCGGCCAAGGTGCGCAGCCCGGGGCCGAGCCTCGACAAGCACGACCATGCCGAGCTGGACCATCTTTTGGCCCGGCTCGACAGGGCCAAAAGAGAAAGGGGTTTCTGACCATGGATCTGGGTCTCACGGGCAAGCGCGCCCTGGTGATGGGCGGTGGCCGCGGCATCGGCCGCGGTATCGCGACCGCGCTCGCGGCCGAAGGCGCCTCGGTCGCCATCGTCTCGCGCAACCGCGAGGTGCTGGAGAGAGCGGCACTCGAGATCGGCGACAAGACCGGGGCCCCCATGATGGCGGTCGCGGCCGACCTTGCCGACCATGCGAGCATCGCCAAGGCCTTTCACCGCATCGCCGAGGCGTTCGGCGGCGTCGACATCCTGGTCAACAATTCCGGCGGCCCGCCGCCGTCTGGTGCCGCCGGCATAGCACCCGAGCAATGGCAGACCCAGTTCGAAGCGATGGTGCTGAACGTCATCGGCTTGACCGACCTGGCCTTGCCCGGCATGCGCTCGCGCGGCTGGGGCCGCGTGCTGACCGTCGCCTCCTCGGGCGTCATCCAGCCGATCCCGACGATCGGCATGTCGAACACGCTGCGCTCCGCCCTCGTCGGCTGGTCGAAGACCTTGGCGGGCGAAGTCGGCAAGGACGGCGTCACGGTCAACATGCTGCTGCCCGGCCGCATCCTGACCGAGCGCGTGACCTCGCTCGACCATGCCGCCGCCACGAAGCAGGGCAAGACGGTCGACGAGATCGCCGCCAAGGCCGCCGCCGAGATCCCGGTCGGCCGCTACGGCACGATCGAGGAATTCGGCGCCGTCGCAGCGTTCCTCGCCAGCGAGAAGGCGAGCTACGTCACCGGCTCCATGATCCGCATCGACGGCGGCGCCACCCGGTCGATCTGAGGCCGCACCAGAAGCCCCCTCGCCCGCGCGAGCGGGAGAGGGCGGCGAGCGAGAGCGAGCTGGGCGAGGGTGGCGGCGCCCGCGAAGTTGGTTGCTCTATCCGGCAGGGCAAGTCGGAGCGCATGCGGCGCATATGTTCTACTTTTGTTCCAATTTCGCTTGACCGTTCCGAGTTAATCCGGTTCCTTAACCCAACATAGCGAAGGCGCGCCCAAGCGCTTCTCGCCGCAACCGACCGCCGGCTGGCCCCGCCTCCGGCGGTTTTCTTTTGCCCAAATTCCGGAGAGCCATTCCATGCCGATCGTCTCGATCGCGCGGGCGCCTTGTCGTGCGCCGGCGCGGCCGCGCCTGCTTATCGCCAAGGCTGGGGCCGTCTGGCTCTGGCCGGGCATCCCGCTCACCGACCGGCACGGCAGCCCCGTCCGGCCGATCCCGCCCGACGCAATGCGCTTCTGGCTGACCAAGCTCTTGGGGCCGGAGGTCGCCGGCCAGCCGGTGCCGATGCAGGTCGCGCGCGCGGCCGAGCATCTAACGGTCGACGACGAGGCGGCGGCCCAAGCCTGTCTCGATCGGGCGTCCGCCGGCACCTTGTCGCCTGAGGGCGCCATGCTGGTCCGGGCGGTTGCGGCCCGGCTTGGCATCGATGTACCAGCCATACCGATCGCCAAGCGCATGCCGCTTTGGGACCGGCGCTTTGTTGAGGGGCTGGCACCGGTCTTCGACCGCTTCGCCGAGGCCGCCGACTGGCTCGACAAGGCCGGGGTCTGGGACCCCGACAAGCATCCGCGTTGGCCACCGGGGGCTACTCAAGGTCGGCCCGGGCAGTTTCGGCCGGTCGACAAGCCGGCCGTGTCGGTGCCAAGCGTACCGCGTCCCGACCCGAACCGCCCCGGCATCGGCCATAATGGCGGCCCGCCGCTGTTCGACGATGCGCCGCTCGTCCCACCGGAGGATCCCGGTAACTCCTATCGCTGGCCAATCATCAAGGCGTTGGCGCGCTGGGCGGCGAAGCGCGCTGTGATCCTGGCCGGCGAGGATGCGGTCGGCGGCCCGATCGGCCTGGCCCTGAACGCCGCCCAGATCGCCGCGTGGGTCTATGAGTACTATCCCTATATCAAGGCCTATAGTGACACGCCGAAGTCGCTCGACGAACTGCAGCAGGCGGCTCAAGGCCCGGCGCGCCGCGGCTACGACGTGCACCACATCGTGGAGCAGGCGTCGGGCCGCAGCGGCGAAATACCATCGGAGTTGATAACCTCCGGCGAGAACCTGGTCAGCATTCCCAAGCTGAAGCACTGGGAACTCAACGCGTGGTATCAAAAGGCAAATCGAGAACTCAAAGACAAAGATGGCAACGAAATGACGCCGCGAGATTATCTCAAGGGCAAAGGCTATGCAGACCGCCTCAGGGTTGGTTTGGTAGTCGTCCGTGATCAATCGATAGGCGATTGATCTGGCGCGGTTTTCCGGAGCGCTGAAGTAACTGGATTTGCAGGAAAGCCGTGTCAAGACGGCGGTTTTTCTGCGTTTTCGATTCCCCATTTCGGCG